>NZ_ATLP01000001.1:0-209 GCF_000416215.1 Pseudomonas sp. CF161
CTTTGTAGTGCATGGCGGCGTCGAGGTCCCTGGCAGCGGCATTCACCGCCTCGCCGAGCAATCCCGGCAGATAAGGCGCAGGGTTGGCCGTTGGCGCTTGGGGCTCGATCAGGTCCAATAACTGCTTCGAGTCGCAGCGACTGTTGCCATCGGTGTCGTCGTCGATAAAGGTCCAGCCGAGCCAGTCGGGGAAATCGGCGTCGCTGTAC
>NZ_ATLP01000002.1:0-423 GCF_000416215.1 Pseudomonas sp. CF161
ACGCGAGCTGGGTTTAGAACGTCGTGAGACAGTTCGGTCCCTATCTGCCGTGGACGTTTGAGATTTGAGAGGGGCTGCTCCTAGTACGAGAGGACCGGAGTGGACGAACCTCTGGTGTTCCGGTTGTCACGCCAGTGGCATTGCCGGGTAGCTATGTTCGGAAAAGATAACCGCTGAAAGCATCTAAGCGGGAAACTTGCCTCAAGATGAGATCTCACTGGAACCTTGAGTTCCCTGAAGGGCCGTCGAAGACTACGACGTTGATAGGTTGGGTGTGTAAGCGCTGTGAGGCGTTGAGCTAACCAATACTAATTGCCCGTGAGGCTTGACCATATAACACCCAAGCAATTTGACTACTCGAAAGAGCATCAGATTGCGGTGTGTGAAGACGAAACGAACCGAAAGTTCGAGAAAAACACACAA
>NZ_ATLP01000003.1:0-510 GCF_000416215.1 Pseudomonas sp. CF161
CTTTCACGGCGGCATCCACTTCGACCGCGGCACGGCCAACGTGTTTTCAACCGAGGAGGGGGTGCAATGCGTCGCTGACGGAGAGATCGTCGCCTACCGAATCGATGAGCATTACCCGGATGCCACGCCAGTGGCCGATACACCTCTGGAGGCCAGTGCAGAACCGCTCGCTAACGCCGGTGACGCTCAAGAAGCCCAGGCTACAGCGGTGTTGCGACCTTACTCCACCGGCTTTGTCCTGGTCCGTCACCGTCTGCAAGCACCCCCGCTGCCAGCCCCCGCCAGCGACGACGCTTTAGCGCCCGCCACCACCGAACCCGACTACGGCACCCGACTGGCAACCCGAGCCCATGGCCCCAGCGTCGGTTGGCTGCCGCTGTACGCACGCGTCGCACTGCTGGAGCTGCAAAACGACTGGGCCAAGGTCCGCATCCTGCCGCCCTCGGTCGCCACCTGGACACACCAACCCGTGGCTGAACCCTGGCTCCCGCTCTACAGCCTGGACCGCCT
>NZ_ATLP01000004.1:0-675 GCF_000416215.1 Pseudomonas sp. CF161
ACCGCCGGCGCCAGCACCGCCCAGCAATACCTCAAGGCCCAGCGCCGTGATGTGCAACGCCAGGCCGAGCTGGCCGGCGCCGATGCCCAGGTCATGGACGCGCAGTTGCGGCTGTTCAAGGCTATGGGCGGGGGCTGGCGTGACGCGCCGCCGATCGCCCCTGCCACGCGGCTCGCCCGCCACTCTTCCACCCCGCCTGAAAGCGAGTACCCGCAATGACCGATACCCCCGCTCCCGCTTCGACTGCGGCCCCCGCGCGCGCCCTGACCCGACGCCGTGTGCTGATTTACGCCACATCGGTGCTGGCCGGCCTGCTGCTGGTCACCTGGTGTGTGCACTGGTGGCGCAACGGACGCTTCCAGATTGAAACCGACGATGCTTACCTGCGGGCCGACATTGTCACGGTCGCCCCACGGATCTCCGGCTACCTGGCCGAAGTCCGGGTGCAGGACAACCAGGCGCTCAAGGCCGGCGACCTGCTGGCCAGCATCGAAGACCCGGATTACCAGGCCCATGTCGACCAGGCCCAGGCGGCCGTCGACGAAGCGCTGGCCGAAACCCGCGCGCAACTGGCGCGCATCGCCAACCTGGCGGCACGCCAGCGCCAGCAGCAAAGCCTGATTGCCGAAGTCGAAGGCCGCGCCCGCGCCGCCGAAGCCGAGTCGCGCCAGGCCA
>NZ_ATLP01000005.1:0-797 GCF_000416215.1 Pseudomonas sp. CF161
GCAGCAGGCGCGCCGGGCGCCATGGCAGGTGCGGGGTGGCGCCGCCGACCTCGCCGGCATAGCTGGCCGAGGACACGCCCCAGTCGGCCAGACGGGCGAGGAACAGATCATTGTTGATGTAGGACGCGCCGCCAAACACCGCGGTGAACGGCTCATTGTCTTCGAGGATCCGCGAATCCCAGCGCGCCATGATCGCCGGAATGCTCGCCGCCGCCCGCCGTTGCCCGTACTCCACGAAGCGGCTGGGCTGGGGCGGCAGGATCTCGGCGATATTGGCGGCGGTCAGGTGCCGGCGCCAGCCGTAATCGCTGATCGGCCGGTATTGCAGGAGCCACAGCTGCGCGCCGTCCCAGGCCCATTCGACATCGCCGGGCACGTAGTGGAAGGTTTTCAGCACGCCCTGCAAAAAGTCCCAGAGCATTGCGCTGCTCAAGCCGTGGGCGGTCGGGAACTGACCGCTGGCCCAGGCGCCTCCAAGCCGCGACAAAATCGCCCGTTCAGGGCTGGACTGGCCGTCAGCCAAGGCCTCCAGATGGCCTTCGACCCACTCCAGCTCCACCCCCAGGTGCCGGACAAAGGCGATGCCCGACAGCGTCGGGGTGATAAAGCGCTGCACCACCACTTCCTCGACACCGGCCGCCCGCAGCGTAGCGATGCGCGCCGGCACGGTGCTGGCCGGCTCGCGCAGGTAGGTGGTGCTGAGGCCGGCATTGGCGGCGTCGGCCTGGTCTTCGCCGTAGCTTGAGGAACGCACCGCCCAGGTGGCGTCGGGCTGGCTGGCGAGCAGCGCGGGCAGG
>NZ_ATLP01000006.1:0-890 GCF_000416215.1 Pseudomonas sp. CF161
GCAAGGGCTCGGCCAGCAGCGCCAGCCCGGCCGACGTCGGCAGCGCCCCGCCCGGATCGGCGATCACCGTGGCCACATAGGGCGCAGGCAGGCCCTGCTGGCGCAGCAGGTCATTGGCCGAGGCGAACACTTGCAGCGGCCCGGTCACATCGAGCACCTGGGCGTTAGCGAAGGCCAGCACATACACGGTTTTGGCAGCAGTAGGCATGATTGGCGTAAATCGTGGGCATCTTGGCGGATGCGCCAAAGCCTAGGGGAATAGAGTGAGGCCGTCCACCCGTTTCGGGTGACCCCAAAGATTGCCCCAGGAGAGACGCGATGACGCTGCAGATCGGTTTTCTATTGTTTCCCAAGGTTCAGCAACTGGACCTCACCGGCCCCTACGATGTGCTGGCGTCGCTGCCGGACGTGAAGGTGCACCTGATCTGGAAGGACCTGGAACCGGTCACCGCCAGCACCGGCCTGGTGCTGCTGCCCACCACCACGTTCGACGACTGCCCGGCCCTGGATGTGATCTGCATTCCCGGTGGCGCCGGGGTCGGCCCGCTGATGGAGGACGAACAGACCCTGGACTTTATCCGCCGCCAGGCCGCGGGGGCGCGCTATATCACTTCGGTCTGCACCGGCTCGCTGGTGCTGGGGGCCGCTGGCCTGTTGCAGGGCAAACGCGCCACCACCCACTGGGCCTACCACGAACTGCTGGGGCCGCTGGGGGCGACTGCGGTGCAGGACCGGGTGGTGCGCGACGGCAACCTGCTGACCGGTGGCGGCATCACCGCCGGCATCGATTTCGCCCTGGCCCTGGCCGCTGAACTCTACGGCGAGGCCCGCGCGCAACTGGTGCAACTGCAACTGGAATACGCTCCGGCCCCGCCCTTCAACGCCGGCAG
>NZ_ATLP01000007.1:0-1124 GCF_000416215.1 Pseudomonas sp. CF161
TGGCTGGCCTGGCGCGCCAGCTCGGCGGCGGGCGCGCTGTCCAGCAGGCGCGCGCCAAGCCCGGCGCCGTACCAGAAGATCAGGCTGCGGTGATGGGTGTCGCTGTCGAGCTTGTCGGCCAGGCGCTGGCTGATCTGCTCGGCCTGCTGCCGGTCCTTGTCCGCGGCGCGGCAATAGGCGCGCAGCCACCACAGCCCGGCCCAGAAACCACCCAGCCAGGATCCGCCGGCGGAAACTTTCCAGGGCTGGTCGAGGCCCCGGCAATACAACGGGAAGCCCTCGCCACAGACGGCGTCGATCAGCTCCAGGCGCACCAGCAACTGGTCGATGGCGCGTTGCACTTCCGCTGTTTGCAGCGGCGCCTGGGTGCGGCCCAAGGCGTTCATTCGACGGCCCTCAGCAATGCCTTGGCCGCCACCTCAGGGGCACGCCGATGGCGTTGCCGGGCGCGGAACAACAGCAGGCTCAGTACCCCGCCGAGCAGCAGCACCGCAATCAGCGCCAGCCAGGCATCGGCGAAATCCAGGGACCCGCGCAACAGTTGCCCGAACAACACCGGGCCCAGGGCGAAACCGCCAAAGAAGCCCACCGAGAGCATGCCTGCCGCCGGGGCCGGGCTGCCGAAACCCGGGTCGCGCAACACCATGCTCATGGCGATGGCATTGGTCGCCACCGCCGTCAGGCCCATGCCCAGGGCGCCGGCCCACAGCAACCAGTGACGCTCCGGGGTGGCCAGGGAGGTCAGCCACAACGCCACCCCCGACAGCAGCAACAGCGCGAGCAATAACCAGGACTCATCGGCCATGCGCGCGCCCAATGGGGTCAGGCAAGTACGGGCGACGATGCCCATCACCCCGAAGCCGGCAATCAAGCCGCCGATCAGGCCCGGGCTCATGCCCTGGCGGGTGGCGAACACCCCGAGAAAGGTCACGAACGAAGACAGCGCGATGCCCACGCACAGCTGCACGCTCATCAACAGCGCCAGGCGTGCATTGGGCCGGTGCAGGGCCAGGCTCATGGGCTTGGCCTGGTGCGTGCGCGGGGCCACGCGCGGCCCCAGTAGCGCCAGGAGCAAGGCCGGCACCAGCAAGGTGGCCAGGGCCCCGCGCCAGCCCAACCCCAAG
>NZ_ATLP01000008.1:0-1582 GCF_000416215.1 Pseudomonas sp. CF161
GGTGGCTGGGGGACAGCCTGAGCAGCGGTTTTGTACTGATGGCGGCCTTGCTGCTGGGGGCGGCCCTGGGGTTGCCGGTGCTGCTCGATGCCGTGCTCGGCGGGCTGCTGGGGCGCAGTCGCTCGGTACTGGGGCAGTGGTTTGTCGCCGATTGCCGTCAGCAACTGCCGGCCCTGAGCCTGGCGTTGATGGCGCTGCTGCTGGCCCTGGCGGCCAATATCGGCGCCGGCAGCATGACCTCGGGCTTTCGCCAGACCTTCACTGACTGGCTCGAACAGCGCCTGACCGCTGAGCTGTACCTCAATCCCCAGGGCCCGGCCCAGGCCCGAGAGCTGCAACAGTGGCTGCCCGCGCAGCCGGAAGTCACAGCGCTGCTGCCCAGCTGGCTGGTGCCGGTGCAATTGCAGGGCTGGCCGGCGGAGCTGTACGGGGTCATCGACCATCCGACCTACCGCCAGCACTGGCCGCTGCTGGAAGCCCTGGGCGAGCAGCCCTGGGACCAGTTGGCCCGGGACGACAGCCTGATGCTCAACGAACAGCTGGCGCGTCGGCTCAAGGTACGTGTCGGCGACCGCTTGCCGATCCCGGTGCCTGAAGGCCAATGGGCGCCGCAGGTGGTGGGGATCTACGCCGACTACGGCAACCCCAAGGGCCATATCCTGGTCAACGCCGGGCACCTGCTGCAGCACTGGCCGCAACTGACGCCGAGCCGTTTCAACCTGCGGATCGAGCCGTCGGCCATCGGCCCCCTGGTCAGCCGTTTGCACCAGCAGTTTGCCCTCGACGACAGCCGGATCATCGATCAGGTGCAGCTCAAGGGTTGGTCGAGCCAGGTCTTCGAACGCACCTTCGCCGCCACGGCGGCCCTCAATAGCCTGACCCTGGGGGTGTCCGGTGTGGCGCTGTTTATCAGCCTGCTGACCCAGAGCCAGAGCCGCCTGGGCCAGTTGGCGCCGTTGTGGGCCCTGGGCGTGACCCGGCGCCAACTGATGCTGCTCAACCTGGGCCAGACCTGGCTGCTGGCGGCGCTGACCCTGGTTTTGGCGCTGCCCCTGGGCATCGCCCTGGCCTGGTGCCTGGATACCGTGATCAACGTTCAAGCCTTCGGCTGGCGCCTGCCGTTGCGGGTGTTCCCCTGGCAGTTGCTGCAACTGCTGGGGCTGGCGCTGTTGGCCACTTTGCTGGCGTCGGCCTGGCCGCTGTACACGCTGTACCGCACGCAACCCGTGGACCTGCTGAGGACGTTTGCCGATGAGCATTGATCGGACATGCCGTCGCCTGTTACTGGCATTGGGCCTGTGCCTGGGCGGTTGTGATCAGCCCGCCGCACCGCAACAGGGCTTCGCCGGGCTGGGCAACCAGGCGGCCGACTTCGCCCAGGTGGTGCCGGGCCGGACGTTCGGCTTTCCCGCCGACCACGGTGCCCATGAGGGGTTTCGCATCGAATGGTGGTACCTCACCGCCGACCTGGTGGACCCGCAAGGCCAGCACTTCGGCGTGCAATGGACGCTGTTTCGCAGCGCCTTGCGCCCCGGCCCCGAGCAGCCTGGCTGGGGCGCGCCGGTGGTGTGGCTGGGGCACG
>NZ_ATLP01000009.1:0-1749 GCF_000416215.1 Pseudomonas sp. CF161
AGCACAGCCCGCACCGCCTGCCCTGGGAAACCGACCCCGGCACCCCGCGCCCGGCCTGCAGCGACCTGCCGTTACAGGCGCTGCCGGCCTGGCCCAGGGCGGTGGGGATGGCCCATCGCCTGGGGCTGCCGGGGATGCGCGGTTACTACCTGCAAGTACGCGAGTGGTACCGCGACAACCTGATGCGGATCTTTTTCCGCCTGCACCACGCCATGCCCGAAGCCGAGCGCGACCACTGGTTTGCGCCCCACGCCGAGGTCCGCAGCCGCGACGGCAGCTTCTGGCAGGACGGCCGCGAAGGCAGCGAACAGGCCAGCGGCTTCATGATTTACCCGGGGCAGGTGCAAGGCGTGCTCGGCGTCGACATCCTGCTCGAAGACACCCTGGACCCCGGGCGCCACGCGCAGTATCAAGCGGCACGCGCGGTGATCGCGCGCATGGGCGGACGCCTGTCCCACGGCTCGACCCTGCTGCGCGAACTGCGCAAACCCTCGGCGGTGCTACCCCAGGTTGACCCGGCCTGGGTCGGCCGTGAAGTGCTGTACCGCGACGGCGAGTTGAGCCTGGTGCAGGGCTGAGCTCAGCCGTTGCAGGGTGACAAGCGGTCGACATCGGTGCCGCTTTCGGGGCGCCGATCCAGCTCGCCGTTGGCATCGATATAAATATGGGTCTGTGGCCACTTGGGGTTGATCTCCACACAGCCACGGCTGTCCTTGGACCACCAGTCGAACTGCATGAAAAAGTCGGCATCGGGGAAGATATGCCCGCTGTCCCCGGTGCTTTGTCCGGGCTCGATCCGACCACGGTAGATGCTGTGCTGGACGTTCAGCACGTAGCTCAGGGTGCGCGTGCCCTGTGCCGAGTAATGCACGGTGACATCGGGCTTGGCCACGTACCAGAACAGGATCGACAGTTGAATCGCCAGCATCACCAGGGTCCAGGTCAGCTTCAGCGGCGGCTCGCTGGCCGGGCCTGGCGGGGCGGTTGCAGCGTGATCTTCAGACGACATCAGGGGTGTGTTCCTTGAGTTCATGGGTGCTGAAACGCTCCCGGTAAGCCTGCGGCGTCACGCCCATGGCCCGCAGGAAGCCGCGGCGCAGGGTTTCTTCACTGCCGAACCCGCACTGCGCGGCAATGCGCTTGATCGCCAGAGTGGTATCGGCCAACAGCCGGCGGGCGGTCTCGACCCGGATCAGCTCCACGGCTCGGGCCGGTGTCTGCCCGGTGTCCGCACGGTAGTGGCGCACAAAGCTGCGCTCGCTCATGCCGGCCTGCAGGGCCAGGGTCGGGATGCCCAGGTCCATGGCCAGGTTCTCGGCGATCCAGGCATGCAGGTCGTCGAAGCGATTACCGTCCTGTTGCAGGGAAAGGGTCACGCTGAACTGCGACTGGCCCCCGGGGCGCTTGAGAAACACCACCAGGTGCCGCGCCACTTCCAGGGCCACCCCACGGCCCAGGTCCTGCTCGACCAGGGCCAGGGCCAGGTCGATGCCGGCGGTGACCCCGGCCGAGGTCCAGACCGCACCGTCATTGATGAAAATCGGGTTGGCCTCGACCTGCAACTGCGGGTATTCCCGGGCCAGTTGCTCGCAGCGGGTCCAGTGGGTCACCACCCGTCGGCCATCGAGCCAGCCACTGGCCGCCAGCAGAAACGCCCCGGTGCAGACCGACGCCACCCGCCGCGAACGCCCGGCCTGCTGCGCCACCCACTGCACCAGGTGCGGCTCCCGGGCGGCGGCGTAGACGCCC
>NZ_ATLP01000010.1:0-2248 GCF_000416215.1 Pseudomonas sp. CF161
TCAACGCCCGGCGCACCACCACCGGCTGGCCGGCGGCCATGGCCGCCACCACCCAGGCCGGCGCATCGCCCGGCAATTGCTCGGGAGTCAGGCCCCAGAGCAGGTCATGGGGCTGGGGTGGCAAGCGGCTCACCACTGTTCTCGCAACAAGTGGCGCACCCGGCTCGACGCTACCCGGTTGCTCGCGCCCAAACGCCCGCTCAGGTCATGCCCGGTAGCGCGCACATCGGCTATCGCCTGCACCAGGCACTCGTTGACCCGCGCCAGGTCATGGGCCGTGGGTTGTTCGATTTCGGTCACCGACAGGGTTTCCCAGAGCAGGCCCAGGCTGGCGAAGCTGTCGATGTCATAGGCCATCGGCGGCACGCTGGCGGCCAGGGCTTCCAGTTCCTCGACGCTGCGCAGGGTCACCCGCGCCGCCGAAGCCTTGCCCATGGCATGCACCATCACCCCCGGGTCACGCAGGGCGATCAGGCGGTTGGCCTGGTAGCCGTGGGCCAGAAAAGCCCCGGACATGGCCTTGCCCACCAGCAGGGCAATCACCGGGTGCCCGGCCAGCCGCGCCCGGGCATAGCTGTCGGCCGCCGCGGCCAGCGCCTGGTGAATGCCCAGCGCTTCTTCACGCCGGCCGTAGGCCTGGCTCGGCACATCGACGATGGCAATCAGGGGGCGCTTTTCGCTGTGGGCGGCATCGGCCGCGATCACCTCATCCACCACCCGGGCCAGGCCCCAGCCTTCCAGCAACCCGACTTCGCCGTTGCGGGCACGGGGGAAGCGGTTGTCCGGGTCGGCCACCACGGCGATAAAACGCACCGCTTGCCCGGCCAGTTGGCCGTCCGCGACCTTTAACGATGGCGGCACATCAGTGACGGGCGTGGCACCGGCACTCAGGGCCTGGAACCAGTGCCCGCCGCGCAGGGAATAAGCACTCATGAGCGGTCTCCTTGATACAGGTCGCGAACCGTCGCCGGCTCGATTTGCGGCGTGGTATCCAGCCGCGCCAGGCAGCCCAGGTAGTGTTCGGCCTGGCGGCTGCGCTGCTGCGCCGGCAGTCCCAGGGCCAGCAGCTCACCGACCTGCTGCTGGATCTGCGCCACATCGTCGGCCACATACCGGTCCACCAGGCCGCTGGCAAAACGCTGTTCGCCGCCGGTCAGGCTCCAGATAAACGGCCGGTCGCGGGAGTCGTACTCCTCAAGGCCGGCTTCCTGCTCGATCACTTGCGGGCCGTTGAGCCCCAGCCGCGCTTCCTGGGTCACCAGCAGGTAACTGCACAGACCGGCGGCAATCGACATCCCGCCAAAACAGCCGACGCTGCCGGCCACCACGCCAATCACCGGCTGGTACTGACGCAGGTCGACAATCGCCGCGTGGATATCGGCAATCGCCGCCAGCCCCAGGTTGGCTTCCTGCAGGCGCACACCGCCGGTTTCCAGGAGCAAGACGGCGCGGGTGGCGATGCCGTTGCGGTTGTCCTCGGTGGCCAGTTCCAGGGCGCCGGCGATCTTCGCCCCGCCCACTTCACCCAGGCTGCCACCCTGGAATGCGCCTTCGATGGCGGCAATCACCACCGGCAGGCCATTGATGCTGCCCTTGGCGATCACCACCCCGTCGTCGGCCTGGGGCACCACACCCTGGCGGGCGAGCCAGGGCGACATGACCCGCTGGAAAGGGTCGAGCAACTCGCGAAAGCTGCCAGCATCGAGCAAGGCCCGGGCCCGCTGGCGAGCGCCGAGTTCGACGAAGCTGTGCTTGTGCAACAGGCGGGCGCTGTCAGTCATGGCCGATCTCCTCGAAGCCCTGCTCCAGGCGCAGGCGCACCACGCCCGGGGTGGCGCCGAAATCATGAATATCGATGGCCAGCGCCGGCGGCACCTGGCCGTCGAAGAGGCGCTCGAACAGATGCTGCCAGCGCGTCCCGCTGCCATTCACCGAGGTCTGCACCTGGATCGTCAGCTTGCCGGCCGGGCCGGGTTCGAGCAGCACTTCCAGGTCGCCCGAGCCGACACAGCCCACCAGCGCCCGACCGCGAGCCGGTGGCCCGGCGGGGAATTCAAAAGACAAGGTTTCCATCACACTGCTCCCTGGATAAAGGCGTCGCCGGACTCGATCCGGTCGAGCAACAGGCAGGCCGCGAGAAGGTCCGCAGCGCCGCCGGGCGAGGCATTCAAGGCCAATAACTGTTGGTCCAGCTCATGCAGGCGCCGACGCCCGGCCAGGCTCGCGCTGCCGCCGGCCTCGAGCACCG
>NZ_ATLP01000011.1:0-543 GCF_000416215.1 Pseudomonas sp. CF161
GCCCTGGGCCGGGTGCCGCCCGGGGCCGGCACGCCGCCGTTGGTCAAGGACGTGGAATACCGTGCCCGGCGCCAGCGCCTGAAGCTGCACGATTCGCAGCCGCGCCGGGTGGCGCTGGACCTGTACCGGCGCGCCGAACACCGGCGCAGCAGCCAGTTGCTGCATGGCCTGCTGCTGTTGGGCATCCCCTTTGCCTGGCGCACCGGCGGCCCGGATTTTGTCGGCGGCCACGGTTTGCATCTGCTCCAGGAACACTGGGAGTACGCCTGGACGGCCAGCACCGAAGGTGCGCTGGTGGAGGCGTCGGTGTATGGCACGACCCTGCCCCAGGCGGTGGCCAATCGCTTCGCCCAGCGCCTGGAACAACAGGCCGGCGACGGCCTGGCCGATGCCCGGGGCGCGGCAGCGCTGCTGGTGCAGGCCTGTGTGCTGGGGCTGCATGAGCAGTTGGCCACACCCTTGCAGCGCCTGGCGGACGCCATCGGCGCCGACTCGGCATTTGCCTCGCTGGTGGCGGCCACGGCCAGCCTGTCGCTGCTGCTG
>NZ_ATLP01000012.1:0-3504 GCF_000416215.1 Pseudomonas sp. CF161
GCTGGCCCGGGGGTGCCGCCGGCGCCGCCACAGCGCCAGCAGATCGCGGCCGATCAGCCACAGCGCACCGGCCACGTTCAACGCCACAAAGGCCTTGACCATAAACAACAGCCCATCGCCCAGGGTCGGGCATTTGGGCCCGGTGCAGTGGACGCTAACGCCCAGGGCGGCAGGTGATGCCAGGCACAGCGCAACGCCCAGCCACGCCACGCGCCAAACACGTGACAGGCTCGGCCTGTGGCTGGCTGCGGCTGTCTCCACTCCATTGGAAACCCTTGGTTCAAGCGGCGTCATGCTGATCCCTGGCTGAAAAAAAGCCGCCTATTTCACCACACCCAGCGCAGCCGCTTCAGGCTTTTGTCAACGACGGTGCAGCCCGCAGCACCGGCCCCTGCCGGTTATTGGCCACCAGCTGGGGGATCTGCCCGTCACCGTAGGCGCGCTCTATCTTGCAGATCAGCACCTGATAACCGGCGTACCACTGGCGGTACTGGCGCTTGGCTTCAAGGTGCGCCGGGTGCCGGGCGAAGGCCTGGATCGACGCCTCGTCTTCCCAGTAATAACTGGCATTGACCAATTGCCCATCCGCCGAGGTCCACGACTGGGCGCCGACGAACCCCGGCAGGCTGATGGCGATCTCGTCGATGATCGCGCTCAGGCGCTGGAACTCCTGATCCTGCTGCCCGGGTTTGTAGATAAAAGCGGCGATATACATGCTGAACTCCATGGGTAACGTGCATCAGAGGGGACTTGTCATCAGCGCCAGGCGCGCGGCCAGCAGCAACAGCACCGCCGCCAGCAGCCAGGGCTGGATCCGGGCCAGGCCCGGCCTGGCGCCGAGCCCACGGCTCAGGGCACTGCCGAACACCCCGAGCAGGGTGTGAAACACCACGCTGACCAGGGTCAGCACCAGGCCCAGGACCAGCAGCTGCAAGGCGATCGAACCGCCCCCGGGCCGCACGAACTGCGGCAGGAACACCATGAAAAACAGCAGGGCCTTGGGGTTCAGCAGGCTGTTGAGCAGCGCCCGGACCCACACCGTGGGCAGCGGCACCCGTGGCGCCTGCCGCAGGTGCTTCGGCCCCCGGGCCTGTACGGCCTGGTAGGCGAGCCACAGCAGGTAGGCGACGCCGGCGTAGCGGATCAGGTCGAACGCCGGCGGCCAGCCCGCCACCAGCGCCGTCACCCCGGTGGCGGTCAACAGCGTCAGCAGCACGTCCGCCGCGCCGATCCCCAGCCCGCAGGCCACGCCGCCGCGCCAGCCATAGGCCAGGCCGTGGCTGAGCACAAAGGCCATGTTCGGCCCGGGCGACAGCAGCAACAGCAACACCGAGCCGACAAAGATCGAGAGGGTCGCCAGGTCAATCATCGGCGCGGCACTCCTGTGGAAAAGGCGCTAGATTAGAGCGCCGATCTGATACAAACAAAAAATTGATCTAGATACACAGGACCCCTGCATGAGCCGAATCCGCTACAAGCGCATCGTCGACCAGTTGGCCACTCGCATCCGCAGTGGCGAGCTGGCCCCCGGCACCCAGTTGCCGACCCTGCGGGCGCTGATGGCCCAGGAACAGGTGGCGCTGGCCACTGCGCTGCGGGTCTACAACGAGCTGGAAGCCATCGGCCTGGTGGTGGGCGAACCCGGACGCGGCACTTTTGTGCGCGACAGCAGCCTGCCCCGGGGCATGGGCCTGGAGCAGCACCCGCCGCGCAGCAGCGCGGTGGACCTGACCTTCAACTACCCCGCCCTGCCCGGCCAGGCGCACCTGCTGCGTGACGGCCTGCGGGCCATCGCCGCGTCGGGCGACCTCGACGCCCTGCTGCATTCGCCGCCCCAGGGCGGGCGCCCCCATGAACGGCAAACCGCTGCACGCCACCTGCGCAACCGCGCCATCCGCGTGCCCGGCGAGCAGGTGCTGATCGTCAACGGTGCCCAGCAGGGGCTGGCGGTGAGCGTAATGGCGCTGCTGCAACCGGGGGATGTGCTGGCACTCGATGCCCTGACCTACCCGGGCCTGAAAACCCTGGCCCAGTTCCACCGCCTGGACCTGGAGGCTCTGCCGCAACGGGACGGCCAGATGGACCTGGATGCGCTCGAAGCGCTGTGCCAGCGGCGCCCGGTGCGGGCCCTGTATTGCATGCCGACCATGCACAACCCCCTGGGCACGGTAATGCCCCAGGCTGACCGGCTGCGCCTGGCGCAACTGGCCCGGCAGCATGACCTGCTGATTATCGAAGACGGCGCCTATGCCTTTCTCGCGGAACCGGCGCCCAAGCCCCTGCAAACCCTGGCCCCGGAGCGCACGCTGTACATTTCCGGGCTGTCGAAGAGCGTCGCTTCGGGCCTGCGCCTGGGGTTTATCGTGGCGCCGCTGGAGATGATCCCGGCCCTGGAACAGGCGATTCGTCTTTCGACCTGGAGCACCCCGGCGCTGACCGTGGCCCTGGGTTGTCACTGGATCGAATCGGGGCTGGTGGACAGCCTGGAGGAACAAAAGCGCGCCGACGCCCGTCGCCGGCAACGCCTGGCACGGCGGGTGCTCAAGGGCTGCGAGCTGAGTGCCCACCCATCGTCCTACTACCTCTGGCTCAGGCTCGCCCAGGGCCTGCGCGCCGACAACGTGGTCAGCCAGCTGGAACGCCAGGGCGTACGGGTGACCTCGGCCGAGCCCTTCGCCACCACCGCCCACGTGCCGCAGGCGCTGCGGGTGGCCCTGGGCTCCATCAGCCTGGAGGCGCTGGAACAGGCGCTGCACAAAGTGCGCGATGCAGTAACTGACCTGTAGCCCCTGCCGAGGCAGCGGCTACGGTCGGTCGGCGCACTGTGTACGGTGACCTGAGTTTTTTCCGGGCATAAAAAAACCCGCCGAAGCGGGTTTTCCCAAGACCATGTCGACTCCCTGTCGGTAGCGTCCTTGCAAATGGTCGATCATCCTTGATCCTGAGCGCTTCCTGCGCTGCAGTTGATGGAGTGAAGATTAAACACAAACCTCAAGGGGCAATAGACGACATCACGGGCAGCGCGTGTAAGCCATTCGCCATAGGGGGCCTTCCGTAAACCCCTAGGGCTGCGCCAGTGCCTCAGTCGCCAGGCGCGCCATCTGACGCTGGTGCCCGGCGCCCGCCTGATTCCGGTCCTCCAGAAACCAGGCCGCCGACAAGCCGCTGTAAGCCAGCACCCACTGCAACAGGCGCTGGCGCGGCAGGTCGGCGGCCTCGGCAATCACCGCGACCTGCCCGGTAAAGCGCGCCGGATCGGTGGCCGTCGGCAGTTGCGGGTTGCAGATCAGGTTGGCGAAATCAAACCCGCGCTCGCCCCGCACCCGCTTCGGGTCGATGGCCAGCCAGCCGTGTTCGCCAAAGTCGAGAATATTCTCGTGATGGGCATCGCCGTGCAGCACCACCTCGTCACGCGGGTCGGCCAGCAATGCATCGGCGGCGGCCAGGCTTTCCAGCAGCACCCCGCCTTCGCGCGCGGCCGCCGGGCGCAGCGCCTGGAACCAG
>NZ_ATLP01000013.1:0-189 GCF_000416215.1 Pseudomonas sp. CF161
GCTGGCCTGTCAGGCCGCACCGACCCTGGCCGCCCCGATGCCAAGCCTGGATGGCCTGGCGGTGTTGCGCCAGCGGCCCGACGTACGCCAGGCCGAACGCCAGTTCAGCGCCGCCACCGCGCGGATCGGCGTGGCCAGGGCCGAGCTCTATCCACGGGTTTCCCTGGGGGCCAACGTGCTCAACTCCGC
>NZ_ATLP01000014.1:0-199 GCF_000416215.1 Pseudomonas sp. CF161
CTGAGCAGCGCCCGGGCCCGTATCGCCCAGGCCAGCGCCATGGAAAACGCCGCCCTGGCACGCTTCGACGGCACGCTGCTGGCCGCCCTCAAGGAGTTGCAGCAGGCCCTGGTCGACTACGACGCCGCGCTGCGCCAGCAACACGCCTGGCGCCAGGCCGCGCAGTACAGCGCCGAACGCCTGCGCCTGGCTGCCCTGG
>NZ_ATLP01000015.1:0-3249 GCF_000416215.1 Pseudomonas sp. CF161
AAGCGGCCCAGGCGGCCGGGCGCCAGGCCGCGTTCGGCCGGGTGACCACGGTGCCCGACGGCCTCGGCGAAGGCGGGCTCAAGGTCGACAACAGCCTGACCCAGGGCTGGACCAACGCCAAAGGCCCGGTGCAGACCCAGGCCGGCGGCCAGACCACGGTGACCATCGAGCAGACCGCCGACAAGGCGATCCTCAACTGGGAGACCTTCAACGTCGGGCGCAACACCACGGTCGATTTCCAGCAGCAGTCGAGCTGGGCCGTGCTCAACCGGGTCAACGACCCCAATGCCCGGCCCAGTGAGATCCAGGGCCAGATCAAGGGCGCGGGCACGGTGATGATCATGAACCGCAACGGGGTGATCTTCAGCGGTAGCAGCCAGGTCAACGTGCGCAACCTGGTGGCCGCGGCCGCCAGCATCAGCGATGACCAGTTCACCCTGCGCGGGCTGTACGTGGACACCAACGGCAGCCTGCCGACCTTTACCGATGCCGCGGGCAAGGTCGAGGTACAGCGCGGGGCGCTGATCCAGACCCACAGCCCGGCGACGTCCACCGACGCCGGTGGTTACGCCTTGCTGCTGGGTTCGGAGGTGGAGAACGCCGGCACCCTGATCACCGCCAAGGGCCAGACCACCCTCGCGGCCGGTGACAGTTTTTACATCCGGCGTGGGGTGGGCACCAGCGGCAACCAGCACTCCACCACCCGGGGCAACGAAGTGGCGACCAGCCTCAACCCCGACAGCAGTGCCGGCAAGGTCAGCAACACCGGCCTGATCATGGCGTCCACCGGCGATATCACCCTGACCGGGCACCAGGTGCAGCAAAACGGCGTGGCCCTGGCCAGCACCTCGGTGGACACCCGCGGCACGATTCACTTGCTCAATTCGGCCAGCGACAGCACGGGCAGCGTGACCCTGGGGCAGGGCAGCACCACCGCGATCCTGCTCGACAGCAGTGGCAGCACTGCCCTGGACAGCCAGCGCAACAATGGCCTGATCAACCTCGACGGCACCCCGACCAACCTGATCACCGGCCAGTTCAACAACCTCAGCAGTGTCAGCGACCGCACCGATCAGTCGCGGATCGAGATCGTCAGCGGTGGCAGTGTGGACTTCCAGAGCGGCTCCATCACCCTGGCCACCGGCGGCCAGGTGGCGGTGACGGCGGGCCAGCGCAGCCTGGTGCGCGATGGCGCGACCATCGACGTGTCCGGCGCCGTTGGGGTCAAGGTGGCGATGGAATCCAACACCATCAAGATCAACGTCCAGGGCAACGAGCAACGCGACTCGGCGGGCAACCGCGATAACGGCCAACTGATCAACAACGATGTCTGGGTCGACCTGCGGGAGTTGGTGTTCGTCCCGGCCGGCACCAATGGCTACGCCACCGACCGCTGGTACACCGCCGGCGGCCTGCTGGAGGTGGGCGGCTACCTCGGCACCCAGGGCCACACGGTCGGCGAATGGATGGCCCAGGGCGGCACCCTGACCTTTACCGGCAAGGACGTGGTGACCCAGTCCGGCGCCCAGTTGAACCTCTCCGGCGGCACCGTCGACGTGCAGGGCGGGTATATCCAGCAAAGCTGGCTCAAGGGCCCCAACGGCCAGCTGTACGAGCTGTCGCGGGCACCGGGGGACATTCTCTACACCGGGCTCTACAAGGGTTATGAAGACATCAGCACGCGCTGGAACCGCAACGACTACTACTACAACCCGCTGATCGCCCAGCAACGGCGCTACGAGGCCGGTTACACCATCGGCCGCGACGCCGGCAAACTGGTGATCGGCACCCGCAACGCCGTGCTCGAAGGCCAGTTGATCAGCGACGTGTTCAAGGGCGAACGCCAGACCCAGGCGCCCAACGTCAACCTCGACGGCTACCAGCAATCCCACAAGGCCGCCGCCCAGCGGGCGCAGCTGATCATTGGCAACTACACGCCGATCTACAACAAGGCCAGCGGCACCCTGCGCTACGCCCTGAGCCCGAGCATGGACCAGGTGCTGATCGAGGCCAACGCGCAGAAAATCGCCGATAGCCTGGACCTCGGCAGCGCCTTGCCGGCCGATCGCCAGGGGCAACTGGTGCTGGACAGCGACCAGCTCAACGGTTTCCAGCTGGGGGCGATCAAGGTCGGTGCGCGGCAGCAGATCCAGGTCAACAGTGGGCTGACGGTGGCCGACGGCGGCGAGATCACCCTGTTCGGACCCCAGGTCAAAATCAACGCCGACCTCACCGCCCATGGCGGCCGGATCAATGCCGGCAACGTCTTGAACCAGGTGGATGTGAACCGCGGTTTTGTGGTCGGTGACGTGATTCTCGCGCCCACCGACGCTACCCAGCCCCGGGTCGATGTGGCGACCGGGGTCACGCTCGATGCCTCCGGGCGCTGGACCAACCTTGCCCTCGATCCGCAGGCCAGCGAGGGGCTGGCCTTTATCAACGGCGGCAAGCTGTCGCTGCGCAGCAGCGGCGACTTGAACCTGGCCAGCGGCACCCGGCTGGATGTGACCTCCGGTGCGAGCATCGGTTATGACGGCAAGACCAGTGGCGGCAAGGGCGGTGATCTGACCCTGGCGGCCGATGGCTCGCTGGACCTGGGCAGCGAACTGCTCGGCTACGGGGTCAACGGCGGCGGCACCCTGGCGCTGCAGGCGCACAAGGTGCTGATCGGCGATGCGGGCGCAGCGCCTGTGGCCGGCACCCTGCAACTGGCCGGGGACTTCTTCGACAAGGGTTTTTCCGCCTACGACATCACCGGCAACGAAGGCCTGATCGTCGCCGATGGCGCCCGGGTCGACGTCAGCCAGCCGCTGTACCGCCTGGGCAGCGAGGCCAGTACCCGCCCCACCGGCAGTGCGCCTGCCAGCGTGCTGCAAACCTGGCTGCCGGAGCTGTACCAGCAGGACCCGGCGAAAGGTGTGCTGACTCAGCGCCGTGGCGCCAGCCTGACCCTGAGCGCCGGCACGCAATACGCCACTGCTGCCCAGTTGCCGACCACTGCCCTGAGCGTCGGCCAGGGCGCGGTGATCACGGTCGACCCGGGGCAGGCGATCAACCTGCGCAGCGTCGGCCAGTTGACCGTCAATGGCACCCTCAATGCCTGGGGCGGTCGCGTCAGCCTTGGCGGCCTGACCACGGCCAGTGGCGAGGCGGCCAACGCCACCGGCCACGGGCGTTCGATCTGGGTCGGCGAGCAGGCGCTGATCGATGTCGCGGCCCGGGCGGTGAGCGCGGTGGACAACCGCGGCC
>NZ_ATLP01000016.1:0-4932 GCF_000416215.1 Pseudomonas sp. CF161
ACCGGCATCGCCAAGGCCAGCGATCTGTTCGTGGTGGTGCGCGAGGGCGCCCGGCTGGAGGCTTCCGGCGCCCAGGCGGCCCTGGATATTCCGGGGCAGGGCCGGGTGCAGGTGGCCAGCAATGGCGGCAGCATCAGCTTTGCGTCCAACAACGGCCTGTACCTGGACGGCAGCTTTGCGGCCCGGGCTGGGGGCGCCGGCGCGGCGGGCGGCAGCCTGTCCCTGGCCCTGGAAAGCCCGTACTACATCAAGAATGCAGTCACCGACCGGGTGCTCAAGCCCCGGGAGCTGGTGCTCGGCCAAGTGCAGCAACCGAGCACGCTGCCGGCGACCGCCGAAGACGCGGCCGCCAGCCTGGAGTACGGCCATGGCCGCCTCGGGGTGGACCAGGTCAGCGCCGGCGGGTTCGACAATCTGGCGCTGCTGAGCAACGGTCTGCTCAGTTTCGATGGCGATGTCTCGCTGCACATGGGCCAGAGCCTGCGGCTGTACAGCAGCGCCCTGAACCTCAGTGAAAACGCCGCGGCCCACTCGCGGGTCGAACTGTCGGCGCCCTACCTGTTGCTGGCCGGGATCCTCGCGCCACTGGAAGCCAAGGACCAGTATGAGCATCCGGTGCTCGGCGGAACGCCGTCACAACGGCCGACCCAGGCGCAGTTCAACGCCAGTGGCAACCTGATCGACGTGCGCGGCAGTGTGGTGTTCGGCAGCTTGGGCAGCCTGCGCCAGGCCAATGGCAGCCAGCAGCTCGTCGAGCGCCGTGGCTTCGATGAGGTGCAACTGACCAGCCAGGGCGACCTGCGCTTTCTCGCCGGTGCCGGCGCCGATGTGATCGCCAAGGGCATCAGCACCCAGTTGCTGACCCAGGGCGACATGACCCTGCGGGCGGCGCAACTGTACCCGGCCACCGAAGTCGGGGCCCGGGTGCTGGCCGGTTACCTGGGGGCCGGCAATGGCCTGCTGCTGAACTTCGACCCCGCGCGAACCCTGACCATCGGCCGCAACGGCAATGCCGAGCTGGCCGTGCCTTATTCGGCCTTCGGCCGCCTGCAATTGGGAGCAGCGAACATCAAGCAGGGCGGGGTGCTGCGCGCGCCCCTGGGCCTGATTGAAATCGGCAACCTGGGGGCGACCCGGGTCGAGTTGCTGCCCGGCAGCGTGACCTCGGTCAGCGGCAAGGGCCTGGTGCTGCCCTATGGCGGCACGGTCGACGGCCAGCTCTACAGGTACAACGGCAAGAATGTGACCTTCCTGGGCCAGGGAGCGCTGGTGAATGAAAACAGCGACCTGAGCGTGGGGGTGATCCTCGGGGGCCAGTCGGTGAAGGTGCTGCCCGAGGCCACGGTGGATCTGTCCGGTGGCGGTGAGTTGCTGGGGGCCGGGTTTATCTCCGGGCGGGGCGGTTCCACCGATGCCCGCTACAGCCCATTGGTGCAGATCGGCGCCAATGGCGGGTTTGTCCTGCCGGGCCTGGGCACCAACCCGATTTACGCGATCGTGCCCGGGGTGCAGCCGGGTTATGCGCCGGTGGCCGCGGAAGGCGGGGCGGTGGACCCGATGATCGGCCAGCAGATCAGCATCGGCGCCGGAGTACCGGGCCTGGCGGCAGGCACCTACACCTTGATGCCGTCGACCTACGCCCTGATGCCGGGGGCGTTCCGGGTCGAGATCAACGGCCTGGCCGGGCTCGGCAGCGAGGGCACGGCGCAGCAGCTGCGCAATGGCTCCTGGTCCACCGCCGGGCGCCTGTCCGTGGCCCATACCGGGATTGGCAACAGTGTGGCCAGCCAGGTGATCCTGACCCCGGCCGAGACTGTGCGGCGTTACTCCCAGTACAACGAAACCGGGTATGCGCAGTTCGCCCTGGCCGACGCGGCCAAGCTCGGGGTGCCGCGGCCGCTGTTGCCGGTGGATGCCAAGACCTTGAAGCTGGCCCTGTACGCGGGCGCCGGGGCCGAGGCGTTTTCCTTCGAGGGCATTGGTCGCTTCGAGGCGGCTGCCGGTGGCTACGGAGGCACGGTGGCGGTGCTGAACGCGGGGTTGGGCGGTATTGAAGTGGTGAAAGCCGGCAACGCCGCCAGTGGCGGATTCGGCGGCGTGACCCTGGATGACCAGAGCCTGAACGCATTGGGCGCGGCGCGCCTGATGCTCGGCGGCCTGACCCTGGTCAAGTACGGCCAGGGCGGCAACTACATCACCCTGGCTGGAGGCAGCAACGCCATGTCGGGCTCGATCACTTTGCGCCAGGGCGCGAGCCTGGCCGCGCCCGAGGTGTTCCTGGTGACGGGCAACGGCCAGATCGTCCTCGAACAGGGCGCGTCGATCAACAGCATCGGCCGCGGCCGGGCCAGCTACGACGCCCGGGATGGGTTTATCTACCAGATGAGCAACCTGCTGGCGGTGTCCAACGGCCTGCTCAACGTGATCGGCCAGACCCAGGCCGGCGGCCAGGTCAGCGGCGGCATCCAGGTCGGCGCCTGCGCCAACGCGCCGTGCAGCGGGCAGACCGCGCTGTATTCCGAGGGCAGTATCGTCGCCCTGACCGACAACACCTTCGAGCTCGGAGACCAGGTGCGCTACGGCACCCGCCACCTCAACCTGGGCCTGAGCAGCGTCAACGTCGGCAGCCCCGAGGCCCTGGCGGCGGCTGCAGCCAGTGGCCGCCTGCCGACCGGCATGACCCTCAACCAGCAACTGCTGGACCGCTTGCTGCGCGGCGACACCCAGTTCGGCGCGCCGGCCCTGGAGACCCTGCAACTCTCGGCCCGGGACAGCTTCAACTTCTACGGCAGCACGGCCCTGGACACCTATGACCCGCTGACCGGCAAGTCGTTGTTGAGCAATCTGTTGCTGTCGAGCCCGGCGATCTACGGTTCCGGCAGCGCCAGCGACGTGGCGAGCATTCACACCGCCAACCTGATCTGGCAGGGCACGGATACGCCTGCCGGCGCGGTGGTGGCCGGTGGCGCCGGCACCGGCAGCGGGCGCCTGGATATCCAGGCCGAGCGCATCGAGTTCGGTTATGGCGCCTTCGCCCAGCCCAGCACGATCAAGAGCTTCGATCGCCTGGCCCTGGGTTTTGGCAGCGTCAACCTGAGTGCCAGTGAACGCATCACCGCCAACCACAAGGGCAGCCTGGCGGTCTATCAAAGCCAGGGCGCCTATGAAACCGGCAAGGGCTTCCAGTACAGCGGCGGCAACCTGAATATCCTCACGCCGTTGCTGACCGGCGCCGCCGGTTCGGTGAATCGCATCACCGCCGGAGGCGCGATTGATGTGGCGGCAACGGGCGTTACCCCGGGCACGGCTGACGGCCAGGGCGCCGAGCTGGCGTTGCAGGGCGACAGCATCCGCCTGGCCAGCGCCGTGGTGCTGCCCAGCGGCAAGGTGACCCTGGGCGCGCGGGGCGATGTGCTCCTGACCGACGCCGCGCTGATCGATGTGGCCGGGCGCGCCATCGCCTTCAACGACCTGAGCAAATACGGCTGGGGCGGCGACGTATTGCTGCGGAGCCGCGCCGGCAACGTGCTGCAGGCGGCGGGTTCGACCATTGACCTGTCGGCCAGGAACAACCAGGCCGGCAAGCTGCAAGCCATCGCCCTGGACCCGGGCGCGGGTGGTGTCGACCTGCAAGGGCGGATCCTCGCCAGCAGCAGCGGCTATTACGATGCCGGTGGCAGCCTGATGCCATACGCGGCGGGCGGCGTCGAGATCCAGGCCCAGCACCTGGGGGCCGGGGCCAGCCTCGACCAGCAGTTCGCCGCGCTCAACCAGCGGCTGAACGCAGGCCAGGTGTTTGGCGCCCGCAGTTTCCAACTCAAGCAGGGCGACCTGACCCTCGGCAATGGCCTCAAGGCCAGTAGCATCAGCGTCTCCGTGGACAACGGCAGCCTGCGGGTCAACGGCCTGGTGGACGCCAGCGGCGAACGGGTCGGCAGTATCAACCTGGCGGCCAGGAACGGCCTGACCCTGGACGCCAGCGCGGTGCTCGACGCCCATGGCAGCCGGCTGCGGGTCGACAGCTACGGCAAGATCATCGACTCGCCCAACCGCGCCACGGTAGTGCTCAGCTCCGGCCAGGGCCAATTGACCCTGGCCGACGGCGTGCGCATCGACCTGCGCCATGGCACCGAGGTTGCGCTCGGCACGGGCCCCGGCGCCAACGACGGTCGCAGCCGCGGCACCCTGGAGCTGAATGCGCCACGGCTGATCAAGCCCGACCAGAGCAGCGACGACATCGCCATCGACGCCCATGGCCAGCTGGATATCCAGGGTGCACGCTCGATTGCGCTCAACGGCATGATCAGCTACGACGACGCCCGGGAAGGCACCGATACCAGCGCCAGTGGCCGTCCGTACCAGGTGATCGACGAGGATTACCTGAAACAGAAACACGCGCTGAGCGTGCTGTTTATCGATGCGGCGAAGAACAACAGCGACCTGATGCAGCACAAGCTCGCCGGCCTGAACAATGCCACCTACGCCGATGCCTTCCATTTGCGTCCGGGGGTGGAGATCGTCAGCAAGACCGCCGACGGCGACCTGGTGGTGCAGGGCGATATCGACCTGTCGCAGTTTCGCTACGCCAGCGTCAACCCGCACACCGAGCAGACCCTGGTGTACGGCTCCGGCGAGGTGGGCAGCCTGACCTTGCGCGCCGGTGGTGACCTGAATATCTACGGCAGCATCAACGACGGCTTTGCGCCGCCACCGCCCACCGACGATGACACGGGCTGGATGCTGCGGGCCGGTGTCGACTTTACCGGCGGCGACATTGTGGTGCCGGGCACGGGCGTGACCCTGGCCGACGGCACGCTGTTCCCCGGCGGCAGCACCCTGAATTACGACCTGCCGATCCGTGGCCTGATGCTGGCGGCCGGCAGCCGCCTGCCGGTGGCCGCGACCCTGGCCCAGGAGCTGGTCCTGCCGGCG
>NZ_ATLP01000017.1:0-2296 GCF_000416215.1 Pseudomonas sp. CF161
GCCCAGGCCGACGAGGCGCCTGCGGGGCAGGGCGCGGAGTCGGCGCCAAGGCGGGTGGACGTCAACGAGTACTTTGTGCGCGGCAATACCGTGCTCGACGCCCGGGCCATCGAGGAGGCGGTGTACCCGTTTCTCGGCCCGCAAAAGACCTTGAGCGATATCGAAGGCGCGCGCGATGCCTTGCAGAAGGTCTACCAGGCCCAGGGTTATCAGTCGGTGTTTGTCGAGCTGCCGGAGCAGAAGGTCGATGACGGCATCGTCTACCTGCACGTCAGCGAGACCAAGGTCGGCCGGGTGCGCGTGGTCGGCGCCAAGCACTATTCGCCGGTGGAGATCCGCGACGAGGTGCCGGCGCTGCAGGAAGGCCAGGTGCCGGATTTCGCCCGGGTGCAGACCCAGCTCGCCGGCCTCAACCGCAGCGCCGGGCGTCAGGTCACGCCGCTGGTGCGCGAAGGCCAGCGCCCGGGAACCATGGACGTCGACCTGCAGGTGGAGGACCAGAATCCCTGGCACGCCAGCCTCGGCCTGAACAACGACTACAGCGCCGACACCGAGAAGCTGCGCAGCGTCGCCACCCTGGGCTACGACAACCTCTGGCAACTGGGGCACAGCATTTCCCTGACCTACTTCACCGCGCCCCAGGACAGCGCCAACGCCAAGGTCTGGTCGGGCTCCTACAGCGCACCCTTGAGCGAGCGCTGGAGCCTGCAGTTCTCCGGCTATCAGTCCGACAGCAACATCGCCACCATCGGCGGCAGCAACGTGCTGGGCAAGGGCCATTCCTACGGCGTGTCGGCGATCTACAGCCTGCCGGCCGCCGGCAACTGGGCCAACTCGCTGTCCGTGGGGGTGGATTTCAAGGACTTCGACGAGCAGATGCGCTTCGGCTCCAGCAGCGACCAGATCCCCCTCAAGTACGCGCCGCTGACCTTTGGCTACAACGGCTACCGCTACAGCGAAACCTCGCAACTGGGGCTGGGCCTGAACCTGATCGTCGGCACCCGCAGCTTTTTTGGCTACGGCAGCGACGCCGAGGCGTTCCAGTACAAGCGCGACGCAGCGAGCCCGAGCTTTGCCGTGCTCAAGGGCGACCTGAACTTCACCTACACCTTCGCCAGCGACTGGCAGTCGGCGTCCAAGGCCGGCTTCCAGCTGGCTTCCGGGCCGCTGGTGTCCAACGAGCAGTATTCCGCCGGTGGCGCCACCTCGGTGCGCGGCTACCTGGCCGCCGAGCGCACGGGGGATGAGGGTTACCTGTTGTCCCAGGAACTGCGCACGCCGTCCCTGGCCCGATTTCTCGGCAGCTATGTGCAGGAATGGCGCTTCTACGCCTTCGCCGAAGGCGCACACCTGTCCCTGCATGACCCGCTGCCCGAGCAGGAAGACGCGTACAGCCTGGCCAGTGTCGGCCTCGGCACCCGCGCCAGTTTGAGCAAATGGCTGTCCGGCAGCCTGGACTGGGGCTACCCCCTCAAAGACGGCCCCAACACCCAGAAATACGACCCGCGCCTGCACTTCAGTGTGCAGGCGACGTTCTGACTTTTACGGAGAACCCATCACATGCAACGCTTATTCCTGAGCCTGTTGATCTGCCTGGGCTTCGTGCTCCCGGCCACGGCCCATGCCTGGTGGCAGGACGACTGGCATTACCGCAAGCAGATTTCGGTCGACACCACGCCCCAGGGCGCGGCGATCAACGAGGCCCTGGGCCGGACCGCGCTGCTGGTGCGCCTGCACACCGGCAACTTCACCTTTGACGGGGTCAAGGAAGACGGCGCCGACCTGCGTTTTGTCGCGGCCGATGACAAGACCGTGCTCAACCACCAGATCGAGAGCTTCGACCCGTTGATGGGCATGGCCCTGATCTGGGTCGATGTGCCCAAGGTCGAAGGCGGCCAGCGCCAGGATATCTGGATGTACTACGGCAACCAGAAGGCCCCGGCCACCGCCAATGGCCCACTGACCTTCGATCCGAACTACAGCGCGATCTACCACTTCGACGGCGCCAACGGCACGCCGCCCAAGGACACCAGCGCCTACGGCAACACCGCGCAGAACGCCACGGGCGCCAGCATCGACGGGGTGATCGGCCGCGCCTTGCAGTTCAGCGGCCAGCCGCTGCTGTTGCCGGCCAGCCCGTCGCTGCAACACGGCGCCGGTGGCGCCTTTACCTTCAGCACCTGGCTGCGCCTGGACCAGGCCAGCGGCGAGCAAGTGCTGCTGGCCCGCCGCGACGGCGCCCACAGCCTGTTGCTGGGCTTGAACCAGGGCACGCCGTTCGTGGAGGTCGACGGCC
>NZ_ATLP01000017.1:2301-7501 GCF_000416215.1 Pseudomonas sp. CF161
AGCCAGCCGCTGAACCCCGGTCAATGGCAACACCTGGCCTTTACCGCCCAGGGCGAGCGGGTCGCGCTCTACCTCAACGGCCGCGAAACCGCGAGCCTGGCCCTGGCGCTGCCGGCGTTCAATTCGCCCCTGGCCATCGGTGCCGACCTGCCGGACGCCGCCAGCACCCACCTGCCATTCACCGGGGCCCTGGACGAGCTGCGCCTGTCCAAGGTCTCGCGCCCGGCCGCCTTGCTCCTGGCCGACGCCAGCGCCCAGGGCGCCGAGTCGAAGCTGGTGGTTTATGGCGTCGATGAAGAACAGTCGGGTTTCGGTTTCGGCAGCCTGGGCTTTCTGCTCAACGCGGTGCCGGTGGACGCCTGGGTGATCATCCTGGTGCTGGTGGGGATGATGATCCAGTCCTGGGTGATCATGCTGCGCAAGAACCGCATGGTCAGCCGGGTCAGCAGTGCCAATGAAGTCTTTCGCGAGCAGTTCGCGCAGATCGGCACGCGCCTGGAAATGTTCGCCGACGACCCGCAACTGGCTGAACGCCTGACCCATTCCTCGCTGTGGCGCCTGTACCTGGTGGCGGTCAAGGAGATCCGCACCCGGCGGGCCCAGGGCGCCGACACGTCGTCGGTCTCGGCGGCCACCATCGAAGCCATCCGCTGCTCCATGGACGGGGTGCGCACCCGGGAAAACCAGCAGCTCAGCGCCAAGCTGTCGACCCTGTCCAACGCCATCGCCGGCGGGCCCTATATCGGCCTGTTGGGCACGGTGCTGGGGATCATGGTGGTGTTCCTCGGCACGGCCATGGCCGGTGACGTCAACATCAACGCCATCGCCCCGGGCATGGCCGCGGCCCTGCTGGCCACCGCCATGGGCCTGTTCGTCGCGATCCCGGCGCTGTTTGGCTACAACCGCCTGATCACCCGCAACCGCGAGGTCAGCGCCGACATGCGGGTGTTCGTCGACGAGTTCATCACCCGCCTGGCGGAGATGCACGGCGAGAGCCAGCACAGCGAAAACGCCCATTGGCGGGTCAGCCATCCCAACGCTTCCGTACCGGCCTGAGGAGAACCGCCATGGCTTCCGTGAACGCCTCCCATGACGACGAAGAAGACGCCGCCGTCGACAGCATCAACATCACGCCCCTGGTGGACGTGCTGATGGTGGTGCTGGTGATGTTTATCCTCACCGCCACCGCCCAGGTCTCGGGGATCCAGATCCACCTGCCCAAGGCCAGTGCCTCGGTGTCGTTGTCCGAGGCCAAGACCAAGGCGATTTCGGTGAACGACGGTGGCCAGGTGTTCCTCGATGCCTACCCGGTGACCCTGGCCGAGCTGGAAGAGCGCCTGCGTATCGAGAAGGCCCAGAGCCCGGACTTTCCGGTGATTGTCCGCGGCGATGCCACGGTGCAGTACCAGAAGGTGATCGAGGTGCTCGACCTGCTGCGGCGCCTGGAGCTGTCCCAGGTCGGGCTGGTCACCGGCAAACCGAGCCAGGGCTGAGCCATGACCGCACAACAACCTATCCAGCTGCCACCGGTGCGGCACACGCCGCGCGCCGCGCGCCTGTTGAAGTGGGGCGCGGGCCTGCTGCTGGGCGCGGTGGCGGCCTGGCTGCTCTGGCAATGGGCCAATGACATGAGCGGCGTGCGCCGTGAAGCGCCCAAGGTGCCGACCATCATTCCCTTGCCGCCGCTACCCCCGCCGCCCCCGGAAAAGCCCAAGGAGCCCGAGCCCCAGGTCGAGGAAAAGGTCCCCGAACCCGAGCCGACGCCGGAGCCGGAACAGGTCAAGCCCGAGGAAGAGGCGCCGCCCAACCCGGCCCAGGACCTGGCCAACCCGATGCAGATCGACGGCGATGCCCAGTCCGGCAACGACGGTTTCAACATCGGCGCCGGCAAGGGTGGCGGCATGGCCGGTTCCGGTGGCGGCGGCCTGGGCACCGGGACGTTCAAGCAGTACCTGGCGGCGACCTTCCAGCGCCTGCTGCGCGAAGACCCGGAGCTGCGCAAGAAGGCCTACGCGGTACAGGCGGACCTGTGGTTGAGCGCCGATGGCCAGGTCACCCGGGCCGAGCTGGTGCAGTCCAGTGGCGACCCGCAGACCGATGCCCAGGTGCTGGCGGCGTTGCGCGCCACACCGCGCCTCAAGGAACGCACGCCGGCCTCGCTGACCCTGCCGGTGCGCCTGTCCCTCAAGGGCCGGCGTCCGGATTGATCGAACCCTATTTGCAGTTTTCTACAGGAGTTGTGTGCAGATGATTTCCCACGTGAATCGATTGACCCTGGCGGTCGGCATGGTCATTGCGACCTTGGTCGGCCAGGCGACGGCTGCCCCGGCCGCGCCTTCGGAAAACGCCACGATCAACCTGATCCGCCTGCTGGTGCAGCAGGGTGTGCTCAAGCAGGAACAGGCCGACGGGCTGATTGCCCAGGCTGAAAGCGAAGCCCGCCAGGCCCGTCAGGCCAGCAACGCGACGGCGGTGGCGGCCGGCCCCGCCACCGCCCCGGGGGATGTGCGGGTGCAGTACGTACCGACGGCGGTGCGCGACCAGATCCGCGATCAGGTCAAGGCCGAGGTCATGGCCACCGCCAAGCAGGAAAACTGGGCCCAGCCCAACACCTTCCCCGACTGGGTGTCGCGTATCAGCTTCGACGGCGACATCCGCCTGCGGGACGAGTCGCGCTACTACTCGGGCAACAACAGCAATGAAATCGTCGACTACGCCAAGCTCAACGACACGGGCCCCTACGACGTCAACAAAGACACCAACACCAAGCTGCCACCCTTGCTCAACACCCGCGAAGATCGGGAAAACCTGTTCCGCCTGCGCGCCCGGTTGGGCATGAAAGCGCTGATTTCGCCGGAGTGGACCGCCGGCGTGCGGATCGGCACCGGCTCCGACAACAACCCGGTGTCCACCACCCAGACCCTGGGCGGCGGCTTTGGCAAGAAGGACATCTGGCTCGACCAGGGCTACCTGACCTGGAAGGCCACCCAGGACCTGACCCTGACCGGCGGGCGGATCGCCAACCCGTTTTTCTCCACCGACATGATGTATTCCAACGACCTCAACTTCGACGGCGTGGCGGCGATCTTCAATCACACGCTCAACAGCGATTGGGGGCTGTTCGGCACCCTGGGCGCGTTCCCGGTGGAGTACAGCTCCGACACCGCCAGCAGCAACGGCCTGGACAAGGAAGACAGCGACAACAAGTGGCTGTTCGGCGGGCAGATCGGCGCCAACTGGCGGATCAACCGTGGCAACAGCCTGAAAGGCGCATTGGCCTATTACCGCTTCGACGATATCGAAGGCCAGCGCTCCAGCCCCTGCACGCCTTGGGCCGGCCAGCCGGCGTGTGACAGCGACGGCTCGCGGGTGGCCTTCATGCAGAAGGGCAACAGCGTGTTCCTGCTGCGCGACATCAGCCCCAACCCGGCCACGCCCGGCCTGACCCCGCAGCCGCAGTACGTCGGCCTGGCGTCCAAGTTCGACGTGCTCGACCTGAACCTGGTGTGGGATGCCGAGTTGCCGGACGACCTCAAGCTGCGCAGCCAGACCAACTTCATTCACAACCTGGCCTACGACAAGGGCGAGATGCTCAAGCGCAGCGAGGGCGAGATCGTCAACAACATCAACCGCAAGGGCCAGTTTGAAAGCGGCGCCAACGCGCTGATGGTGCAGTTCACCCTGGGCAGCGCGCTGGAGATGAAAAAGGCCGGCGATTGGAACCTGCTGGCGGGCTACAAGTACATCCAGCCCGACGCCTTGCCGGACGGCTTCAACGACTCGTCGTTTCACCTGGGCGGCACCAACGCCAAGGGCTATTTCATCGGCGGCAACTACGGCATCGACAAGAACATCTACGCCAGTGCCCGTTGGTTGAGCGCTTCAGAGGTGTATGGCGCGCCGTTTGAAGTCGACGTCATGCAGCTGGAAATCAACACGCGCTTCTGACGCGCAGGGAGACGCCACATGAACACGCGAACCCGGGCAGGCGCTTGCTGCCTGTTGCTGGCCCTGGGCGGCCTGGCCGCCAGCGGTGCCTCGGCCGAAGGCATGGAAGAGCGCCTGCGCACCCAGCTGCGCAGCACCACCGCGCAATTGCAGGCCCTGCAAAGCGAGCAGGCCCAGGCCAGTGCTGCGCGCAGCGCCGCGGAAAACCAGACAAAGCAGGCCCAGGCGCAAATCAGGCAACTGACCGCCGAGCTGGACAAGACCCGGGCCCTGGCCGAACAACTGGCCGGCCAGCAGCAAAGCCTGCACAGCCAGGCCCAGGCCCAGGTGGCGGCCAGCAGCGAGCAGGCCGGCAAGTTCAAGAAGGCCTATGACGAGCTGCTGGTCATGGCTCGGGGCAAAGAGACCGAGCGTGCGCGGTTGCAAGGGCTGTTGGCCGAACGTGACACACAAGTGCAGCAATGTTCGGTCAAGAATCAGCAGATGTACGAGGTCGCCAAAGAGGTACTGGCGGCCTACGAAAAAATCGACGTGGCCGACGTGATGAAAATCCGCCAGCCGTTTGCCAGCGGCGCCCGGGTCAAGTTCGAGGAACTGGCCCAGGGCTTTGGCGACGGGCTGTACCAGAACCGTTTCGATGCCCCCCAGGCTGCGATCAACCCCTGACTGACAAGGAAGAACCTGCATGAACAGCCCACAACTGATTACCAGCGTCACCGTGCCAAGCCTTACCGAGCTGCTGCAAGAGGCCGGCTACCGGGTCAACCAGAGCGAACAGAACGCCATCGTGCAACTGCTCAGCGCCAGCCAGGGCATCGGCTTTGCCGTGCGCTTCGGCAACCCGGCGGCGGAGCCGGGCCACTACGTGGATTTCACCTACAGCTGCGCGCTGCGGGTCCAGGGCGATTTGCCGGATGGCCTGGCGCAACTGTGGAATGCCTCGCGGCGCTTTGCCCGCCTGGCGTTGCAGGGTGAGTTCCTGGTGATGGAAATGGACGTGGTGGTGGCCGGCGTGGGCGAAAGCCACCTGCGCAGCCAGCTGGAACTCTGGGACCGCCTGCTGCAGGAATTCATCGTCTACCTGCGCGAATACAGCCAGCACGCGGCCCAGCTCCAGGCCCAGGAATCTGCCGCCGCGGACCCCGCGCCGGCCCCGGCTGAAGAGGCACACGCCCTGTGAAAAAGCCAAGCCTGGTGATCGGCGCCGGGGCCCTGGCGCTGCTGGTGGTGGGCGTGGGCCTGGCCTTGCGTC
>NZ_ATLP01000018.1:0-3626 GCF_000416215.1 Pseudomonas sp. CF161
CTGCTGGCACAACCAGCCGGCGAACTCCGGCAGCAGGTGGCAACTGGGCAGCGGCACCTCCTGCAGCGGCGCGTCCAGCGTCTCATCCACAGCCGCCGGCGGCGTCGCGCTGGCCGGTGCCTGATCGAAATGCAGCGCATCGAGCACCGGCTGGCCGGGGCCGGCAGCGGCGCGAATCAGGCTCAAGGGCTCGGCAAGCAGCCTGCCCGCGTGTTCATAAACCCGCGCCACCAGCCGCGAACCCTCGACCCAGGGTTCGCCAGCCACTTGCTCGATCCGGCCGATGGCGTGCCGGGTATAGGCCGAATAGCGCAACTCGACCCACAGGGTCGCGCCTTGATGGTCGTGCAGCGGCCAGACCAGGGTCTGGCGTGTGCTGTCGAACTGCACCGTGCCCACGGCGGTCGGCTGCAACAGCGCCCAGTCGTTCATCGGCCGCGCCGGGGTCAGCAGGCTGCGGCGCTGGGCCGAACGAGCCTGGAGCAAGGCGCTCCAATCCGCTGCCGCCGGCAGTTGCTGCCACTGCGCCGCGGTCAATGGCTCAAGCACGGTGGCCTGTACCGACTCGGCCACCGACAGGCGCCCGTCACCATTGACTTGGGCGCCCATCAACGACAGCCGCCGGCCGCTGGCATGGGCCGGCGACAGCAGACCGCTCCAGGGGCCCGGATGGCGGTAGCGCAGCAACGGGTTGAAGCCGCGTTGCAGCTCGGGCCGAGCCTCGGTGCAGGACAAAAACCCCTGCTGCGCCGGGCTCCAGAACACCAGGCTCAAGCCCTGGTAACCGGATGCCGTGCGCCAGGCATTGGCGCCCAGCCCCCACAGTTCCAGGGCCGTCGCCGGCGTGTACTGGCTGCGGGCCTGGCCCAGCAGGCGCACCGGCTCTTCGCCACGTTGCGCGGCGCTGGCCAAGGCCTGGAGCAAGGCATAACAGCGGCTCAGTTCATCGAACAGGCGCTGGCCATCGGCCCCGGCTGCCCGCTCCAGCAGCAGTTGCACCTGATCCGCCAGGCGCCGCAGCGACAGGGCCAGGCGCGGGTAATCGGCGCCCTGGGCCCACACCGCCAGGGTCACGTAACGCTGCTGCATGGCCTGGGACAAATGGGCCAGGCCCACCGCCACCGACTCTTCCAGCAACTGCCGCGCGCCCTGGCGCAAACGGCTGCGCGCGGCCTCCCGCAGGGCCGGGCTCGACTCGGCATTGGCGCCGCCCAGCGGCTCCGGGGCGATCAACTCCAGCCCATGCAGACGGCGCAGCGCCAGCACCGCCGCCACCTGGTATTTCTCCAGGGCGCCGCTGCGCGGGTCGGCGAGCATGCCGCCCAGGGGGCCGCCCATATAACGCAGGGTCAAAGGGGGCGTGCCCAGGGTCAGGGTCAGGTTGTGCTCGCCGCCCAGGTGCAGCTCCTGCTCCAGATCCAGCTCCATGACCCACTGCAGCGATAACCCGGCTTGCCCCCATGTTTGAGCAGCTCGGCATGGGGCAGCGCGAGCAAGCCGTCGAGCAGCGCCTGACGCTGATCCGGTGCTGGCTCGGGCGCAGCGCCAGGCGCCTGGGGCGGGCTCTGCTCGGCCAACATTTCGCGCAAGCCCAGGGCGCCGGCCAGGATGTGCTGGCACACGCCGCTGGCCGGGCAACTGCACTGGGCAAAGGCCGGCCCGCGCTGATCAAAACGCAGTTGATAAGGGCCGCACTCCAGCAGCAGGTGCTCCGCGCCCTCCTCCAGCAACCGTGGCGGGCTGCTTTCCAGGTCTTTATAGGCGCGGCGCAACAGCCCGCGATTGGCCAGGGCGACAAAGGCTTCGTCGTCAAAACTCAGGAGTTGCGCCAGCAGCGCCGGGCGCAGGCTCATGAGATCACCTTGAGCAGCCAGTGGGCCAGGCGCTGCGGGCTCAGGGCGGCGATCTGCATGCCGCAGGCAGCAAGGCTGGTGGCCATCTGCCGGTCGTAATTGGGGTTGGCCTGATCGTCGAGCGCGGCCAGCCCGAGCAGGGTCACCCGAGCCTCGGCCAGTTGCTTGACGGTGCGCAACAGCTCATTGGGCGATGCCCCTTCGTAGAAGTCACTGACCAGCACCAGCACCGTGCGCTGGGGGGTTTCCAGCAACTGGCTGCAATAGCGCAGGGCCTTGCCGATATCGGTGCCGCCCCCCAGTTGCACGCGCATCAGGGTTTCCACCGGGTCGCCGGCGTGCTCGCTGAGGTCGACCACGTCGGTGTCGAACACCACCACCTTGACCCGCAGCGCCGGCAGCCCGGCGAGAATCCCGGCCATCACCGCGCTGTGGATCACCGAGTCGGCCATGCTCCCGCTCTGGTCCACGCAAAGGATGATGTCCCACGGCAGGCGCCGGCTGTTGCGCTGGAAGAAGTACAGTTTTTCCACCACCAGCCGCTGGCGTTCGACGTCGTAGTGCTTGAGGTTGCGCCGCAGGGTGCCCAGGGCATCGAAATTGCGGGCCACGGCCATGGGCGAATGGCGCTGGCGGTTGAGGCGCCCGGACAGCACCTGGCGCACCTGGGGCTCCAGGCGCTGGCGAATCTCTTCCACCACCTGGCGAATGATGCGCCGCACCATCAGCAGCACATCGCCCTGCAAGTGCCCGCGCAGGGCGAGCAAGGTGCGCAGCAGCTGCTGGTTGGGCTCCAGGCGCTCCAGGGCCTGGGGGTCGGTGACCAGCTCGGTCAGGCCGTAGCGGTCCAGGGCGTGCTGCTCGATCACCTCCACGGTGTCCAGCGGGAACAGCTCGCGCACCTCGCCCAGCCAGGTCACCAGGGTCAGTTGGCTCGGGTCGAGGGAACCGGCGCGTGCGTCTTCGCGCAGGCCCCGGCCCTGGTATTCACGGCCGTAGAGGTATTCCAGGGCCACGTCCATGCGCGCCGCCCGGCCTTCCAGCCCGGCGCCGCCGGCGGCGTCACGCAGGGGTTTATCGGCGTATTTGCCCAGCACCAGGCGCCAGCGTTCGAGGGGGGTCATGGCGTCATCCAGGGGTCGAGGCCGTCGCCCTGCAACACCAGGGCCAGGCTTTGCGACAGGCGCAGGTTGGCCTGGACCTGATCGGCCTGCAGCGAGGCATGGCGCAACCGGCCCAGGTCATCGGCGCCGTGCAATTGGGCGACCCGCGTTGCGATGCGGTCGGTTTCACGCGGGGTCATTTCGGCAAAGGCCAGGCGCAGCTCCGGCAGGCAGGCGACAAACTGCGCCTCGCCCCACTGGTTAAGCAATGAGTCCAGCACCTCGAGCAGGCTGGGGACCTGCCAGGCGCTCTCGCGGGCGGTGGACAGCAAGCCGCGCAGGTAGGCCACGGCTTCCTGGGGTTGACGCAGGCCATGCAGGTGCCCGGCCAGCTCCGTGGCCAGTTGCGCTTCGGGCAAGCGCCCGGCCAGGTACAGCAAGCCGGCACAGGCACCGCGCAGCAGCAGGTTGGGTTGCTGGTGCAACTGGCTGACCAGGGCCCAGTACAACCCCTGATCCAGCTCCGCGCCCGCGGCCCCGGCCAGCAATTCGCGCAACTGCACCAGGCAAGCCACATGCTCCGAGGCCTCGGCCGCGCTCACGCCCTGGGCGCCGAGGTAGGTGGCGCGCTGGTAGGCACTGCGCAGCAACCCCGGCAAGCCCGGCAGGT
>NZ_ATLP01000019.1:0-2672 GCF_000416215.1 Pseudomonas sp. CF161
TGCGCCGGCAACCGCGCCCGAGCCGGTGCCCGCCGCCGTTGTCGCCAGCCCCCAGGCCGATCTGCTGCAGGCTTTTCTGCGCGGTGCCGGCCTGGACCAGTTGCGTATCGACAAGGAGCAGGCCGAGGCGCAGATGGAAAGCATTGGTCGCAGCTACCGGTTGATGGTCGAGGGCCTGATCGATGTGTTGCGTGCCCGCAGCAGCCTCAAGGGCGAGTTCCGCATGCAGCAGACCATGATCCGCCCGGTGGAAAACAACCCGCTCAAATTCGCGCCGAATGTCGATGAAGCCCTGTTGCTGATGCTGCGCCACAGCAAGCAGGCGTTCATGGCCCCGGACCAGGCGGTGCAGGACAGTTTCGACGACCTGCGCGCCCACCAGCTGGCAGTGATGGCCGGGGTGGAAGCGGCGATCAAGCACCTGTTGCAGCGTTTCGAACCCGCCGAGCTGGAGGCGCGCATGGGCAAGCCCGGCGGCCTGAGCAACCTGTTCAGCGGCTCGCGCCAGGCCCAGTACTGGCAGCAGTTCACCGCGCTCTACAGCCAGATTTCCCGCGAGGCCCAGGACGACTTCCAGGACCTGTTCGGTCGGGAGTTCAGCCGCGCCTACGAAGAACACACCAGCCGGGTACGCCGCTCCTGAGCGCGACCCAACCCCGGAAAACACGGATTCACGGACAGCTGATACGTCATTGAGGACGCAGGATGATTCAACGATTTATGACATTGGTCGCCATGCTGCTGCTGGCGGCATGCGCCAAAGATGAGGCACCCGCCCCCGCCGAGGCGGCGCCGGATGCGCTCACCACGGCCACCATCGAACTGCATTTTTCCGCCTCCCCCGGGCTCAACCCCGGGCCCGACGGGGTGCCTGCCCCGGTGCGGGTGCGGCTGTTCGAGCTGAAGAACCCGGCGACCTTCGCCCGTTCCGACTACTTCGCCCTGGCCGAGCGGGCCCAGGCGACCCTGGGCGCCGACCTGATCGATCAGGACGAAGTGCTGATCCAGCCCGGCGACCAGTTGAACCTCGAACGCACCCTCGACCCGGCCACGCGCCAGATCGGCCTGCTGGTGGGCTATCGCGACGTGGACCGGGCGCAATGGCGCGCGGTGATGAATGTGCCGCCAAGGCAGCGCACCGACTATCAGATCAGCCTCGATGCCCGCGCGATTCGCGGTGTGGTCGCGGCGTCCCCATCCAGCCCTGCCCAATAGGCAATCGGAGCAACCATGTCCTGGAACAATCGCGTGGTCTGGTCGGAAGGCATGTTCATTGGAACCCAGCACTTCCAGCAGCATGACCGTTACCTGGAAAACCTAATCGATGCCCGAAGCCGGCCGTTGTCGGCAGGTGCCTGGGGCTTCTCCGAGCTGCTGATCGACCAGGGCCTGCTGGCCCAGGGCAAGCTGGCGATTGTCTCGGCGCGTGGCCTGTTGCCCGACGGCACGCCGTTCAATATCCCCCATGACGACCTGGCGCCGAGCCCGCTGAGCATCGACGACAGCCTGCGCGATGGCCTGGTGTACCTGGCCCTGCCGCTCAAGCGCGCCGGCGCCCGCGACACCGTCGACGAAGGTGAAGAGCTGGGCGCTGCGCGCTACCTGAGCCAGGTGCGCGAGGTGCGTGATGACAACGCGCCGTTCGAAAACCGTGCGCCGGTGGCCGTCGGCTCCCGGGCCTTGCGCCTGCTGACGGTGCAGGACGGCCTGAGCGACTACGCCGCCATCGGCCTGGTGCGGGTCAAGGAAAAGCGCGCCGACCGTGCGCTGATCCTCGATGACAGCTACATCCCACCGGTGCTGGATGTGGCGGCGTCGAAACCGCTGACTGCGTTTCGCAGCGAACTGCTGGGCCTGCTTCATCAGCGTGGCGAAGCCCTGGCCGGGCGGGTGGTGGCGTCGGGGGCGGGCGGGGCCTCGGAAATTGCCGACTTCATGCTGCTGCAACTGGTCAACCGCGCCCAGCCGCTGGTGGCGCACCTGGCTCAACTGAGCCCGCTGCACCCCGAGCGCCTGTACAGCGAGCTGGTGGGCCTGGCTGGCGAATTTGCCACCTTCTCCAGCGCCGGCCGGCGCCCGGCCGAGTACCCGCAGTACCAGCACGATGAGCTGGCGGCGAGCTTCGCCCCGGTGATGCAAGCGCTGCGCGAAGCCTTGTCGATGCTGATCGACAGCAAGGCGACGCCGATTCCGATTGTCGAGAAAGCCTACGGCGTGCACGTGGCGATGCTGGCGGACAAGACCCTGATCGACAACGCCAGCTTCATCCTGGTGGTGCGGGCCGATGTGCCGGGGGAAACCCTGCGCGGGCGCTTCGCCCAGCAGAGCAAGGTCGGCTCGGTGGAGCACATCCGCGATCTGGTCAATCTGCAACTGCCAGGGATCGGCCTGCTGCCGCTGCCGGTGGCACCGCGGCAGCTGCCGTACCACGCAGGCTCGACCTACTACGAACTCGACCGTGGCAGCGAACACTGGAAACAGCTGATCCATTCCGGTGGTTTTGCGTTCCACGTGGCCGGCGAATTTCCGGGCTTGAACCTGGCCTTCTGGGCCATCCGAGGATAAACCGCGATGCATCCCAACGATGATTCGCCAGGGCAGCCGTCTGCCGCCAACGACCGTACCCAGTTCATGCCGCGGCCCGGTGGCCGTGGCCCGGACAGCGCTCGGCC
>NZ_ATLP01000020.1:0-758 GCF_000416215.1 Pseudomonas sp. CF161
CCGGCCACTTGCCGGCCAAAGCTGGCCTGGAGCCAATCGCCGGCCCGCACCCCGAGCTTCTCCGCGGCGGTCTGGCTGAGCAGCACGCCGCTCAGGCCCTCGGGCGCCTTGAGGTTGCCGAGCAAGGGATCGGTGGGCGCGCTGGGGATCATTTCCACGGTCAGCCCGGGGCCGCTGGCGGCCACCGCCAGATCGGCCGTGGCCGCGATCTGCCGGGTGCGCGGCAAGGCAAAGGCCACGTCCACCCGCTGTCCCAGGCGCTCGATAAATTCGGCACTGAAACGTCCGCCGCCCAGGGGGACGATCTCGCGCACCGCCGGGTCGTTCTGCAGGCGCTCGGTGAGGCTGCTGACCAGGCCGAACTTGAGCCCGAACAGCACCATCAACGGCGCGATCACCGCCACCAGGGCCAGCACCGAACAGGCCGAGAGCCAGGTGTCGGCACGATAATCCTGCCAGGCCAGGGACGCCGCCAGGGAGCTGCGCATCAGCAGGCCTCCCCGAGGGTCGCCGTGACCCCGCCATCGGCGTCGCGCTGGCAGGCGATGCGGCGGATTTGCAAGCCGCTGTTGCGCGCCAGGACTTCGTCATGGGTGGTGATCACGCAGCAGGTGCCCTGGTCCCGGGCCCGGCTCAGCAACAGCTGCATCACCCGCGCCGCGTTCAGCGGGTCGAGGGCGGCGGTCGGTTCATCGGCCAGCAGCAACTGCGGGCCGTGGGCCAGGGCCCGGGCGCAACTGACCCGCTGGCGCTGCCCG
>NZ_ATLP01000021.1:0-2420 GCF_000416215.1 Pseudomonas sp. CF161
CGGTTTGCAGCACATAACCCAGGTGCCGGCTGCGCAGCGCGGCCAGCGGGTTCTGCCCCGAGGCGCGCCAGATCGCGGCGATGTCCAGGGCCTCGCGGCCCGGCGCGAACTCGAAACGTGCCGCCCGGTCCGGCGCCAGCACCAGGGCCAGCAGGTCGAGCAAAGTGCTTTTGCCGCAGCCGCTGGGCCCGACCACCGCCAGTTGCTCGCCGGCGTGCAATTGCAGGCGCGGGATCACCAGGCTGTAGCGCTGGCTACCCGTGCCGCGGCTTTTACGCACATCGCCGAGGTTGAGCATCATGGCAGCGTCGACAACGGAACGCGGTACAAGGCATCGCCCGGCTCGGCATCGCCGAAGCGCACCCAGTTGGCCAGGTCGTTGTGGAAGGTTTCGTAGAGGCGGATTTTCGAGTCCAGCTCATCGATGAAATCTTCCTGCTCGGCCACGCTCAGGGACAGCCACAGGTCCTGAGTCATGCTCAGCGATTTGCTGCGATACGGCAGGCCCTCCAGGTACTCACCCAGCACGCCGCCGTCGGCCAGGTTGCCGCCTTTTTTCAGGGCCGCCGGGTCGCGACTCATGTAGGCGCTGGCGCTGGCGATTTCCTGGAAGAAGTTCTTCGGCGAGGTCTGGGTCTTGCGCGCCGCGTCGACGATCAGTTTCAGCGACTGTTGCAGGTCATTGAGCTGCAACTTGGTCAGCATCACGCACACCTGGAACGCCGGCAGTGCCGGGTTGGTCAGGTCGCGATCGGCGGTCCAGGCGCTGACCAGCTGGGGCGCCTGGCTCGCGCTCTTGCGCCCGAGGAAGTCCATGTGCATGGCGTAGCCGATGGCGGCCGACTTCTCGCTGAGGCTCGGCGCCGCGGCCAGTACCGGCACGGCTTGCGGCTGGTTGCTGCGCACCTGGTGCACCAGGTTGGCGAACACCGAGCCGATCTCGTCGACCCGCTCGCCAAACTTGCGCACATCGCCGCCGGGCACCGGGATGTACAGGTCGCCGATCTGCGGGTTGGCGTCGGCGGTCAGGGTCCGGTACTGGGTCTCGGCGCCGCCGTGGGTTTTCTTGCCGGCGTCGGAGCGCAGGTGCAGGGCGTAGATCTTGATCTGCTTGCCCAGCGCCGCCTGACGCACTTCGGCCTCGTTCATCTGGGTCGCGGCAAACGGGTCGTTCTTGCGCAGGGCGCCGGCGTCGGTCACCAGCAGGATCAGGCGCCCGCCGTAGCCGGACCAGTCCATGCCTTCGACCGCCTGCATCACCCCGGCAAACGCGTCTTCGTTGAACGAATGGCTCGACACCTGGGACGCCTTGACCTGCCCCGCAAGCTCCATGAACCGCTTGGGGTCGCGCCCCTGGTCGAGGGTGATCAGGGTTTTGGAGACGTACTCCAGGCCCGGGGTCTTCTTGGTGCTGTTGCGAAAGCCCACCAGGCCGAAGCTGACGCTGTCCAGCTCGCCGCGTTCGGCAATCCGGGTTTGCAGCTCGTGCACCACGTCGCGCACCTGGTCGATATAGGGCTGCATCGACACCGTGGTGTCCACCACCAGCACCACCGCTGTGCGGAAGGCATCGGCCGGCGCTTTTCGGGCGGCGGCCGGCTGCTGGCTGCTGAGCGCAGGCGAGGTATTGCCGGGGTCGATCGAGGCGATGTTGAGCAACTGCACCGGCTGGCCGTTTTCGTCGAAGCTCTCGCGGGACTCGAAAATCGGCAGCAGGTAGAACTGCTCCTGGGGCACCGCGCTCGCGCCCGGCTCCAGGGCCAGTACCTGCTGCTCGTCAGCCGGGTTTTTCTGCGCCCGCAACAGCAGGTTTTTCGCCGCAGCAGGGTCCGCCAGCAAGCGTTCCAGCTCACTGGCCTGACGCACGAACATCACCGGCGCACGGCCGGAGCGTTCGGTGAACTTGAGCACCAGGCTCTGCTTCCAGTCGCTGACCTGGCTCTCCGGCAACCAGCCGGCACTGCGCCCGTCACTGGCGGCGCCGACCCGCAGCCAAGGGCTGCCGCCCACGGTTTTGCGCTGGTAGACATAGAGCACGGAAAACGCCGGCAACGCCTTGCCCGGCGCCGCACCCGGGGCCTCGGAAAAACGTGCCTCAGGCTTGCTCAGCACGCGTTGGAACAGGGTCTTCTTGCCCGGCATCAACAGCGGCCGCTGGCCGCCATCGACGTCCGCAACAGGCGTGCCTGGCTGCACCTGGGTCTGGTTCTGGTTCGTCGGCGGCACGCTGCCGAGGCTCGGGCTGCCTGGGCTTGGGCTACCTGAGCCCTGGCCCACGGCCGTCGAAGCCTGGGTCTTGCTCACCGGGTCCTTGCTGTCACCGCTCAGCCACCAGTAACCGGCGCCGGCCACGGCCAGGGCGACGGCCACCGCCACCCCGGCCAGGGCCAAGCGTGGACCACGGGCCTGCGACGCAGCCG
>NZ_ATLP01000022.1:0-7789 GCF_000416215.1 Pseudomonas sp. CF161
AGCGCCTCGGCCTGCTCGGGTCGACGCACCGCCGCCAGCACCTGGGCACCGCTGACCTTGGCCAGGGCCAGGGCCGCAGTGGCCACGGCACCGCCGCCGATCACCAGCAGCCGCGTACCCGAGCCCACCTGGCTGCGTTGCAGGGCATCCCAGGCCGTGGTGTAGGGCACCCCCAGGCTGGCGGCCTGGGCAAAACTCAGGTGCCGGGGTTTAGGCGCCACGCCCTGGGCCGACAGCACCACGTACTCGGCATGGCAGCCGTCGGCGAAAAAGCCCAGCTCCTTGCCGGTGCCCCAGACTTCCTGCCCCAGCAGCGCCTGCGGCCCGTCCACCACCACCCCGGCAAAATCGCGCCCGGGGATGCGCGGCAAAGTGGTGTAGGGAAAGCGCCCCAGCACGTTCTTCACATCACTGGGGTTGAGGCCCGCCGCCTTGATCTGCACCAATACCTGCCCGGCGCCCGGCACCGGGGTCGGCACCTCGACCGATTGCAGCGCCGCGAGGTCACCGGTACGGGAAAATTGCAGTGCTTTCATAAGTGTCTTCATCCAACTGAGTAAGGGGTTTCAGGACCACCAGCCACTGAGCCACTGCCGCCCGATGGGCCACAGTTGCTCCCCGGCCAGCATGCCGAGCAGGCCCACCAGGGCGATGGCCGGAGGTGCCGGAGAACGAACGTTCAGGGCGCCATAGAGCAAGCCGACGCCCAGGCCGATGGCCAGGGAAATGAGGTAACTCATGACAGACTCCATGGGGGGCGGGAGTGATTGGGCATGCCGCGAGTGTAGGCAGGTGCCGCCCGGGCGATCGGTCAAGGGCTTCTGAATTTCGGCCAAGATCAGGCGCGACACCAGGTCGATGCTCGGCCATCGACCGGGCCCATGCCCTGCCCCGGCGCTGTCAGCGCGCTGCGCGCAGGCCCTGCTCCGCGCCGTACTGCGACGGCGCCACCCCCAGCTCGCGGCGGAACATGTCGCTGAAGCTGCTGGGGGAATAGCCCAACGCCCGGGCGATGCTGCCGATCGGCACCCCCTGGATCAGCTCGGCGGCGGCCGTGGCCAGTTGCACCTGGCGTCGCCACTGCGCAAAGCCCATGCCCAGGCCGTCCTTGAACAGCCGGGCCAGGGTGCGCACGCTGGCCCCGGCCGCATCGGCGTGCTGCTCGAAGGAAATAGCCAGGGACGGTGCGGCCATCACCGCCTGGCACAGGTTCATCAGCCGTCGCTCGCCACCGTCCGGCAGGGGGATTTTCAGCTGCGAACGCCGGGCCCGGCGCAGCTCCAGCAGGGCCAGCCCCACCAGCGCCTCGTAGTACTCCGGCTGCGGCTGATCCTGTTCGACCAGGCGCACGATCAGCTCGCGCAGCAGGTTATCCACTTGCAACACCTGGACCTGGCTGTCCAGCGTCGCCGCCAGGGACGGGCGCAGGTAGATATTGCGCATCTGCAGGTCGCTGACCACACGAATGCCGTGGGGCACCCCCGGTGGCAACCACACTGCGCGCTGGGGCGGCACCACCAATGCCTCGTTGGGGGTCTCGACCCACATCACCCCGCTCATGGCGTACAGCAGCTGGCCCCAGACATGCTGGTGCGGCTCGATAAACAACCCGCGCGGGTAGGTGCGCGCCAGAGGTTGCACCGGCACATCGGTATCGCTGAGGTCGGGGGGCGTGGCAAGGGCCATGACAAGGCACGTGATTGATCGAGGGGTGGCCATGGTAACCAGCCGCTCCGGGCGCCGCCAGCGCCGGCCGATCCACCCGAACGGGGCCCTGTGCACTGCGCGCCGAACCCGTTCGAATGAATCGGCGGCAAGGGCTCTACCGCTGGTGCCGCCGCCGGGCAATCGGAGTGAATTATTTGCGCCACGCAGGATCACTTAAGCATCACAGGGAGAATTAATGGCTTTATGAACAACGCAAAACTTTTCGTCATCGAATACACCCTGCACGGCACGCCGAAGTCTTTCATCATCCGCCTGGACAAGATGGACAACGCCGAAGCCTGGCATTGGGCAAGCTGCGATGCAGGGGTCGGCCGGATCGGGCGTTTCGGCCGCGAGCAGGTGAAAAAAACCAGCAAGCCGCTGGCGGAGAAATTCGGCATCGAAAACGTGACGTGGCGCCCGTCAGTCTGAACCTCAGGCCTGATTCAGACCCAACAGCTTCATCACGCCAGGCGTTGCCAGCGGAGCCCTACCCGGCTCCGCCTGTCATTGGCCGTCAGCCCTCCCCGGAACCCTCGGCACATTTGCAGCCCTCGGTCGATGCGCAGGGCTGGCCCTGGGCATGGTGCTCGGCGCAGCCTTCGCAGCAGTAGTGCTTGCCCTGATGGAAGATGGCATTGGCGCCGACTTTGCATTTGCAGCTCGGGCAGGCACAGGTCTGATCATTCATGGTGTGACTCCTTTGGCAGTGGTCGTCAGGGCGCAGGGTTTTTGTGCCCCTGAAACAGTGACTGCCTGGGGTGAAAGCAAGTTCCGGGAACTTGATGCCCGCCCAAGCTCAAGCAACCCGGCTCGGCGCCGGCTAAGATAGCCGCCCCACCGCCCCGCCCCGACAGGACGTCACCATGCGCAAGGAATACCTGGCCTTTTTCAGCTCGCTGTTTGTCTCGCGGCTGGCGGATCAGATTCTGCTGTTCCTGGTGCCGCTGATTGTGTTCCAGAGCACCGGCAGCGCCGCCTGGGCCGGCCTGGCGTTTTTCATTGAATCACTGCCGCGCTACCTGGCCTTTCCGGTGTGCGGCGCCCTCTGCGACAAATACTCACCGGTCAAGGTGCTGCACATCAGCCAGGTCTACCGGGCCCTGGCCTGTGTGCTGGCGATGGCGCTGTACGGGGTCTTCGGCGGGATCGGCTGGGTGATCGCACTCTCGGCGCTGTGCGGGGTGCTGACCACCCAGGGCCTGATGGCCCGGGAAGTGCTGTTGCCGCACATCTTCAGTGATTACAGCTACACCAAAACCCTGTCCTACTCGCAGATTGCCGATCAGGCCGGCCTGGTGCTCGGGCCCCTGGTGGCCGCGCTGCTGCTGGAATTGTGCGCCTGGCACTGGGTGGTGCTGTGGGTGGCCGGGCTGTTCCTGCTGGCCGACCTGGGGATGCGGGTGTGGCAGCGCCACAACCACACCCCCCTGGAAAGCTTCGACCAGCACCGGGATATCTGGCTGCAACCGCTGCGCATCGCCTTGCGCCATATTGGCGAACAGCCGCGACTGCAGAAAATCATCACCCTGGCGGTCGGGGTCAACCTGATCATCGGCGTGACCCTGGCCACCTCGGCGGCCATGGTCATCGGCCAGTACAGCGCCAGCAAAGATGACTACGCCAGCCTGCAAGCGGTCGGCGCGCTGGTGACCATCGGCATCCTGCTGTTGCTCGCCCGCGTCACCCTGCCATTGCGGGTGCTGGGGCTGGTGGCCTACCTGATGATTGGCGGCGGAGCCTTTATCTGCGCCCTGAGCCCGGGGCTGTCGGGCTATGTGCTGGGTTTTTTGCTGATTGTGGGCTTCGACAAAATGTTCAATGTCTACATCCGCAGCCTGCGCCAGCAAGTGATTCCGACCCGGGACTTCGGCAAGACCGTGGGCGTGCTGACCCTGCTCAACAATCTGTCCCAACCCCTGGCCGGTTTGCTGGTGGCGCTATTGGCCACGCCCTGGGGCACGCAACGGGTGATCCTGGCCCTGGCCGGGCTCTGTGCGCTGATCGGCCTCGGCGCGCTGTGGCGCTTTGGCGGCGTTGCCAGGCCTGAGCGGGGCTGATCAGTCCCAGCCCTCCAGGCGCAAGGTGGCGCGCACCAGGCGCTGCTCTTCGTTTTCGATTTCCCGCAGGTTGTCGCAAATGCTCTGGATATGGGCCACCGCCGCCTTGCGCGCCTGTTCGGGCAGGCGCCCGGTCACGGCGTTGTAGAGCCGCGCATGCTGGCGATCGATCTGGCGTTTCTGCACATCGCGGTGATAGAGGTTGTTGACCGAGGCGAACACCGAGCTCAGCAGCAGATCGGTCAATGACGCCAGGGTCTGCACCAGCACCGGGTTATGGGAGGCCTCGCAGATCGCCAGGTGGAAGGCATGGTCGAGCCGGGCCTGGGCCGAGGCCTCCAGCGTCTGCTCGCGGGCCTCGACCAGGGCCTGATAGGCACGGCCGATCAACACAAAATCGGCCTCGGTGCCGCGCAGTGCCGCCAGGCGCGCCGACTCGCCTTCCAGCAGGCTGCGCACCTCGAACAGGTCATACAGGGTGCGCGGCTGGGAGCTGAACAGGTGCATCAACGGCGAGGCCGGGCCCTGCCCCGACAAGTCCGCGACGAATGAGCCCTTGCCCTGGGCGGTGTCGATAATGCCCCGCGCCCGCAGCAGTTGCAGGCCTTCACGCAAGGCGGTGCGCGAGACGCCGAGTTTTTCCGTCAGCCGCCGCTCCGAGGGTAAGCGCTGCCCGGTCTTGAGCACGCCGTCGACGATCAGGCGCTCGATGCGCTGGCACACCACGTCTGCGACATGGGGTTGGTGCGGGGTATGGCGGGCGCTCATGGGTTCTCCAACTGGTATGACCAGTAGCGACCGGTAAACCCCGGCCATTGACTGGGCGATTCAAGCCATTGAAATGCCTGGTTTTAAGTCGATCCTCAGGCAATCACCGCTGCACAAACTGGTTCGAACACCCTGGCGCCCGATGGACAGTAAAGCCCGCCGGGCCAATGATGCAAGGCAGCCGTTGCGAACAACGCGCCCTAATAAAAACAACTAAGGGTCATTAGCCGCCCATGAATATTCTCTACGACGAACGCGTCGACGGTGCCCTGCCGACGGTGGACAAAGCCGCACTGCTCAAGACCCTGCAAGCGCGCTTGCCGGACCTGGAACTGCTGCACCAACTGGAAGAACTGCGCCCCTACGAGTGCGACGGGCTCTCGGCGTATCGCACCACGCCGATGCTGGTGGCCCTGCCGCGCCACCTCGACCAGGTGCAGACCCTGTTGCAGATCTGCCATGAGTGGCGGGTTCCGGTGGTGGCACGCGGCGCTGGCACCGGGTTGTCCGGCGGTGCCCTGCCCCTGGAAAAAGGCCTGCTGCTGGTGATGGCGCGTTTCAACGCGATCTTGCACATCGACCCGGCCGCCCGCAGCGCCCGGGTCCAGCCGGGGGTGCGCAACCTGGCAATCTCCCAGGCGGCGGCGCCCTTTGGCCTGTATTACGCGCCCGACCCGTCGTCGCAGATCGCCTGTTCCATCGGCGGCAACGTTGCGGAAAACGCCGGTGGCGTGCACTGCCTGAAATACGGGCTGACGGTGCACAACCTGCTGCAGGTGGAAGTGCTGACGGTCGAGGGCGAGCGCCTGACCCTGGGCAGCGAGGCCCTGGACTCCCCGGGGTTCGACCTGCTGGCGCTGTTTACCGGGTCCGAAGGCATGCTCGGGGTGATCACCGAGGTCACGGTCAAGTTGCTGCCCAAGCCGCAGATCGCCAAGGTGCTGCTGGCGGCGTTCGACTCGGTGGAAAAGGCCGGCGCCGCGGTGGCCGACATCATCGCCGCGGGCATCATCCCCGGCGGCCTGGAGATGATGGACAACCTGGCGCTGCGCGCCGCCGAAGACTTTATCCACGCCGGCTACCCGGTGGAGGCCGAGGCCATTCTGCTGTGCGAACTGGACGGTGTGGAAGCCGATGTGCACGACGACTGCGAGCGGGTGCGGGCCGTGCTGGAACGCGCCGGCGCCACCGAGGTGCGCCAGGCCCGGGACGAAGCCGAACGCGTGCGCTTCTGGGCCGGGCGCAAGAACGCGTTCCCGGCGGTGGGCCGGCTGTCACCGGATTACTACTGCATGGACGGCACCATCCCCCGCCGCGAACTGCCCGGGGTGCTCAAGGGCATTGCCGCGCTGGCCGCCGAGTACCAGTTGCGGGTGGCCAACGTGTTCCATGCCGGCGACGGCAATATGCACCCGCTGATTCTGTTCGATGCCAACCAGCCCGGCGAACTGGACCGCGCCGAAGCCCTGGGGGGCAAGATCCTCGAACTGTGCGTCAAGGTCGGCGGCAGCATCACCGGCGAACACGGGGTCGGCCGGGAAAAAATCAACCAGATGTGCGCCCAGTTCAACAGCGACGAGTTGACCCTGTTCCACGCGGTCAAGGCCGCCTTCGACCCTGGCGGTTTGCTCAACCCGGGCAAGAACATCCCGACCCTGCATCGCTGCGCCGAATTCGGCGCGATGCATGTGCACCTGGGACAACTGCCCTTCCCTGAACTGGAGCGTTTCTGATGAGCGAGCCACAGAACGTCGACGCCAGCGCCAGCTTGCTGGAACAGGTCAACCAGGCCCTGCTGCACCGCACACCGCTGCGGATCCAGGGCGGCAACAGCAAGGCCGGCCTGGGGCGCCCCAGCGAAGGCCAGGTGCTCGACACCCGCGCCCATCGCGGCATCGTCAGCTACGACCCGACCGAACTGGTGATCACCGTCCGCGCCGGCACTCCTTTGCACGAGCTGCACGCCGCGCTGGAGAGCACCGGGCAGATGCTGCCCTGCGAGCCGCCGAGCCTGGGGGCCGAGGCCACGGTGGGCGGCATGGTCGCCGCCGGGTTGTCCGGGCCACGGCGGCCGTGGTCGGGTTCGGTGCGCGACTTTGTGCTCGGGACCCGGGTCATCACCGGCACCGGCAAGCACCTGCGCTTTGGCGGCGAGGTGATGAAAAACGTCGCCGGCTACGACCTTTCGCGCTTGCTCGCCGGCAGCTTCGGCTGCCTCGGCCTGCTCACTGAAGTCTCGCTGAAGGTCCTGCCCAAGCCCCGGCAGTGCCTGAGCCTGGCCCTGGAAATGGACAGCGCCCGGGCCTTGGCCAGGCTCGCCGAATGGGGCCAGCAGCCACTGCCGATCAGTGCCGCCAGCCACGATGGCCAGCGCCTGCACCTGCGGCTGGAGGGCGGCGCCGGATCGGTGGCGGCGGCCCATGAGCGTCTGGGCGGCGAGCCATTGACGTCCGTCTACTGGAGCGATCTGAACGAACAGCGCCTGGCATTTTTTGCCCAGGCACTGCCGCTGTGGCGCCTGTCGCTGCCGACCAACACCGGCCCCCTGGACCTGCCCGGCGCGCAGTTGATCGATTGGGCCGGGGCCCAGCGCTGGCTCAAGTCCGACGCCAGCGCCGAACAGATCCGCGCCCGGGTCCAGGCCGTCGGCGGGCATGCCACCTGCTACCGCCCGGGGCTGATCGACAGCCCGTTCCAGCCGCTGGCGCCGACCCTGCTGCGCTATCACCGGCAACTCAAGGCACAACTGGACCCGCAAGGGATTTTCAACCCGGGCCGACTGTACGCGGAGCTTTGAACCATGCAGACCACCTTGAGCGACCAGGCGCGGCAACTGCCCCGCGCCGCAGAGGCCGAACGCATCCTGCGCAGTTGCGTGCATTGCGGTTTCTGCAACGCCACCTGCCCGACCTATCAGCTGCTGGGGGATGAACTGGATGGCCCGCGCGGGCGGATCTACCTGATCAAGCAGGTGCTCGAAGGCCAGCCGGCAACGGTCAAGACCCAGCAGCACCTGGACCGCTGCCTGTCGTGCCGCAACTGTGAAACCACCTGCCCCTCCGGGGTCGACTACCACAACCTGCTGGACATCGGCCGCGCGCTGGTGGACGCCACGGTGCCGCGCCCGCTGGGCCAGCGCCTGCTGCGCATGGGGCTGAAGGCGCTGGTGCCCAACCCGCAGCTGTTCAAGGCCCTGGTCAACAGCGGCGAACGCTTGCGCCCGCTGCTGCCCCAGGCCCTGCAAGGCAAGCTGC
>NZ_ATLP01000023.1:0-1846 GCF_000416215.1 Pseudomonas sp. CF161
GTGGCCATCGCCACCACCGCCACCGGTGCCGAAGACCCAACGTCGGGCATCGCCGTCAAGTTGAGCGCCACCGATGTCGATGGTTTGGCCAACGTCAAATCCTTCGCGGTCAGCACGCCGACCAACGGGACGTTCTTCACCGATGCCGCAATGACCAAGGCCTTCACCGGCACGATCAACGCGACCAACGGCGAAGCGACGCTGTACTTCAAGCCGAACCTGAATTTCAACGGCACCGCCAACTTCACCTACACCGCCACCGACAGCGGCAACGCTGATGGCAGCGGCGTGCTGACCTCGCCTGCGGTCGGCGGCACCATCACCGTGACCCCGGTCAACGATGCGCCGGTGGCCATCGCCACCACCGCCACCGGTGCCGAAGACCCAACGTCGGGCCGAAGATCCGTCTTCGGGTATCGAAGTCAAGTTGAGCGCCACCGATGTCGATGGCCTGGCTAACGTCAAGTCGTTCAAGGTCGGTACGCCAACCAACGGCAGCTTCTTCACCGACGCCGCGATGACTAAGCCATTCACTGGCACCATCGATGCCAACAACGGTTCGGCAACCCTGTACTTCAAGCCGAACCTGAACTTCAACGGCACCGCCAACTTCACCTACACCGCCACCGACAGCGGCAACGCTGATGGCAGCGGCGTACTGACCTCGGCACCGGTTGGCGGCAGCATTACCGTGACCCCGGTCAACGATGCGCCGGTGGCTATCGCCACCACCGCCACCGGCACTGAAGACCCGGCGTCGGGTATCGAAGTCAAATTGAACGCGACCGACGTGGATGGTTTGGCTAACGTCAAATCCTTCACCGTCAGCACGCCTACCAACGGCACCTTCTTTACCGATGCGGCGATGACCAAGGCCTTTACCGGCAGCATCGATGCCAGCAACGGCTCGGCGACGCTGTACTTCAAGCCGAACCTGAACTTCAACGGCACCGCCAACTTCACCTACACCGCCACCGACAGCGGCAACGCTGATGGCAGCGGCGTACTGACCTCGGCACCGGTTGGCGGCAGCATTACCGTGACCCCGGTCAACGATGCGCCGGTGGCTATCGCCACCACCGCCACCGGCACTGAAGACCCGGCGTCGGGTATCGAAGTCAAATTGAACGCGACCGACGTGGATGGTTTGGCTAACGTCAAATCCTTCACCGTCAGCACGCCTACCAACGGCACCTTCTTTACCGATGCGGCGATGACCAAGGCCTTTACCGGCAGCATCGATGCCAGCAACGGCTCGGCGACGCTGTACTTCAAGCCGAACCTGAACTTCAACGGCACCGCCAACTTCACCTACACCGCCACCGACAGCGGCAACGCTGACGGCAGCAACCCACTGACCTCGCCTGCGGTCGGCGGCACCATCACCGTGACCCCGGTCAACGATGCGCCAGTGGCCATCGCCACCACCGCGACCGGTGCCGAAGACCCGACTTCGGGTATCCCGGTCAAGTTGAGCGCCACCGACGTCGATGGCCTGGCCAACGTCAAGTCGTTCACCGTGGGCACGCCAAGCAACGGCACCTTCTTCACCGATGCGGCGATGACCAAGGCCTTTACCGGCAGCATCGATGCCAGCAACGGCTCGGCGACGCTGTACTTCAAGCCGAACCTGAACTTCAACGGCACCGCCAACTTCACCTACACCGCGACCGACAGCGGCAATGCGGACGGTAGCAACCCGCTGACCTCGCCAGCCGTCGGCGGCAGCATCACCGTGACTCCGGTCAACGATGCCCCGGTGGCCATCGCCACCACTGCAACCGGTGCCGAAGACCCGACCTCGGGCATCGCCGTCAAGTTGAGCGCGACCGATGTCGACGGCCTG
>NZ_ATLP01000024.1:0-19290 GCF_000416215.1 Pseudomonas sp. CF161
GCACCATCAACGCAACCAATGGCGAGGCCACGCTGTACTTCAAGCCGAACCTGAACTTCAACGGCACCGCCAACTTCACCTACACCGCCACCGACAGCGGCAACGCTGATGGCAGCAACCCACTGACCTCGCCAGCGGTCGGCGGTGCGATCACCGTGACCCCAGTCAACGATGCGCCAGTGGCCATCGCCACCACCGCAACCGGCGCCGAAGACCCGACCTCGGGTATCGCCGTCAAGTTGAGCGCGACCGATGTCGACGGCCTGACCAACGTCAAGTCGTTCACTGTCAGCACGCCTACCAACGGCTCGTTCTTCACCGATGCCGCGATGACCAAACCGTTCACCGGCACCATCAACGCGACCAACGGCGAGGCGACGCTGTACTTCAAGCCGAACCTGAACTTCAACGGCACGGCGAACTTCACCTACACCGCCACCGACAGCGGCAACGCCGATGGCAGCAACCCGCTGACCTCGCCAGCCGTTGGCGGCGTCATTACCGTGACCCCGGTCAACGACGCACCGACCCTGGACCTCAACGCCGCTGACGGCGCGGTCAACACCGGCTTCAACGGGGCCCTCACCGAGCGTGCGAGCGGCGGCGTGGCGATTACCGGCAGCGTCAATATCGTCGATGTCGATAACAGCCAGATGCAAAGCGCGACCATCACCCTGAAGAACGCCAGCGTGGGCGATCAGCTCTCCTCGAGCCTGGTCAACGTTGGTGGCACTTACAACGGCATCACCGTGACCAAGGTCGGCACCGACACCAGCGGCAAAATCGTGCTGACCCTGTCGGGCGCGGCCGATTCGAGCAGCTACAAGACGCTGATCGAGTCGTTCCAGTTCTCCAACGCCAGCAAGTACCCAACCACCGGCGATCGCACCATCGAGATCTCGGTCAAGGATAACGCCGGTGCCGACAGCCTGAACTCGAACGTGGCCACCAGCACCATCACCGTGGCGCCACAGCCCTACGTGATTACCGAAGGCGGCGGCACCGACGATGTGATCAACCTGAGCAGCTCCAACGTCAACAACGTGGTAGTGGGCGACAAAGGCGGCATCGTCACCCCGGGCAGCAACTACAACATCGCCTTTATCGTCGACACCTCGGGCAGTATCGGCGACAAGTCCATGAACTCGATCAAGACCCAGCTCTCGACCCTGTTCGACACCTTGATCAGCAATGCCAACAAAAGCGACTCCGGCATCGTCAAGGTGCTGCTGATCGACTTCGATACCAAGGTCGAGGCCCAGGTCTCGGTCAACCTCGCCGACCAGGCTGCCGCCAAGGCTGCCCTGCAGGCGGTGCTGAACCAGATGTCGTCGAACCCGAACGACCTGACCAACTATCAGGATGCGTTCAACAGTGCGGCGGCCTGGTTCAAGAGCAGCGAAGCCACCAGCAACGCGGGCGCAAAAAACCTGACGTACTTCATTACCGATGGCGCGCCGAACATCTACAACGCGACGTATGGCGACGCGAACCTGGGCACGACCCGGTACTGGGGCAGTGGCAGCTACGTGTACTTCGATGACAAGGTCAACAACTCGACCTATGCCCTGAACAAAGGCATCGTGGTCACCGCAACGATCAATGGCAGCACCCAGGTCATTGTCGATGCCGATGGCAAGGTCTACTCGTACGACTACCGCGGCACGCAGACCTTTGAGGGTTATGTGGTGGCCGGCAGCAACGGCGGCTTCGACATCGCCGGGTATGCCAGCGGCAGCAACACGGCGCTCAACCTGGCTAAAACGGCCTATAGCGACCTGTCCAACGCGGTCACCGACAAAGTCGTGGTGGAAGCCATCGGCCTGGGCTCCGACATCAACAAGAGCGTGCTGCAGCAGTTCGACACCGACAAAGTCGTCACCACCATCGACACCGCCAAGCTGACCGACGCCATCACCGGCCACGTCGCCGATGCCGGCGCCGACACCATCAACGGCGGCTCGGGCAACGACATTCTGTTCGGTGACCTGATCAGCTACAAAAACCTCGAGGGCGGCTCCGCACTCAAGCAATTTGCAGCTGACCAACTGTCCAAGCCGGTGGATCAGATCGACGACCGTGCCCTGCATCAGTTCATCACCGAGCACGTCGCTGACGTCGGTGCGCTGGCCAGTGCCTCGAACATCTACGGCACCAAGGATGGCGCTGACACCCTGATCGGGAATGCCGGCGACGACATCCTGTTCGGCCAGGGCGGCAACGACAAGCTCTATGGCGGCGCGGGCAACGACATCCTGGTCGGCGGCAAGGGTGATGACATCCTCTCCGGCGGCGCAGGGGCCGATACCTTCGTCTGGCTCAAAGGGGATACCGGCAACGACGTCATCACTGACTTCAAGCACTCCGAGGGCGACAAGCTGGACCTGTCCGACCTGCTGCAAGGCAATAACGACAACAACCTGTCCAGCTACCTGAAGCTGACCACCGACTCGTCGGGTACTTCAACCCTGCAAGTCAGCAGCACCGGGTCGTTCACCGCCAATGGCGGCGGCACTGCGGACGTCACGATCAAGGTCGAGGGCGCCAGCTGGGGCAGTGGCAGCAGCGCGATCAACAACCTGATCGCCGGTGGTGACCTGACCGTCAAGCACCACGATTGATCGCCAGGGGTCGCCAATCTTTCGGGACTGGCGACCGGTTGGCATCAGCCTCGGGCAAATGTGTGTAATCTCTGCGGGTGCTGCGTGCAGCGCCCGCAGGGATTTTTTTATTGGGAGAACGCTGATGTTCTACGTGCAACGTGATCAACAAGGCGCACTGGTGCGTGTCGAGGCAGTGGCCTATGCCGAAGCCAACGAGACGCTGCCGGCTGACCACCATGAGATCCAGGCCTGGTTTGCCAATGACGTGATCGAGACCAGCCTCAAGCAGCTCAAGCACAGTGACCTGGAGATGATCCGGGTACTTGATGACTTGATCCAGGTGCTGACCAGCAAAGGCGTGATCCGCGTCACTGACCTGCCGCCAGCGGCCCAGGCCAAGTTGATGGATCGGACCCAGGCACGGACGGCACTGGGTGGGTTGAATCATCTGATCGACGATGACGAAACCGGTTTGATCTGATTGCCTCGCGCCTCCTTCACGGCTTGCCCGTCAAGGAGGCGTGACCTTCAAGGCTTCACTTCCAGGGCGCGGGTTCACCGAACAGCTGGCCTTGCACCCCTTCTATGCCCATCTCGCGGATCACCCGCAACTCACCCTCGGTTTCCACGCGCTCGGCAATCAGCGGCAGGTCAATGCTGTGGGCGGCGCGCTGGATGGCTTCGATAAACAGACGCTTGTGGCTTTCCTGGTCGATGGCACGGATGTAGCTGCCGTCGATTTTCAGGTAGGCCAGGCCCAGGTGCGCAAGGTTGCCGATCATGCTGAAACGGCCACCGAAGCGCTGCAGGCTGAGGCTGTAGCCCAGGCTGTGGATCCGCCGGTTCAGGTGCTCCAGCTGGGTTTGCTCGGGCACTTGTTCTTCGCCGATCTCCAGGGTCAGGCGTGGCCCCAGTGCCGGGTGCTGGGCCAGCAGCTCGAACACCCGCTCCAGGGCCTGCGGGTCATTCAGGGTGGCGGCCGAGAGGTTCAGGGCCAGGGCCTGGTCGTGGTGGGCCAGATGCTTGAGCACCAGCTCCAGCATCAGCCGGTCCAGCCGCGTCGACCAGCCGAAGCGCTCCATCCACGGCAGGAAGCGGCCGGCGGCAATGGCCTGGCCCTGGTTGTCCAGCAGCCGTGACAGGACCTTGTAGTGCAGCACCTGATGGGTGTCGCTGCTGCTGACTACCGGTTGGAAAAACAACTGGAAGCGCCCTTGGTCCAGCGCCGCATCCAGCAGGGTATGCCAGTTGTGGGAGTCATCGCTGACCGTGCCCGGGGTGCTGTGCTCCAGGCACACCCAGCTCTGCTCGCCACTGCCTTCGGCCTGGGTCAGGGCTTGGTCGGCCAGCTTCAGCAGGTCCGCCGAGGCATCGCCCGGGTTGTAGGGCGCGAGCCCGATGTGGGCCACGATCGGCATATCGGTGGCGCCGGTTTCGCGCAGGCTCTGCAGGGTGCTTTCCAGTTCCTGGGCCAGTTGCAGCGCTTCGTCGCGCACCAGGCCGGGGGCCAGTACCGCGAACTCGCCGCCCCGGCTGCGGGTGATCAGGTTGTGAGTTTCCGGATACTTGGCGCAGGTCCGCACCAGTTGCTGGCCCACCGCCTGCAGCAACTGGTCGGTGCGTTGCCCGCCCAGGCGCTGGTTGAGGCCGGCCAGGTCGTTGACCCGCAACATCAGCAGGTAGCCGGAGCTGGCCTCCTCCTGGTTGCTGACCCGGGAGTGCAGCTGCATTTCGAAATAACGTCGGTTGGCCAACCCGGTCAGGCTGTCCTGGTAAGACTCCACCCGCAGCTTCTCGCTGCGCTCGGTCTGTTCGATGAACAGCGCCTTGAGTTTCTCCACCATCTGGTTCATGGCCTGTACCACCCGGCGCAACTCGGGGGTGCGCGGCAGATCGGGCAGGCTGAGAAACTCGCGCCGGGCGATGGCATGGGACTGTTCGACCATATAGTCCAGCGGCTTGAGCTGACGGCGCAGCAGCAAGGCCCCCAGGACCGCGCTCAGGGCGCCGCAGACCAGCAGCCAGCCCAGGCTGCCCAAGGCGCTCTGCCAGAGCTTGGCCAGGGCGAACATCGGGTGGCTGACCACCTCGACCCGGGCAGCCTGCTGCCAGCCCCGGCTGACGATGGCATCGCCGCCCGCCGGCGCGAGGCCGATCATGTTCACGAACCAGGTCGGCACGCCGCTGGCATCAGGCTCGGCGGCACGCTCCACCAGCACCTGGTTATTGCTCAGGTCGATCACGCGGATGCTGGCGTAGTAGCCGCTGTCGAAAATCGAGCTGACCATCAGCTCGGTCATCGCCGGGTCGTCGATGTTCGGCGTCAGCGACAGCGCCAGGGCGGTGGCCGCGTCCTGGGCGTGGGAGCGCAACTGATTGACGTACTGCGCCCGCGAGCTTTCCAGGCTGACCATGAAGCTACCGCTGAACGCGACCACGAGAAACACACAGATAGCGATCAGCAATTGTTTGAACAGTGACATCGTGGCTCCTGTTAATTATCCGAACTGGCCGGAAACCCTTCGGCGGTCATTTTCTTCAAGACATCCTGCCAACGCGACAGGCGCTTGGTGTCACCGACTTTCTTGTTGCCCGCCGCCCCCGTCAACCACAGCCCCTCGCCGTTGAAGGCGTAGACGGGCAGCAGATCGGGGCGCTGGCTGGCGGGCAGAATGGGGTCCATCAGGCTGTCCAGCACCAGGGGCATGGCTTCGGGGCTGGAATAATAGGTCAGGACCATGTGCGCGCGGTTCTGGCGCAAGGCCTTGACGTAGGTGATGCGCAACTTGTCGGCCGCGACACCGAGGTGGCGCAGGCTGAAATACTTGGCGATGGCGTAGTCTTCACAGTCGCCGGCCCCTTTCCACAGGGACTGGATGGGCGTGGCCCAGTAATCCGTCTCGTGCCACAGGTCGATGTCTTCCTCGTAGCGCAATTGACGGTTGAAGAACAGGTTGACCACCTTGAGTTGCTCCGTCTCGCTGACCTGTTTCTGTGTCGCGAGCAGTTGCTGCCAGGCATCGATCCGCTGCCGCCCCGGGCCCAGGGGCCCATAGAGCGCCTCGGCGCGGCGGCTGATCTGGCTGAAATCCCAATCGGCAAGCAAGTCGCCCAGCAGGCTGCCACCCAGCAACAGGGCGATGGCAAGACCATACAGGATCCGAGGGAGTTTAAAGCGTATCGCCACTGCGATTATCCAAGCTTGCAGCATTGAAGGTGCGGCCATGTTGCGGGTATGCCGGGCAAAAAACAATGGCACAGTGAAATCACCCTCGCCAACGGTCCACCCCTCTCAGCCCCCACAAAATACCTTGTAGCCGCTGCCGAGGAACAAGGCTGCGCTGGCCGGCATGGACGCCGAACAGTGTCAGGTGCAGCTGGGGTGCTTGGACGGGCCAGCGCAGCCTGCGGCAGCGGCTACGGGGGGCTGTGCTGGCCATTGTGGGTGGCGGCTTGCTGCGACGGCTAATCGTTGAGCTGGACGATGCCCTTGCGCACGGCAAACATCACCAGCCCGGCGATGTCGTGGATCCGCAGGCGATGCATCATCTGCGAGCGATGGGCCTCGATGGTCTTCACGCTCAGGCCCAGGCCCTGGGCGATATTGCGCGTGCTTTCGCCCCGGGCGATCAGGCGCAGGATCTCCAGCTGGCGCGCCGTGAGCACCTTGTTCGGCGCCTTGAGGCTGGGTTCGTGCTGGCGCTTGATGGCGTGGTTGATCACCAGGGGCACCACCGCCGAGGACAGGTACTGCCCGGCCTGGCGCAGGGTCTCCAGGGCCAGCTCCAGCTCGATCACGCTGGCACTGCGCAACAGATAGCCATGGGCCCCCAGTTGCAGGCACTGCATGACGAAGGGGCTGTCGGTGTGCATCGACAGCACCAGCACCCGGCTGGCGGGCGAACTCAGGGACAGGGTCTTCAGCAGGTCGATACAGGCGTGGCGTTCCAGGACCAGGTCCAGCAGCACGATTTCCGGCAACAGGCGCGAGGCCAGTTCGATGGCGCTGTGGCTGTCGCCGGCTTCGGCGATGACTTCATATTCGGTTTTCTTCTCCAGCAAGGCCCTCATTCCGGCACGGACCACCGGGTAATCGTTGGCAAGCAAAATTCGACACAGCATAGGCTTCAGCCCAGTCACATGGATAAGGGCACAACGCCAAGGCGTTGCAGTATTTTTATAGCCGGCGTGATCGCCTTGATGAATTGCAGACTGCCAAAGCCGGGGTCAGGCAGTGGGCCAGCCTGCGCCCCTGAGCGCTGTGCAATGCAACACACCGGCCAGGCCGAGTGCGGCGACCCGGGCGTCGTCGATGATCCGGCGCCGCCGCCCGGTTATCCGAGCGGATGTCGCGCCCGGCCTGGCCGCCTCAGGTGGGGCGCGGGCTGCTGGCGAATTGCTGGATCAGTTTCGGCACATGGGACAACGGCTCGATCTGTTGCGCGGCGCCCATGCGAATGGCCTCCCTGGGCATGCCGAAAATCACGCAGCTGGCCTCGTCCTGGGCCACGGTATGGGCGCCATTTTCGCGCATGGCGAGCAAGCCCCGCGCGCCGTCGTCGCCCATCCCGGTCATGATGATCCCCAGGCTGTTGGGCCCGGCCTGCCGCGCCACCGAGCGGAACAACACATCCACCGCGGGCTTGTGCCGGTTGACCGGCGGCCCGTCGAGCACCTCGACCTGGTAATGCGCCCCGCTGCGCTTGAGCTGCATGTGCAGGCCACCCGGCGCCAGCAGCGCCAGGCCATCGTGCACGCGATCCAGGTGCCGGGCCTCGCGTACTTCGATCTGACACAGGCTGTTCAGACGCCGGGCAAAATCGGCGGTGAACTTCTCCGGCATATGTTGAACGATCACAATCCCGGGACAGTCACGCGGCAACTGGCGCAAGACAAACTCCAGGGCCTGGGTGCCGCCGGTGGAACAGCCCAGGGCGACGATGCGTTCGGTGGTGCGCAACAGGCTGATGGGCGCCACTGCCGGGCTTGGCGGCGCCACCCGCGGGGCGCTGGGCAAGACCCGGGGACGGCTGCGGGCGCCCTCCTCGACCTTGCGGATCAGCTCGCTGGCCAGCTGCTCCAGGCTTTGCTTGAGCCCCAGCCGGGCCTTGGTGAACACCCCCACCGCGCCGGCAGCCAGGGCCTCGACCGCGACACTGTTGCCCTGCTCGGTGAGGGTCGAGCAGATGATGGTCGGGGTCGGGCGCTCGCTCATGATCTGACGCAAAAACGTCAGGCCATCCATGCGCGGCATCTCGATATCGAGGATCAGCACGTCCGGCCAGTCGCGGCGCATCTTGTCGATGGCGTACAGCGGGTCGGCGGCGAGGCCGATCACCTCGATCCCCGGGTGATTGCCCAGGCAGGTGCTGAGGACCTGACGCACCAGGGCCGAATCATCGACGATAAACACCTTGATCACCGGCCACCCGCCCGTGCCGGCAGCGCACCCGAGGCATTGCGCTGACAGGCCACCACGCCGCTGCGACCGTCGACCTGCAGGCGCCGATAGTGCTCGCCATTGAGGTCGCAGTAATCGAGCGACCAGTTGCGCAGGCTGAATTGCTCCCGGGCAAAGGCGCTGTTGCTGTGGCCGACCTTGCGCCCGCCCGCCGGTTCGAAGCGCACCAGGCTGCCACCACCGAACAGCCCCTTGCGGTACTCGCAGGGGCGTGTGCCGTGGCGCAGCATGTCGGCATGGATACGCTTGAACACCGCCTCGCCGTAGCGCGTGTCGAGGCCGTTGCGCGCCTGCGGATCGCTCGGCAGCAGGTAGTGCGAGACCGCCAGCAGGCGCCAGCGCGGGTGCCACAGGACCACCGACACGCAACTGCCAAGCAGGGTGCTGACGGTGCCCTCGTGACGGCCGAAAAAATACTCGCCAGGGTTGAGAAACAAAGCCGGTTTCATAAATGCTGGTACACCGAAGGGCTGAGCAGGCGCAGCGGCAGGCCGAAGCCGTGAATGCTTTCGGCGTGGCCGATAAACAACAGGCCACCGGGCACCAGTTGCTCCACCAGGCGGCGCACGATGCGCTGCTTCTCGTCGTTGTCGAAATAGATCAGCACGTTGCGCAGGAAGATCACCTCGAACGGCCCCACGCCCTCGGGCAGGGGCTGTACCAGATTCACCTCGCGCAGGCTGACCCGCTGGCGCAGCGCGGCCTGGACCCGAAAGCGCCCGTGCATGGCGCCGACGCCATTCAGGCAATAGCGGTGCAGCCAGCCCTCGGGAAAATGCCGGGCCTGGGCCAGGTCGTAGATACCGCTGGCGGCGCGCTCCAGCATGCTCAGGCTCAGGTCGCTGGCCAGGATCGACCAGTCCTGGGTGGTCCCGTGCTCACTGACCGCCATCGCCAGGCTGTAGGGTTCTTCCCCGGAGGAACAGGCCGCGCTCCAGATCCGCAGCGCGCCTTTGCGCTTGGCCAGCCACTGGCCAAAGAATGCGAAATGCGCAGGCTCGCGAAAAAAGTAGGTCTCGTTGGTGGTCAGCAGGTCCACCACCAGCCGGCGTTCGGCCAGGTAGTGCGGCTGCTCCAGCAATTGCAGGTATTGCTCGTAGCCCGGCAACTGGTAATGGCGCAGGCGCTTCATCAGGCGCCCGGCCACCAGCGGCCGTTTATTGGCCGCCAGGGCGATGCCCGAAGCCTCGAGCATCAGGCGTTGCAGCAGGCGAAACTGGCTGTCGGCCAACTCCGGCAGCCGCAGGCCCGGTACGGGCTCAGCGGCCATTGAGCACCGCAAGGCTCAGCTGGGAAATATCGTCGAGGGACAGCACCTGGGCGATCGCCAGGATGATGGTGAAGCCCTCTTCGCCCCGGGCCATGCCGGCGATGAAATCGGTGCGGATGCCCACGCCGAACGGCGGTGCCGGCACCACCTGGGACGGGTCGATATCCAGCACCGCGTCCACCGCGTCCACCACCAGGCCGATGCGTTGCACGCTCTCGCCCAGGGCCAGTTCGATGATCACGATGCAGGTGCGGTTGTCCGGCTGGGTCAGTTCGAAGCCAAAGCGCGCGGCCAGGTCGAGCACCGGCACCACGTTGCCGCGCAGGTTGATCACGCCATGGATAAAGGCCGGCATCATCGGCACGGCGGTGACGTGGGCGTATTCAATGATTTCCCGCACCAGTTCGATGGGCAAGGCATAGGCCGCCTCGCGCACGCAAAACGACAGGTGCTGGATCCAGGTGGCCAGGGCGCTGTCCGCGACAGCGCTGGTGTGCAGTGAGGTCATGGGCAGGTCACTCAGTTGAAGCTGACGAACTGGCCTTCATCGACCGCCGTCCTGCTTTTGCTCCAGCTTGCCGGCGCACTTTTGAAAAGCTCCGGGCCGCGGGCTTGAGGGCGCTGGGCACCGAGGGCGTCCTGCTCGAAGCGGAAGAAGCCGATCAGCTCTTGCAATTGCCCGGCCTGGGCGTTCATTTCTTCGGCGGTGGCGGCCAGCTCTTCCGAGGCGGCGGCGTTCTGCTGGGTGATCTGGTTCATCTGGCCCATGGCAATGTTGATCTGCCCGGCCGCGCCATTCTGCTCCTGGGAGGCGGCGGTGATTTCCTGCACCAGGTCCGAGGTGCGCTGGATATTGGGCACGATCTCCCCCAGCAGGCGCCCGGCCTGTTCCGCCAGGTGCACGCTGCTGCTGGCCACCTGGCCGATCTCCTGGGCCGCGACCTGGCTGCGTTCGGCGAGTTTGCGCACCTCGGCGGCGACCACCGCGAAGCCCTTGCCATGGTCGCCGGCGCGGGCCGCTTCAATGGCGGCGTTGAGCGCCAGCAGATTGGTCTGGTAGGCGATGTCGTCGATGATGCTGATCTTGTCGGCAATCTGCTTCATCGCCAGCACCGTGTCGCTCACCGCGCCACCGCCCTGCACCGCATCGTTGGCGGCCTTGCCGGCGATGCCGTCGGTGATCTTGGCGCTCTCGGTGTTTTGGGTGATGGAGGCCGACATCTGCTCCACCGAGGCACTGGTCTGCTCGACGCTGGCCGCCTGCTCGTTGGCGGCCTGGCTCAGGGATTGCGAAGTCGAGCTGACTTGCTCCGACGCCGACGACAAGGCATCGGCGGCGCTGCGCACGTCGCCGAGGATGCTGCGCAAGCGCAGGGTCATGTTCTGCATGGCGCTGAGCAGTTGCCCGGTTTCATCCTTGCTGGTGACTGCCAAATCCTGGCTCAGGTCGCCGGCGGCCATGCGGTTGGCCGCTGCCACTGCGCCGTTGAGCGGGCGGGTGATGCTGCGGGTGACCAGCACCCCGATCAGCATGCCCATCAGGGTGGCCACCGCCACCAGGGAGATCATCTGCACCCGGGAGCTGGCGGCAATGTCGCTGATCTGCTGGTTGGCTTCGCTGGCCCGCTCCTGCTTGTGCCGGGTCACCTGGCCGATCATCTGGTCCACCGCGTCGCCACTGACCACGGCCTTGGGCAGCAGGTCGGTGATGTCGCTGGTCTCCTGCAACTGCCCGGATTGCTGATGCATGCCCAGCACCTGCTGCACCAGGTCCTGGTATTCCTTGAGCGGGCCTTGCAGTTGGTCGATCTTGGCCTGGCCTTCCTTGGTGATAAAGCTGGTGCGGGCCTTGGCGATCAGGCTCGCGGTCTGTTCCAGGGCGGTACGCGCCTGGCTCGCGGCCTGCTCGCGCCCGGCCTGGCTGGTGGCCAACAGGCTGTGGCGCATCGAGCGCCCGGCGGTGATCAGTTGGATATTGGCCTCCTGCAACTGGCTCAGGCCGGTGACGTCCAGCTCGTACATCCGGTCGGACAGGTCATTGACCTGCTCCAGGTTGCGGATGCCGATAAACCCGATGGCGGCGGTCAAGGCCACCACCACCAGGAACCCCAAGGTCAACCGGATGCCTATCTTCATGTTGCGAATGAACTGCATGGTGTTTCTCCTGAAAGGCTAGGCAAGGGTTTCTGCAAGGCCGAGTGCCGGCCGCGGGGCCCCGTCGATGCGGGTTTGCAGGTGTCGAAAGAGGCTGGGGATATCAAGAATCAGCGCCACCTGGCCGGAGCCGAGAATGGTCGAGCCGCTGATGCCCCGCAGGTGGCGAAACATCTGGCCCAGGGGTTTGATCACCGTCTGCAGCTCGCCCTGCAGGTGGTCGACGATCAGCCCGGCCTGCTGCCGGCCCTGGCTGACCACCACGATATTGCGCCGCCGCACACCGCTCTCAGGCAGGCCGAAATGGCGGTCCAGGGCGATACAGGGCAAGGGTTGGCCGCGCAGGTCGAGGTAGCCGTAACCGCCCTCGAAGGCGCTGTCGCTGGCTTCCATGCATTCGGTGACCATGTCCAGCGGGATCACGAAACTGTCGTCGCCCACCCCCACCAGGAAGCCGTCGATGATCGCCAGCGTCAGCGGCAGGCGCACGCGAAAGGTGCAGCCCTGGCCGGCACTGGAGTCGATCTCGATGACCCCGCGCAACTGGTCGATGGCGCTGCGCACCACGTCCATGCCCACGCCGCGTCCGGAGAGGTTGGAGACCTGTTCGGCGGTGGAGAATCCGGCTTCGAAAATCAGCAGGTGGATCTGTTGCTCGCTCAGCTGCGCGTCGGCCTCGACCATGCCCCTGGCCACGGCTTTTTCGAGGATGCGCGCGGTGTTCAGGCCGCGCCCGTCGTCGCTGATTTCCAGCACGATCATCCCCGAGTCGTGATAGGCGTTGAGGCTCAATTTGCCCTCGGCGGGCTTGCCCAGTGCCAGGCGCTCTTCGGGGGTTTCGATGCCGTGGTCGATGGCGTTGCGCACCAGATGGGTCAGGGGGTCGGCGATTTTGTCGATCACCGACTTGTCCAGCTCGGTCTCGCCGCCGCGGATGCTCAGCTGGATCTTTTTCTCCAGCTCCTGGCTGACATCGCGCACCACGCGGTGAAACCGGTTGAAGGTCTCGCCGACCTCGACCATGCGCAGCTTCAGCGCGCTGTCGCGGATCTGCTCGACGTACTGCAACAGCGCCTGGGTGCTTTCGATGCAGGCCGGGTCGCCATTGCGCCGGGCCTGCATCTGCGCGCCGGCGGTGCTGATCACCAGCTCCCCCACCAGGTTGATCAACTCATCGAGCTTGTGCGCCGCGACCTTGACCAGGGCGGTGTCCTGGGGCCGTCGCTCGCGATTGGCCAGGGTCGTGGCGGGCACGGCCAGTGGCGGCGCGGCAGGTGCCACCGCCGGTTCCGCAGCGGTCGGCAGCGGTTCGAGGGGCACGATGCCCAGGCTGCAGAAGTCCTCGATAAACTGGAACACCTCGCGGATCTGCGCCTCGCTCGCGGTGCTGCGCAAGGTCAGTTCCAGGCCCAGGTAACAGCTCTCGGGATCGAAGCTGTGCAGGTCCGGCAACTGCCGGGTCAGGGTCTGCAGGGTGACGATGTCCCCCAGGCGCTTGAGGTAGCGCAAAAACGCCGCCGGGTCGAAGCCGTTGCGCAGCAGGTCCTGGGCAAAGCCGATGGAGATCTGCCACAGCACCGCCTCGCCCTCGGCTTCAGCCGGGGCCGTGCCGGGTTCATCGCCGTGCTCCGGCAAAGGGCTGTGCGGGGCCAGGTCCTGGGCTTCGGCCAGGGCCGCCAGCAGGATCGCCTGCTGCCCCTGATCGGTGTCGAGCAGACCGCTGTCGGGGTCGACGCGCTCGATCATGGCCGTGAGTTCATCCATGCAACTGAGCATCAGCGAGGTCAGGGCCGGCGTCAGCTGGCGCTGGCCATCGCGCACCGACATCAGCAGGCTTTCCAGGTGATGGGTCAGGTTGACCAGGGGCGTCAGCGAGAAGATCCCCGCCGAGCCCTTGAGCGTATGCACGGCGCGGAACAGGCTGTTGATCGCCGCTTCATCCTGCGGCGCGCTTTCCAGGCACAGCAGGCTGTCTTCAGCGTCCTTGAGCAGGTCGCGCCCTTCGCTGAGAAAACCCTGGAGCAACTGGTTCCACTGGTCGCCACTGAGCATCGCTCAATCCTCGATTGGTGCTGCGGGGTACAGGGTTTCCAGGCGCAGCAGCTCGATCAGCTCATGCACCTGCGGCGCACAGCCGACCACGCTGACCGGGCTGCCGTTGCTCGACAGGCTGCGTTGCAGCACCAGCAGCAACTGCACGCCGGCGCTGTCGAATTCCTCGATCGCGCTCAGGTCCAGCTGCCAGGCCGGTGCCTCGAAGGGCAGCCACTGCAGGAGCGCCTCCCGGGCCTCGGCCACCTGGTAGATGGTCAGGTCGCCGGTCACCTGCAGCCGGGTCGGGCCGTCGAAGGCCGAGGGCGTCAGCGTGAACACCGGCTCAGCCCAGCAACTTGTCGACCGCCGCCAGCAACTGCTGGGGCTGGAACGGCTTGACGATCCAGGCCCTAGCACCGGCCGCCTGGCCTTCGGCCTTCTTCGCCTGCTCGCTTTCGGTGGTGAGCATGATGATCGGCGTGAAGCGGTATTCATTGCGCGCCTTGACCGCCTTCACCAGGCCGATGCCGTCGAGGTTGGGCATGTTCACGTCGCTGATGATCAGGTTGACCTTGCGCCCGTCCAGCTTGCTCAGGGCATCACGGCCGTCGCAGGCCTCGATCACCTCATGCCCGGCCCCGGTGAGGCTCATCTTTACCAGTTGGCGCATCGACAGCGAGTCGTCGACGATCAGAATTGTCTTGGCCATATGCCGCTCCTTGGGAAATGAAAACGCTTGAAAGTCGGGGCCCTAGAAAAACGTCACCTCGTTCACGGCCGCGCCCTGGGATTGGCCGTGACGCTCTTCATGGGTGGTAAATCGCTGGCGCTGGCGTTCGAGCCAGGCCTTGGGGTCGTGCAGGCTCGGGTCGTCCTGGTCGATGGCCGCAAGCAGTTGCAGCAGGTCCACCTGTACGTGGTCGAGCATCTGATCGGTGCGGTCCTGGAACTGCAGGTTGACCATGATTGCCTGGATGTCGTGCTGGGTATCCCGGGTCTCGCGCTGTAACGCCCCGGAAACGTCGGACAACTGATTGAGGTTGTCGCCCAGGCGCGCCATGACGTCGCTCACCGAGCGGTTGAGGAAGTCCAGGTTGCTCTGCTCGCTGGTGCCCAGCTCGGCCGCGGCGGCAATCGTGCTCTGGATCGCGTGGTTGATTTCACCGACCTTGGCGTCCATCCCCTGCCCGGTTTCCGCCGACAGCGTGGACAGCTTGCGCACCTCATCGGCCACCACCGAAAAGCCCCGTCCATATTCCCCGGCGCGGGCGGCTTCGATGGCCGCGTTCAGGGCCAGAAGGTTGGTCTGGCTGGCGATGTCCTGGACTCGCTTGGCCATCTGCTGCAACTGGCTGGTGTAGGTGTCGAGGTGGCTGATGGTGCCCAGCAGCTCCTGCTGGCGCTGGCTGCTGGCCTGAAACGAGGCGCTGACTTCGTGCAGCCGCTGGTTGGCGTCGCGCAGGCTTTCGCCCACCCCGCCGCTGCCGAGCACGCCCTCGGAACTGCTGAGGCTGCCGTCCAGGCGTGCGGCGATATTGTGGAAGCTGTGGAACAGCTCGGTGATATTGGAATGCAATAATTCCCGGCTGCGGCCGAGGCTCTCGTGCCAGCTGGGAGCAATGGCCAGCACCAGGTTCTGCAAGGGTGACGCGGATTTATCGGCGGCGACTTCGAGCAGCGGTTCGGCCGCCGGCGACACCGGCCGTGGCACCGGGCGCAAGCCGATCAGCAACAGGGCGCTGAAGACGAGAGCAGCTATCGTAAGCGTAGGCCAGGCCAGGATCAGCCCTGTGACACTGAGCGCGAGCCCCAACCAAACCCCTAGATAAATCCGCATTGTCGGCATCCACTGCACCCGTCGAAGTGCGCAGATAGTACCGATGGCACATTGAGATCAACATAAGGATAACCCTTAATCCATTCAGCACTCCGGCTGCTGGGCACATGGCCCGCCCCGGGCATAAAAAAGCCGGCGCCCATGCCCGGATCGGTCCAGCCCAAAGCGCTTGCCGCTCGCGCCAAAAAAACCGCGTACAAAAAACTGTCGCCGCTTAGGGAATCGCCTTAAGGGCGCCGCCGGTTTTGGCCTGCGCTCGGCGGCGCCCCGGGAGCAGCCCAGCCTGCCCGTGCAATTAAGACTGTTCCTATATCCACCGTGCCAAGGAAAACCTAGCCTGCCCACCGCTATAAACACACCTCGTACTGCGCGGCCAGCCGCTTGATCAGGTACCAACACACGCCTATCCGTAGACCATCCCCGCCATGACGCTCCCTCTGACCAGGCGCCGCCTGAACCGCTCCCTGGATAGCCTGTTACGGGCTGCCGCTTTTGTTTCTCTAGTGATGCTGACGGCCACCGCCCAGGCCGATCTTTCCTTCAACGATGGCCGTACCCGCCTGATTCTCGATGGCAACAAACAACGCTGGCCGGTCAACATCGTCAACCTGGGCAAGGAGCCGGCACTGATGCAACTGAGCCTCAACTGGGGCGACAAGCAGGACACCCGGAACATCCCGCTGGCGATCTCCAACCCCTTGCTGCTGATCCAGCCCGGGCAACGCAAAACCATCGAGATCTTTTATCAGGGCCGCGGGCTGCCCGATGACCGCGAGACGTACCTGCTGCTCGATGTGCTCAAACTGCCTCAGGCCTCCGACGGCGAGACCAACCAACTGCAGATTGCACCGCTGCACCACTTCAAGGTGTTCTACCGGCCGCCGCTGGAAAGCAATCCGGCCAAGGCTGCGGCCGGAGTGAGCTGGAAACTGCTGAGCGCACAAGGGTCGCCCAGGGCCCTGCTGGTCAACCCCTCGCCTTATCACGTGACCTTTACCGATATCGCGCCCCTCGATGCTCGCCTGCAGCCCTGCGCACCGCCCACGATCCACCTGATGCTGGCGCCCTTTTCCGAGCACCCCCTGGCCCTGGACTGCCAGCAGCCTCCAACCAGCGTCGACTATCAGGCCATCAGCGACGGCGGCAGCGCCAAGGAACAGCGAGCACAGCTGTCAACCGGCAGCAGCCATGGCGAGGCCAAACCTTGAGCCCGACACTCACCTTGAAACCCGGCGTTTATCCATGAACCACTTGCAACTGCTATCGATCACGCTGTTGGTGTTCGGCTTTATAGAAAACAGTCAGGCGGCAATGAATTGTGCGTCGAACGGCATTATCCAGGCCTACACCGACATACCCCACACCCTCAGCGTGCCCAATGAAGCAGCGGCGGGCACCATTCTCTGGCGTTCCGCCAGCACCACGCTGACCTTGAGATGCCATCTCGACCCGAGAGACTCATGGCAGTCGATAATGCTCGACCTGAGCCCTGACGATAGGAGCAACAGCAGCCTGGGGCCCCATGTCGAGATGGGGGTCAACTACAACGGGACAGATTATCGGTGCTCTCAAGTACAAGGCTGCCGAATAGGTACCGGTATAAGGCTTAGCACCTGCGGGGCCTCAAGTAGTACATGCCCTTCATCTGATGTGCCGATGACCTACAGCCTGTTCCTCGCTAAAAAAAGCGCACCCGGCACCAATAGCAGCGGTCCCATCACCCAACTTGCCAACTACAAGGCATTCCAGCTGGCCGGTGACAGCAATGGAATGTCCAGCCCTGTAAAAAGTTACAGCCTGACCGTACGCAACATGAACCTCATCAACTACATTCTGTGCCCGGCGACTGTCAGTTTCTCCACTCAGAACATCGACTTCGGAACCCTCTACAGCGGGCAAGCCGCTCCCAACACGGTGGCCAGCCAGCGCAGACTGATGCTGACTACCACCCGGCGCTGTAACGACAACACCGTCTTCAGCATGAGCACCTACATGAAGCCGGCCAACTTCAGCACCCTCAGCCCAGGCGAAAACCTGCTGATCCCACATGATGCGAATAACAAGCCCTTTGACTCGGTAGCCTTCGAACTGCGTAGAAACGGTGTTCGCATCCCTTTCAATCAGGAATCGCTCATGTTCGACGCCAGCAAGGACACCTCGCGCAGCCAGGACCTGGAAGCCAACTTGATCTGGCGCACCGACAAACCCAGGATCGGCACGTTCAGCGGCGGGGTGATCATGGAGTTCTTTCATCGTTAGGCCACTGGCAATGCGCCTATCCAGTACAGCCAGCGCCAATGAAAGCGCCCCTTTGTTCAAGGGGCTTGGCCCGGTCATTCGCCTGAAACCAAGCCCCCCAGCCCTTTAGCGGCACCCCCGCATCAGGGCCGGCCAAGGGTTTACAGTCACTCGTTGCCACGCCCACCGGCAAAGGACCAATCCTGTGCCTCGGTGCTGCTGATCACCACCATCACATCCTCCGGGTCCAGCCCCAGGGACTGCTCCAGGCGCTCGACCAAGACCCGGTAAAACCGCCGCTTGGTATCCCCCGTGCGAGGCCGGCCAGCGGTGATGACGATCAGCAGGTAATCGTCGCTGCGCGGCCCGCCCAGGTAGTGCGCATTGAAAATCAACTCGCCCGCTTCATGTTGGTGGATGACCTGAAAGCAGTCGTCTGGCGGCACCTCGAAAGCCTCGACCAGAGCCTGATGCACGCCTTCGGACAGGCGTTGCAGGTAGTCCCGGGATTTGCCCCGATGCAGGGAGATACGTGCGAATGGCATGGGCCTTACTCCTGTTCTGCGTCGGCTTGCGGCTCAGGCTGTTGCTCGCCAGTGGCCTGTTGCAGCAGCGTCAAGGCCGAGGCCGCTGTTGGCCAACCGGAGTAGAACGCCAGGTGGGTGATCACTTCGCTCAACTGCGCCGTGCTCACGCCGTTGTCACGGGCCCGCTGCAAATGAAAGGGCAACTGCTCCAGCCGGTACAGCGCCACCAGCGCTGCCACCGTCACCAGGCTGCGCTCCCGGGGCGACAGCTCGGGGCGCTGCCAGATATCACCAAACAACAGGTCCTGGGTCAGTTGGGCGAACTTCCCGGTGAAGGCCGGCTCAGGTCGATCGGTCGCGGTCGGGCTCATAACAAGACTCATGGTTGGCACTCCTGGAATTGAATTTGACGGAGGCAAACTATCAAGCCAGGATCATCCCGAATATCAGATTACTCAAGATCAACAATCCCGAATTACTGGACCATTCCATGCGCCACCCGACCTTTGATCTCGATGTATTGCGCACGTTCGTCACCGGCACCGAGCTCAACAGCTTCGCCAAGGCCGCCGACCGCCTCGGCCGCTCGACCTCGGCCGTCAGCGCCCAACTGAAAAAACTCGAAGAGCAGGTCGGCAGCCCGGTGCTGATGAAATCCGGCCGTGGCCTGGTGCTGACACCCGTGGGCGAAAGCCTGCTCGGTCAGGCGCGGCACCTGTTGCAGCTCAATGACGATATTTTCGCCAGCCTGCAGGCCACGCAGATCGAGGGCAGCGTGCGCCTGGGGTTGCAGGAGGACTTCGGCGAACACCTGCTCAGCGATGTACTGCGGCGTTTTGCCAAGGTCCATCCACGGGTCACCCTGGAGGTGCGCATCGCCCGCAACAGCGAGCTGCTGAGCCTGATCGAATGCGCCCGCCTGGACCTGGCGCTGGCCTGGGACAGCGGAGCACGCACGGCCCACTGCCAGCCCCTGGGCGCCGCGCACATGCACTGGATCGGTACTCGGGAGCTGACCGAACTGCCGCCATCACCGGCGGCGCCGTTACCGCTGGTGATGTTCGATGCGCCCTGCGTGCTGCGCAGCGCCGCGACCCAGGCCCTGGACCAGGCCCGCATCCCCTGGCGCATCGCCCTGACCAGCCCCAGCGTCAGCGGCCTGTGGG
>NZ_ATLP01000025.1:0-2245 GCF_000416215.1 Pseudomonas sp. CF161
CGGTGAACGACTTGACGTTGCTCAGGCCATCGACGTCGGTAGCGGAGAGCTTGACTGCAATACCCACGGTCGTGTCTTCAGCACCGGTTGCGGTGGTCGCGATCGCTACAGGCGCGTCGTTGACCGCGCTGACCACGATGCTCACTTTGCCGGTGGTGACTTCTTCAACCTGGGTGCTCAGCTCTTTGGCCGTGGCGGTCACGGTCAGGTCGAAGCTGGCGGTGGCGTCCTTGGCCGGGGTCACGGTCAGGGTGCCCAGGTTCCAGTTGCTGACATCGTACTGGGTGGTCGCGCCGGTCGAGGTGTAGCTGTGGCCGGTGGTGCCGTCGGTGATCACGGTGCCTTTTGGCAGGCCGCTGATTTCCACCTTGTGGGATTCCGAGCCATCGTTGTCGACGAAGGTGGTGGTGATCGGGCTGACCTTGATGCTGCTGTCTTCCAGGCCGTGGTTGTACACGTAGCCGGTGTAATAGCCTTCGCCATTGACCACGTGGGCGTCGTTGAACACCGCGCCGGCGGCTTTCAGCGCCTCGAGGCTGGTGTAGGTCTGCACGCCGCTGCTGCCCAGCGCCATCGAAGGACCGTTGTCGATCGAGACGTTGACGTTGTAGTTGCCCGGGCCGTTCTGGTTGTAGTGGTAGATGTCGAGGGTGTAGTAGCCCGACTCGGACGGGGTGAACGGGGTCGCGGTGATCCCGGCGCCCTTGCTCCAGGTTTCGGTGGACACCAGTTTGCCGCCTACGGTGACCGCCAGGCTGTCATCGGCGGTGCCGGTGAAGCTGTAGCTCTTGCCGGCTTCCAGGTAAATCAGGCCGGACACTTTGGTCGCGGTGAACTGGGACACATCGCCATTGCTCACGTTGCTGATCACGCCAGTGGAGGTGGCGCTGTCAGCGGTCTTGGCGTTGATGACCCGGATCAGGTCGCTGGATTGGGCGACGCCATTGCCGTCCCGGCCCAGTGCATCCGGCAGGTTCTGGCCGTTCCAGGTCTGAATGATCAGGCCGGTAGGCACGTTGCCGTATTGGCCGATGGTCACCACCGGCACGTCGGTCACCGGGTGGATATCCACAGTGATGGTCTTGGTGTCGCTGTAGGCGCTGCCGTCGGTGGCCTGGAACTTCAGTTCGGTGTAGTCACCCTGTTTGTTACCGACGCCGCTGCCGCCGAAGCTGTTATCGCCCGACTCGTTGGCTGCGGGGGTGTAACGCACGTTGTGATTGTCGAAGTCGGCCTGGCTGAAGGCCTTGCCAGCCGAAGTGTCGGTTTTCAGGTCGGCTGCGGTGAGCGTGACCCAGGCACCGTCGACTTTGTATTCGATGGAGCCGTTGGGCAGGCTGGTGAAGACCACTTTCGGGTCTGTTGAATCAATGTCCTGGACGCCAAAGGTGTTCCAGCTCAGCTCGATCGAGGTGTCTTCATTGCCGGCGATGGCGCCATCGACCGCGGTCGGTGCGTCGTTGACCGGGGTCACGGTGATGACACCGCCCACTGCGGTCGACGTCAGCGGGTTGCTGCCATCGGCGTTGCCGCTGTCGGTGGCGGTGTAGGTGAAGTTCACCTGGCCGTTGAAGTTGGCGTCCGGCTTGAAGTACAGGGTCGCTGTACCGTTGTTGGCTGCGACGCTGCCGGTGAAGGCCTGGGTCATCGCCGCGTCGGTGTAGAAGGTGCCATGGGCCGGTGCGCTGACGTTGAACGAAGCAACGTTGGCGATGCCATCGACGTCGGTGGCATTGAGGTGGACTTCAATCCCGCCGACTTGGTCTTCGGCGCCGGTGGCGCTGGTAGCGATAGCCACTGGCGCGTCGTTCACCGGGGTCACGGTGATGGTGCCGCCGACCGCAGGGGAGGTCAGTACGCCGCTGCCATCAGCGTTGCCGCTGTCGGTGGCGGTGTAGGTGAAGTTCACCTGGCCGTTGAAGTTCAGATCAGGCTTGAAGTACAGGGTCGCTGCACCGTTGTTCGCGGCAATGCTGCCGGTGAAGGCCTGGGTCATTGCGGCGTCGGTGTAGAAGGTGCCGTGGGTTGGCGCGCTGACGTTGAACGAGGCGACGTTGGTGATGCCGTCGACATCGGTGGCGCTCAGCTTGACTTCGATGCCGGTGGTTTGATCTTCAGCACCGGTGGCGCTGGTGGCGATGGCCACTGGCGCGTCGTTGACCGGGGTCACGGTGATGGTGCCGCCGACCGCAGGGGAGGTCAGTACGCCGCTGCCATCAGCGTTGCCGCTGTCGGTGGCGGTGTA
>NZ_ATLP01000026.1:0-15919 GCF_000416215.1 Pseudomonas sp. CF161
CCGTTGTTGGCCGGGACGCTGCCGGTAAAGGCCTGGGTCATCGCGGCGTCGGTGTAGAAGGTGCCATGGGCCGGTGCGCTGACGTTGAACGAAGCAACGTTAGTGATGCCGTCGACGTCGGTGGCATTGAGGTGGACTGCGATGCCGCCCACTTGGTCTTCAGCACCAGTGGCGCTGGTAGCGATGGCGACCGGCGCATCGTTGACTGGCGTGACGGTGATGGTGCCGGCCACGGCAGGCGAGGTCAGTACACCGCTGCCGTCAGCGTTGCCGCTGTCGGTGGCGGTGTAGGTGAAGTTCACCTGGCCGTTGAAGTTGGCGTCCGGCTTGAAGTACAGGGTCGCTGCGCCGTTGTTGGCTGCGATGCTGCCGGTGAAGGCTTGAGTCATCGCCGCGTCGGTGTAGAAGGTGCCGTGGGTTGGCGCGCTGACGTTGAACGAAGCGACGTTGGTGATGCCGTCGACATCGGTGGCATTGAGGTGGACTTCGATGCCGCCTACCTGGTCTTCAGCACCGCTTGCAGTGGTGGCGATGGCCACAGGCGCATCGTTCACCGGAGTCACGGTGATGGTGCCGCCGACCGCAGGGGAGGTCAGTACGCCGCTGCCATCGGCATTGCCGCTGTCGGTAGCGGTGTAGGTGAAGTTCACCTGGCCGTTGAAGTTGGCGTCTGGCTTGAAGTACAGGGTCGCCGCGCCATTGTTGGCCGCGACGCTGCCGGTAAAGGCCTGGGTCATCGCCGCGTCGGTGTAGAACGTACCGTTGTTGGGCGTGCTGACGTTGAACGAAGCAACGTTGGTGATGCCATCGACGTCGGTGGCATTGAGGTGGACTGCAATGCCGCCCACTTGGTCTTCAGCACCGGTGGCGCTGGTAGCGATGGCGACCGGCGCATCGTTGACTGGCGTGACGGTGATGGTGCCCCGCTGTCAGTGGCGGTGTAGGTGAAATTCACCTGGCCGTTGAAGTTGGCGTCCGGCTTGAAGTACAGGGTCGCCGAGCCGTTGTTCGCGGCAATGCTGCCGGTGAAGGCCTGGGTCATTGCGGCGTCGGTGTAGAAGGTGCCGTGGGTTGGCGTGCTGACGTTGAACGAGGCGACGTTGGTAATACCGTCGACATCGGTGGCATTGAGGTGGACTGCAATGCCGCCTACCTGGTCTTCATTGCCCACCGCCGTAGTGGCGATGGCCACCGGTGCGTCGTTGACCGCGGCCACGGTGATGCTGCCGTTGACCGCAGGCGACGTCAGCGGGTTGCTGCCGTCAGCGTTGCCGCTGTCAGTGGCGGTGTAGGTGAAATTCACCTGGCCGTTGAAGTTGGCGTCCGGCTTGAAGTACAGGGTGGCTGCGCCATTGTTGGCCGCAACGCTGCCGGTGAAGACCTGGGTCATCGCCGCGTCGGTGTAGAAGGTGCCGTTGTTCGGCGTGCTGACGTTGAACGAGGCAACGTTGGCAATGCCATCGACATCGGTGGCAGACAGATGGACTTCGATGCCCGTTGGCTGGTCTTCGGTCCCGGCAGCCGTGGTGGCGATGGCCACCGGCGCGTCGTTGACCGCAATCACGTTGATTGGCAGGTTGATCGACTCGGACTTCGGATCGGCTGTGCCGTCCTGCGCCGTGGCGGTGACGGTGAGGTTGACCACGCCATTGGCGTTTGGCGCCGGGTTGTAGACCAGGGTCGTCTTGTTCCAGGTGCTGATGTCGACGCTTTGATTACCCGCGGTCGCGGTAAAGCTGTGGACGCCATCGGTGATGGTCGAATTCACCGGTACGCCGCTGATTTCCAGCTTGAGCGACTCGGAGCCGTCCTTGTCGGTGGCATAGGCGTCGATGGTCGACAGCTTGATCGCATGGTCTTCCAGGCCCACGTTCAGCACTTGGGTGACGTTGATGTTGTCCATCACGCCGCCCAGCGAGTTGTTGGTGTCGCCGGCCGGAGCCTTGAACTCGAGCTTGGCGTCGCCGTCGGTGGTGACCGGTACCACGAAGGTGTAGGTCTTCATGCCGACGGTGGTGGTGTCCAGGGTGCCGACTTTGACGCCGCCCCAGAACACGTCGATCACCGAGTTGTTTTCGGCGCCGGCACGCGGCGAGTAATCGACCGAGATGCTGTACGCCGTGCCCGCTTCGGCCTTGATGATGGTGTACAGGCTGGCATCGTCGCCGGCGTTTTTCTCCAGCTCGATGACCTGGCTGTTGCCTGGGGTCTCGACCCCGTAAATGCTGCTTTGGCCGATTTCGACCTTGCCATCGGCGTTACCGGTGAGCCACTGGGTGGTCGGGCCGCCATTGCCGGCCGCGTTGTTGGCATCGCCTACGGCAATCGTGCCCCAGGAACCGTTGAGGTTGGCGCTGTCGAAGTTGATCGAGGTCACGCTGCCGCCGCCGATCAGGCCCAGGTGCGGGGTGTCGGTAACCGGGTTGACAGTGATGTCGGCGTTGGTCACGGGGCTTGGTTTGCCGTCATTGTCCACGGCGGTGAACGTCAGATGGGTGCTGCCACTCCAGTCGCCCGTCGGGTCGAAGTACACCGCGGCCTTGCCGTCGGCGCCAGCCGGCACCGAATCGCCCACTTTGAGCTCGGTGGTCAGGGTCGCGTCGCTGTACAGCTTGCCGTTCTCCGGCAGGGCGGTGATGACGAACTTGGCGACGCTGCCGTCCACATCGCTGCCGCTCAAGACGACGGTGGCCGCATGGTCTTCGTCGGTGGTGGTGGCTGCGGCCGACGCCGTCGGGGCATCGTTGACCAGGTCGATGGTGACCTTGCCAGTGGCGGTGCCGGTTTCCGGTTTTTCAACGGCCGGGTTGCTGCCGCCGTTGTCGGTCACTTCGATGGTCACGCCACGGTCGGTGCCCACCGGGTTGTTGCCCGGGCTCTGGAAGGTGATGGCTTCAACCAGCTTGATGAAGTCGGCGGCGCTGCTGCCGGTTTTCGCGTCGCTGGTGAGGGTGTAGACGATTTTGCCGTCGGCGGCGCTGCCGCTTTGGGTGATGGTGATCCCGGCAACCGCCAGCGCCTTGAGGGCGTCGGCATTGCTCAGCAGGTCGCCCACCGCCAGATGATCGACCGTGACCACGACTTTGCTGAAGGTGGTGTTGTCGACGTCATTGATGGTCAGGTTTTCAACCAGGGCCACCGGGTCTTTCTGCTCGGTGAAGGTGGTGCTGCTGAACTCCACTGTCGGCGCGTCGTTCACTGGGGTCACAGTGATCACGCCGCCCACCGCAGGGGACGTCAGCACGCCGCTGCCATCAGCGTTACCGCTGTCGGTGGCGGTGTAGGTGAAATTCACCTGGCCATTGAAGTTGGCGTCCGGCTTGAAGTACAGGGTCGCCGTGCCGTTGTTCGCTGCAATGCTGCCGGTAAAGGCTTGGGTCATCGCCGCGTCGGTGTAGAAGGTGCCGTTGTTCGGTGTGCTGACGTTGAACGAGGCAACGTTGTCGATGCCATCGACATCGGTGGCATTGAGGTGGACTTCAATGCCGGTAGTTTGGTCTTCCTCACCGCTGGCGCTGGTGGCGATAGCCACTGGAGCGTCGTTTACCGGAGTCACGGTGATCACGCCGCCCACGGCAGGCGAAGTCAGCACGTCGCTGCCATCGGCGTTGCCGCTGTCAGTGGCGGTGTAGGTGAAATTCACCTGGCCGTTGAAGTTGGCATCCGGCTTGAAGTACAGGGTCGCTGTACCGTTGTTGGCTGCGATGCTGCCGGTGAAGGCCTGAGTCATCGCGGCGTCGGTGTAGAAGGTGCCGTTGTTTGGCGTGCTGACATTGAACGAGGCGACGTTGGTAATACCGTCGACATCGGTGGCATTGAGGTGGACTTCAATCCCGCCCACTTGGTCTTCAGCACCGCTCGCGCTGGTGGCGATAGCGACGGGAGCATCGTTCACTGGAGTGACGGTGATCACGCCGCCCACGGCAGGCGAAGTCAGCACGCCGCTGCCATCGGCGTTGCCGCTGTCAGTCGCGGTGTAGGTGAAATTCACCTGACCGTTGAAGTTGGTGTCCGGCTTGAAGTAGAGGGTGGCCGAACCGTTGTTCGCCGCGATGCTGCCGGTGAAGGCCTGGGTCATTGCCGCGTCGGTGTAGAAGGTGCCGTTGTTCGGTGTGCTGACGTTGAACGAGGCAACGTTATCGATGCCGTCGATATCGGTGGCGTTGAGGTGGACTTCAATGCCACCCACTTGATCTTCAGCGCCGCTGGCACTGGTAGCGATCGCTACTGGCGCGTCGTTCACCGGGGTCACGGTGATGGTGCCGTCTACCGCTGGCGAGGTCAGTACACCGCTGCCATCAGCATTGCCGCTGTCAGTAGCGGTGTAGGTGAAGTTCACCTGGCCGTTGAAATTAGCGTCAGGTTTGAAGTACAGGGTCGCTGCACCGTTATTGGCTGCGATGCTGCCGGTGAAGGCCTGAGTCATCGCGGCGTCGGTGTAGAAGGTGCCGTTGTTTGGCGTGCTGACATTGAACGAAGCGACGTTGGTAATGCCGTCGACATCGGTGGCATTGAGGTGGACTTCAATGCCGCCCACTTGATCCTCAGCACCAGTGGCGCTGGTAGCAATGGCGACCGGAGCGTCATTCACTGGAGTGACGGTGATCACGCCGCCCACGGCAGGTGAAGTCAGCACGCCGCTGCCATCGGCGTTGCCGCTGTCAGTCGCGGTGTAGGTGAAATTCACCTGACCGTTGAAGTTGGTGTCCGGCTTGAAGTACAGGGTGGCCGAACCATTGTTCGCCGCGATGCTGCCGGTGAAGGCCTGAGTCATCGCCGCATCGGTGTAGAACGTGCCGTTGTTCGGCGCGGTGACGTTAAACGAGGCAACGTTGTCGATGCCGTCGATATCAGTGGCCGACAGATGGACTTCAATGCCGCCTACCTGGTCTTCAGCACCGGTGGCGCTGGTGGCGATGGCCACTGGCGCATCGTTGACCGCATTCACGGTGATCACACCGTCGACCGCTGGCGAGGTCAGTACACCGCTGCCATCAGCATTGCCGCTGTCAGGCCGCGATGTTGCCGGTGAAGGCTTGGGTCATCGCCGCATCGGTGTAGAACGTACCGTTGTTCGGTGTGCTGACAGTGAACGAGGCAACGTTGTCGATGCCGTCGACATCAGTGGCCGAGAGATGGACTTCGATACCGGTCGTTTGGTCTTCATCGCCGGTGGCGCTGGTGGCGATGGCCACTGGCGCGTCGTTGACCGGGGTCACAGTGATCACGCCGCCCACAGCAGGGGAGGTCAATACACCGCTGCCATCGGCATTGCCGCTGTCGGTGGCGGTGTAGGTGAAGTTCACCTGACCGTTGAAGTTGGTGTCCGGCTTGAAGTACAGAGTGGCCGAACCATTGTTGGCGGCAATGCTGCCGGTAAAGGCCTGGGTCATTGCGGCGTCGGTGTAGAACGTACCGTTGTTCGGCGCGGTGACGTTGAACGAGGCAACGTTGTCGATGCCATCGATATCGGTGGCATTGAGGTGGACTTCGATGCCGCCCACTTGATCTTCAGCACCGCTGGCACTGGTGGCGATAGCGACGGGCGCGTCGTTCACCGGGGTCACGGTGATGGTGCCGTCGACCGCTGGCGAGGTCAGCACACCGCTGCCATCCGCATTGCCGCTGTCAGTGGCGGTGTAAGTGAAATTCACCTGGCCGTTGAAGTTGGCGTCCGGCTTGAAGTACAGGGTCGCCGTGCCGTTGTTGGCGGCAATGCTGCCGGTGAAGGCTTGAGTCATTGCGGCATCGGTGTAGAAGGTGCCGTTGTTCGGTGTGCTGACGTTGAACGAGGCGACGTTGGTAATACCGTCGACATCGGTGGCATTGAGGTGGACTTCGATACCGCCCACTTGATCTTCAGCACCAGTGGCGCTGGTAGCGATCGCTACGGGAGCGTCATTCACTGGAGTGACGGTGATCACGCCGCCCACGGCAGGCGAGGTCAGCACACCGCTGCCATCGGCATTGCCGCTGTCGGTGGCGGTGTAGGTGAAGTTCACCTGACCGTTGAAGTTGGCGTCCGGCTTGAAGTACAGAGTCGCCGCGCCATTATTGGCGGCAACGCTACCGGTGAAGACCTGGGTCATCGCCGCATCGGTGTAGAAGGTGCCGTTGTTCGGTGTGCTGACAGTGAACGAAGCAACGTTGTCGATGCCGTCGATATCAGTGGCCGACAGATGGACCTCAATACCGCCCACCTGATCTTCGGCACCGCTTGCGCTGGTGGCGATGGCGACTGGCGCATCGTTCACCGCGTTCACGGTAATCACGCCGCCCACGGCAGGGGAGGTCAGCACGCCGCTGCCATCCGCGTTGCCGCTGTCAGTGGCGGTGTAGGTGAAGTTCACCTGACCGTTGAAGTTGGCGTCCGGCTTGAAGTACAGAGTGGCCGCGCCGTTGTTGGCGGCGATGCTGCCGGTGAAGACCTGGGTCATCGCCGCGTCGGTGTAGAAGGTGCCGTTGTTCGGCGTGCTGACGTTGAACGAGGCGACGTTGGTGATGCCGTCGACATCAGTGGCCGACAGATGGACTTCGATGCCGGTGGCCTGGTCTTCATCGCCGGTGGCGCTGGTGGCAATGGCGATTGGGGCGTCGTTGACCGGGGTGACGGTCAGCTCCAGGGTGGTGCTCGAACCGGTGTTGGTGGTGTAGCCGATTTGCGGCACATCACCGTTGTAGTCTTTGACCGGGGTGAAGGTGTAGTCGCCATTGGCGGCGATGCTGATGCTGCCGACGCCCGCGATGGTGGCGATCTGGCCCGCTTGATAGATGGCACTGCCCACGTTGAAGGTGGCCACGCTCAAGGTGTTGTCGATGTCGCTGTCGTTGGTCAGGACGTTGCCATAGGCAACCCCGTCCTCGGCAATGGTCTGGCGGTCGGCAACCAGCACGCTCGGGTCGTCGACGGCGACCACGGTGGTTTCGGCCGCCTTGGGGTTGATGGCCAGGTCTTCGTAGTTGCCGCCGGTGGCGCCGGTGATGGTGGTGCTCAGGTGCAGGTCTTTGCCGTCGGCCAGGTTGGCGGGCGTATCAACGCTGACGGTGCCAGTGGTATCGCCGGCTTTGATGGTGATGGTGGTGTTGTTCGACAGGGTGATGGTGACGTCAGTCTGCGCCGCGTTGGTCACGGTGGCGGTGTAAGTGATCTTGTCGCCTTCATCGACCGACGCATTCGCGCTCAACGACACCGTGGTGGTGTCGATGGTGTCGGTGATCTGGGTCACGGCCGGCGCCGGGTCGGTGGTGATGATCAGGTTGCCGCCGCCGGAGGTGCCGGCAATGGTGGCCGAGACCGTCGAAGCATCCAGATAAGGCGTGTCGTTGCCGGCATAGGTCACGTTCAGCACGCCAGCGGTCTGGCCGGCGGCAATCACCACGGACAAACCGTTGGACAGGGTCACGGTCAGGTCGCTGGTGGGCGCCTGGGTGATGAATACGGTGTAGGAGATGACCCCGCCGGCTTCAGTAATGGTCGGCGTGGCGGTCAGGGTAATGGTGACGGCGCGCGGGGTGCTGCCGTTATTGTCGGTGTTGCCGACAGTGAAATCGTTGCCGATGGCCGCCCCGGCGTTCAGGCCCGTGGTCGGGTAGCCGATGGTAGGGTCGACTTCGCCGGCGGTGGCTTCAAGCAGGATAAAGCTGTGGCCGCCGCCAGCGGCACCGTCTCCACCTGCGGCGGTCGGGCCGGCAGCGGTGGCTTCGAGGTCTTGGGTCGGGTCGGCACCGGCAGCGATGGCTTGCTGCAGTTCGGCCACCGAAGGGGCGGCCTGGGCGGTGGCTTCACTCAGGTTGGTCGAAGAGTCAGGAGCGTTCGCGCTCCACTGACTGTCGCGACCCAGATCGAGAACGCGGCCATCGGCCAGTTCCAGCGACACGGCGCCTTCAGGCCCGGTCTGGACTTGTTCCCCGGCAAACAGACGATCCCCTTCCACCAGCAGACGGCGAATCCCTTCTGGGGACACTGCGAATACTTGACCGACAATGCTTTTGACGACGGCAACGCTGCTCATTAAGGGACTCTCCGTGTATTACCGTATGGGTATCCATCATGCCGACCGGCTGTTTTCAATAGTGCCGATTCAATTGCTGGAGTACGTTTGATTCTAAGAATTAATATTGGCGTCAATAATTTGTTGAGATGTTGACTAAATTACTTTTTCGTCAAGGTATTGACCTATTTGGCGTCATCCTAAACAATCTGTTCGGTAATGTCACATTGATATTTAAGCGGCATCGCGACTTTCTGTTTGTGTTCTCCAGTTCCCACGACAAACGGTCATTTCGATTGCCATTCCAATGCAGTAGGTCAATGTTTGCTGCATTTTTAAGCAAAAATTTCCGGGAAATAATCAGAATGCGTTTGCACTTATTCAAGGCTCTTCCTTTCGCTCTAGCTGCAAGTTTCGTCCAAGCACAAACCCTGCCAGAGGCCATGCAAAAAGCATTGGATGTTCACCCGGAGATTCAGGCAGGCATCAATGCGCGCATTGCCGCCGATTATCAGCTGCGTGCCGCCAAGGGCGGGTACCTGCCTAAAGTCGACGTACTGGGCGGCTACGGTCGCGAACGCTCGGACAACACCTCGACTCGTGCCGAAAGCAACAGCCATGAATGGAAGTCCTTGAATCGCGGCGAATCGACTATTCGCCTGCAACAAAACCTATTTGACGGTTTTGCCACCCAAAGCGAAGTAGGGCGTCAACAAGCCACCGCCAACTCCCGTGGTTATTCGTTGCTCAATACTTCCGAGCGCACTGCACTGACCGTTGCCCAGGTTTATCTGGATGTTCTGTCCCGTCGCGAGATGGTGCAGTTGGCAGAAGACAACTTGAAGAGCCACGAACGCATCTTTGATCAGATCCAACTGCGCACTAGTCGCGGCGTCGGCAGAATGGCGGACATGGATCAGGCGGAAGCCCGTCTGGCTCAGGCGCGTAATAACCTGCTGACTGAACAGACCAACTTGGCCGATGCGCAAACCAACTACTTGAGCGCCGTGGGCCAGATGCCCGACGAACTGGTGGCCCCCCAGGGTTTTGTTGCCCTGATGCCCGCCAGCCTTGAGGAAGCACGGCGCCAGATGATCGAGGACAGCCCGGTCCTGCGCTCGGCCGAGTCCGATATCGCCGCTGCCGAGAAGCAGTACGAAGCTGCCAAATCGACCTTCTACCCACGTTTCGATGCCGAGCTGGCGCGTTCCGCCAACAACAACCTTGGCGGTGAAGAAGGGCATGACAATAGCTACTCCGCCATGTTGCGCATGCAGTTCAACCTGTACTCGGGCGGCAGCAACAAGGCCGATCTGCAATCCAAGGCGTCCCAGGCCACCCAGGCCCTGGATATCCGCAACAACGCGCTGCGTGAGCTGACCCAGGAGCTGGGCCTGGCCTGGAACGCCTACAACAACGCCACCGCTCAGGTGCCGATCGCTCAGCAATACGTGGACCGCAGCACCAAGGTGCGCACTTCGTACCAGCAGCAGTTCAGCCTCGGCGAGCGGACCCTGCTCGACTTGCTCGACAGCGAAAACGAGCTGTTCAGCGCTCAGCAGCGCCTGGTGCAGATCCGCAATCTGCAGCTTTACACCCAATATCGGATCAAGGCCGACATGGGTCAGTTGCTGAAAAGTCAGGGCGTAGTCGCACCGATGGCATCAGTTGTGCAGAATGATATTAAACCGATGGTAAACCTGCCGCGGATGGACTGATTCTTGACGGAGTTGGGCCATTCACCTGCTTAAGCGTTAAGAGAGTGTCAGCTTGGATTCTGAAATAGGTTCGGTGCAACTTACCCATGACCCGCGCAGTCAGCATGATGATCCATTGCTCGACGGCTTGTTGACACTCTGTTCGCTGCATCACAAGCCCGCCAGTCGGGCGATGCTCACCACCGGCTTGCCCTTGGCCGCCCAGCGCCTGGGCGCCGAGTTGCTGCCCCGTGCAGCGGCCCGGGCCGGCCTGCAGGGGCGCTTGCTGCAGCGCAAGCTGGAGCAGATTCCCTCCATCGCACTGCCGGCCATGCTCCTGCTCAAGGAAGGGCGGTGTGCGGTATTGCTCGGCTGGGAAGGCGACAACGCGCGCCTGCTGCTCAGCGAAAGCGACGGCGGTGAAGTGCGGGTTGACCGCGAACTGCTGAGTCAAGATTACAGCGGTCGGGTTTTCTTCGCCCAACCGCAACATAAATTTGACGTTACCAACGGCACGCTGATCCCGCGTGCCCATTCCTGGTTCCGTGAAACCCTCAAGCGCTCGCGCTGGCTGTATGCCGACGCCATCGCGGCGAGCCTGGTGATCAACCTGATTGCCCTGGCGGCGCCACTGTTCGTGATGAACGTGTATGACCGCGTGGTGCCGAACCAGGCCACTTCCACCCTGTGGGTGCTGGCCATTGGTATCTGCGGCGCCTACCTGTTCGACCTGCTGCTCAAGAGTATGCGCAGCCTGTGCCTGGACCTGGCCGGTAAAAAGACCGACCTGATCATTTCGGCGACGCTGTTCGAGCGCATCGTCGGCATGGCCATGAAAGTGCGTCCGGCGCGGGTCGGCAGCTTCGCGCAGAACATCCATGAGTTTCAGGGGATGCGCGACTTCCTGACCTCGCTGACCCTGGCCAGCCTGATCGACTTGCCCTTTACCCTGATCATCCTGCTGGTGATCGCGCTGCTCGGTGGCCACCTGGTGTGGATCCCGATCGTCGCCTTCCCGCTGGCCCTGGGTATTGGCCACCTGCTGCAAAAGCCGTTGACCGCGACCCTGGAGCGGACCATGGCTCTGGGCGCCGAGCGTCAGTCGAGCCTGATCGAAACCCTCGCCGGGCTGGACGCGGTAAAGGTCAATAACGCCGAGAGTGAGCGCCAGTACCAGTGGGAACAGACCATTGGCACCCTCAGCCGCCTGGAGCTGCGAGTCAAAGTTCTGTCGGGCCTGGCGATGAACATCACCTTGCTGATTCAGCAGCTGGCCGGCGTGGCGATGATCATCTTCGGTGTGTACCAGATTATTGACGGCACCCTCAGCATGGGCGGCCTGGTGGCCTGCTACATGCTCAGCGGTCGTGCCCTGGGGCCTCTGGCCCAGCTGTCGGGCCTGTTGACGCGTTACCAGCAAGCCAAGGTGACCATGGTCTCGGTCGACCAGATGATGGAATTGCCGCAAGAGCGCAACTTCGACGAGCGCCCCCTCAGCCGCCAGGTGCTGCAAGGAGCGATGGAGTTCCGCGCGGTCGATTTCACCTACCCGAACCAGCAGACCCTGGCCCTGCGTGGGGTCAACCTCAACGTTCGGCCGGGGGAGAAGATCGGCATCATCGGCCGCAGCGGTTCGGGCAAGAGCTCGCTGGCCAAATTGCTGGTCGGCCTGTACCAGCCGGACTCGGGTTCGTTGCTGGTGGACGGCGTGGACATCCGCCAGATCGATGTCAGCGAGTTGCGTCATAACATTGGCTATGTGGCCCAGGACATCCAGCTGCTGGCCGGCACCCTGCGCGACAACCTGGTGTCGGGTGCGCGTTACGTGGATGACGAAATGGTCCTGCAGGCCGCAGAGCTGGCCGGCGTCCATGAGTTCGCCCGTTTGCATCCGCAGGGGTACGAGCTGCAGGTCGGTGAACGCGGGCAGAACCTTTCCGGTGGCCAGCGGCAGAACGTGGCCCTGGCCCGTGCGTTGCTGCTCAACCCGCCAATCCTGTTGCTCGATGAGCCGACCAGCGCCATGGACAACACCGGCGAAGAGCGCCTCAAGCAGCGGCTGCAGGCCGTGATCGAAAACAAGACGGTGATTCTGGTGACCCACCGTGCCTCGCTGTTGAGCCTGGTGGATCGCCTGCTGGTGATCGACCGTGGCCAGATACTCGCCGACGGCCCGAAAGCCGCCGTCATGGAAGCGCTGAAAAAGGGGCAGATCAGTGTTGCTTAAATCCGGCCCAGGCCGCTTCAAGGATGCAATCATCGGCTACTTCAAGGGCGGCGACGCGCTTGACGATCAACCGTTGCCCGAGGTCGAAAAGGCCCTGATCGACGATGCGCCACGCATCGTGCGCCTGACCATCTGGGGGGTGATCGGCTTCTTCGTGTTCCTGCTGCTGTGGGCGCACTTTGCGATTATCGACGAAGTCACCAAGGGCGAAGGCAAGGCCATCCCCTCGTCGCGGATCCAGAAAATCCAGAACCTGGAAGGCGGCATCGTCGCCCAGATCTACGTGCACGAAGGGCAGATCGTCGAGGCCGGCGCCCCCCTGGTGCGCCTGGACGACACGCGTTTTGCCTCCAACGTCGGCGAAACCGAAGCCGACCGGGTGGCCATGGAGCTGCGGGTCGAGCGCCTCAGCGCAGAAATCGACAACCGCCCGCTGAACATCACCGAGGCTGCACGCAAAGCGGTGCCGAACCAGGTGTCCAACGAAGAGTCGCTGTACCAGAGCCGACGCCAGCAACTGTCGGATGAAATCGGCGGCCTGCAACAGCAACTGGTGCAGCGTCAGCAGGAGTTGCGCGAGTTCGGGTCCAAGCAGGAGCAGTACCGCAACAGCTTGAACTTGCTGCGCCAGGAAATCGGCATGTCCGAACCCCTGGTACAGCAGGGCGCGATTTCGCCGGTGGAAGTGCTGCGCCTCAAGCGGTCCGAGGTGGAAACCCGCGGCATGCTCGATGGCACCACCCTGGCCATTCCCCGCGCCCAGGCCGCGATCAATGAAGTGCAGCGCAAGATCGACGAAACCCGTGGCAAGTTCCGCAGTGAAGCCCTGGCGCAGTTGAACGAGGCGCGGACCAACCTGAGCAAGGCCCAGGCCACCTCCAAGGGCCTGGAAGACCGCGTCAGCCGGACCATGGTGTCCTCGCCGGTGCGCGGCATCGTCAAGCAGATGCTGGTCAACACCGTGGGCGGAGTGATCCAGCCCGGCAGCGATATTGCCGAAGTGGTGCCGTTGGACGACACCCTGCTGGTGGAAGCCAAGATCCGCCCGCAAGACATCGCCTTCCTGCACCCGGGCCAGGAAGCGATGATCAAGTTCACCGCCTACGACTACACCATCTACGGCGGCCTCAAGGGCAAGCTGGAGCAGATTGGTGCCGACACCGTGCAGGATGAAGATAAGAAGAACACTTACTACATCATCAAACTGCGCACCGACCGCAGCCACCTGGGCACCGATGAAAAGCCGCTGCTGATCATCCCGGGCATGGTCGCGTCGGTTGACATCATCACCGGCAAGAAAAGCATCCTGAGCTACCTGCTCAAACCCATCATCAAATCCCGCGCCGAAGCCATGCACGAGCGCTGATCCCGTGTAGCCGCTGCTCGGCAGCGGCTACAGGGCATTAGCCGATCCCGCTACCGCGCAACGGCCCGTTGTTCGGAACGGACACCGACACGCCCAAGGCGAACGGCGTCCGATGCTACTTGCCAAAGGCGGCGTATACCGCGCCCATGCGCCCCTGGTTCTTGGCCTGGTACAGCAGGCGGTCGACCTGTTCGACGAAGTCCAGGGCCGAGGTGTCCGCGGCGGCGAGGGTGGTGCCGACGCCAAGGCTCAGGCTCAGCAGGTCGCTGACGCTCGAGGCCGCGTGGGGGATCTGTTGCTGGCGCACCAGGTGCAGGCATTTATCGGCCACCCGCTGCGCCGCCATGGCGTCGGTTTCCGGCAGCAGCCAGACAAACTCCTCACCGCCGATACGCGCCACGAAATCTCGCGGGCGGTTGGTCGCCAGGGCCAGGGTCTGGGCCACGCGGCGCAGGCAGTCGTCGCCCTGGATATGGCCGTAGTGGTCGTTGTACTGCTTGAAGTAATCGATATCGAGAATGATCAGGCTCAGCGGCAGCTGGCTGCGCTGGGCGCTGGCCCATTCACGCTCCAGCACGGTGTCGAACATGCGCCGATTGGCGATCCCGGTCAGGCCGTCCTGGAAGGAATATTCTTCGAGCTGCTTCTGCAACCGCAGCAGATGCTCTTCGGTTTTCTTGCGCTCGCTGATGTCGAACATAAACCCCACCAGCGCCTCGACTTCGTCGTCCTTGCGCACCACATGCACCACGTCGCGGATCCACACGTAGTCGCCACTCTGGGTCAGGGCCCGGTAATCGGCTTCGTGGTCGACCCCGGCGCGGGACTGGGACACGCAGAACTCCACCACATAGTCGCGATCGTCCGGGTGCATGCGCTCTACCCAGTCATTGACCCCGACCCAGCTGCCCTGGGGCCAGCCCAGCAGTCGTTCGATCTGCGGGCCGATGTAGCTGAAGGTCATGGTCTGCCAATCGATGCGCCAGGGAATGGCCTGGGTCGATTCCAGCAGGGTCTTGTAGACATCGCTATCGGTGGTGGCGGGCACGTGGCTTGAGGTCATGGCAGGCGAGATCTCGGCGAGGAAAAACCAGCGGCAGCATGCTGGCGATTCTCGCCGTGAATCAAGGCCTATCGCTGCTCGGGCGATGGAAGGCGCGGCGCCTTCGCCGCTCCCTTCATCACCCGCCGTCGACCCTACAGGGCGAGGCTGGCCGCTGCCGGTTTTGCCTCGGCGTTGTGCAGTGCCGCGAGCCGCTCGCGCAGTTGCAGGACGGTGTCGGCGCTGCTGTGGTGCATGGGTGCTCGCAGTTCGTCATTGATCAGGCCCTGCAACGCCAGGGCGCTTTTGACCGGCGCCGGGTTGGGCTCGACAAACAGGTTCTGGATCAGCGGCAGCAGGCGGAAAAACGTCTCTCGGGCATCGGCCAGCCGGCTCTCAGCCACCTGTCGATGCAGCCGCACGAACAGCTCCGGGTGAATGTGCGCCGACGCGGCGATGGCCCCCGTCGCTCCCAGGCACAGCGCGCTGAAAATCTGCGGGTCTTCGCCGCACAGCAGGTCGACATCACCGCTGGCCAGCAGCGCCAGGGTGGTCTGCAGGTTGCCGCCGCAGTCCTTGATCGCCACGATCCGGGGGTGCTTGACGATCGCCAGCAGCGTGTCCTGGTGCAGGGTCACGCCGGTGCGATAGGGAATGTCGTAGACAATGATCGGCACGCTGCTGGCGTCGGCCACGGTGTTGAAGAAGGTGTGCAGCGCGGCCTGGGACGGACGGATGTAGTAGGGCGCCGGCACCAGCAGGCCGGCGACCGGGCGTTGCAGGATCTGCTGTTGCTGATGCAGCAGCTCCACCAGGTTATTGCCCGCCAGGCCCATCATCACCTGATGCCCGGGCGCCACTTCCAGCACTGCGTCGAGCACCGCCAGTTGCTCGGTCTTGCTCAAGGCCGCCGCCTCGCCGGTGGTACCGCACACCACCAGCCCGGCCACACCGCTGTGCAGCAGGTGCAGGGTCAGGCGGCGCAGCGCGACAAAATCGATGGCGCCCTGGTTGAAGGGCGTAACGATGGGGACCCAGATTCCTTGAAACGATGACATGCGTGTTCTCCTGATGGTTGACCGTTGGGTCGCCGCCAGAAGAGTAGAGGGGAATCAAGCAAGGGCAGGGTGTGCGTAGCGCTCGTGTCCGGTCAGCTCATCTGACGGGACACAGCGCCCCGGTCACATGAGCGACTGTTTCTTCGATTTAGAGGTGCAAGCCAGGCGAACCCCGGCCTTGGCAGTCAAGCCAATGGCGCAGAAATGGGGATTGCAGGCTGGGGACATGAATACACACTCGTTAATCAGGCGCACATTTTTAAAAGCTGGCACCGGGTTTGTCAATTGCCGATTGGCACGGGTTCACACCAGCATCAGTCGCCAGGACTCGACGATCTCATGGGCGATGCGCCGCCAGCGCGAGCGCGGCTCGGCCCGCTGCCCGCTGCGGTCCACGGTGAGGGTGCCGCGCAACCGCCGCGCCGCCTCGGGTGACAACCAGTGCCAGCGCTGGCCGGCGGGCAGGTGGGAAGGCATGTCGTTGCTCCTGATTGGATGCAGGCGTTCAGTCGGTGGCTGGGGCGAAACCCTGCCAATA
>NZ_ATLP01000027.1:0-2421 GCF_000416215.1 Pseudomonas sp. CF161
CACCGCCGAGGTCAGCTCGGTGGCGCATGCGCCGGCCAGCAGAAAACGCGCCACGTCCAGGCCGCTGCGGGCGCCGTTGGTGGCGATCAGCGGGAACTCGGGGCCCAGCCGCTTGCGGGTCAGCATCAGCCAGCGTGCGGTCAGCGGCAGGGCCCAGCTGCCACCGATCGCGGCCGAGGTGCCGAGCAGTGGGCGCTGGCTGTCCAGGTCCGGAATGAAGCCCATGAAGCGCCCCATCATCACCACGCTGTCGGCACCGCCGCGGCGCGCGGCCTCGGCCAGGCCAACCACGTCTTCGCTTTGCCCGGTGAGCTTGATCCACAGCGGCAGGCGCGTGGCCTGGCGGATCCTGGCGACGATCTGCTCGATCCGCGCGCTGCCGCGTTCCAGGACAATCGCGCCTTTGGCGGCTTCTTCACCGTGGGGCGCACCGATGTTCAGTTCCAGGGCGCGCAGGCCGGCCTGTTCGATCTGCACGGCAAACTGCGCGCAGCGTTCCAGGTCGCCGAGGATCAGGCTCGGGATGACATAGGCGTCCTGCTGGCGGGCCTGTTGATCGAGCCCGGCCAGTTCATCCAGCCAGCCGTCGAAGTCTCGCTGGACCAGGCCCGAGCGGCCGAACAGGCTGGCCTCGGGAGGCGGCTGGAAATTCCACGGCAGGCGGTTCCACTGGGCATCGAGCAGGGCGTAGTCGGTCTTGTCCAGTTGCTGCTTGGCGGCAGTCGATTCGTTGGTCGACTTGGCGATCACCGCCCCGGCCCCGGTGGCCAGGGCACGCTTGATCGCCGCCTCATGCATGGTGTGTTCCCCGGCGCCACAGATCACCGGGTTCTTCAGGGTCAGGGCCCCGATGTGCGTCGTCAGACGGCTCATGTTCGCTCCTCGAAAACCCGGCTCAGATGTTCATCAGGCGGGCGGCGTTGAAGGAGGTCATCTTGCGCACATCGTCGTCGCTGTAGCCCAGGTCGAGGACGCTGGCGATCACGCTGCGAAAGCCGTCGACGATCTTCGGGTTGCCCTGCTGGCCGAGGTCCGAGCCGAGGATGGTCAGGTCCACGGTGCCGGCCTCGATCACCTGGGCCAGAAACTCACCGTCGTAGAATTTGAACTTCGACCCGGGCACCCACATGCACATGGAGTGCTCCATGTACACGCCCTCGCTGGCCAGTTGGCGCATGTCGTCCAGGGTCGCGTCGACCACGTAGGTCGGGTGGTTGACCAGCAGGCGCTTGACCCCGCGCTTGCGTGCCTCCTCGAACAGCGGCCAGATCTCGCGGATGTTCAGGTGCCCGGCGGACAGCACCACGTCTTCGGCGGCGATCAGATCGAGGATGCCTTTGACCTCTTCGCGCAGCTTGCCGTCGTCGTCCAGCACCGTGAGCGGGATCGGTTGCAGCATGCGCTGGGTGGTCTGGGGGAATTTGTCGACGAACTTCACGTCCTGGTGATGGTGGGCAATGTGGTTGGCCGAGGAAAAGGTCGGCATCCACACCAGCTTGGCGCCGAGTTTCAGGCCGTGTTCCACGGCGTGGATATTCAGCCCGCCCACCGAGTTGTTCAGGGGCACGCCGGACAGCATCTGCACGTTCAGCTCGCTGAAGTGTTTGTTCAGCAGGTGGGTGACGGGCGTGCAGGAGTAGTAGTGGTCCTTGAGCAGCACGGCCTTGAGGCCGGCGGCGGAGGCTTCTTGCATGGCTTCGATATGGTCGCAGTAGCGGGGCATCACCGAGGGGCCGCTGTGGCAGTGCAGGTCGATGGCGCCGCGTACCAGGCTGTCGATCCGGGCTTCGCGTTCAGGGTTGTCGAGGGGCTTGAGGGTGGCGTTCATGGTCAGGGCACCTGTGGGTAAGGGGGCTGTGTTCAGCGTGCGAATATCGGGCGAAAGGCCTGGGCCTGCGCGGTCCAGCCGGTGCGCAGTAGGGCCTGGTCCGAGCCGAGGATGAAAAAACTCGCGCCGTGGGCGGCGTAGCGCGGGACGTCCTTGAGGTCGGCGACGAACAACCCGGCGGCCTTGCCGGCACGTCGCGCCACCTGCAGGGTGTGCAGGGTCGCCTGTTCCACCTCCGGGTGGTCGAGGTCGAAACGGCGCAGGGACACCGCCAGGTCGGCGCGCCCGACAAACAGGCAGTCCACCCCGTCGACCGCGGCAATCTGCTCCAGCTGCGACAGGGCGCTGGCGTCCTCGATCTGGCAGATCAGCGCGGCGCGGCCGTCGTGAAAGTCCAGGTGCCGGGCCAGGGGCAGGGCGCCGTAGTCACCGGCGCGGGGCGAGTTGGAAAAACCGCGATTGCCGTCCCGATAGCGGGTGGCGGCGACGATTTCCCGGGCCTGGTCGGCCTGGGTAATGTGCGGCAACACCAGCCCGGCGGCGCCCAGGTCCAGGGCCTGGAGCAGGGTCGCCGGGCGGCTGTCGGGCACGCG
>NZ_ATLP01000028.1:0-8566 GCF_000416215.1 Pseudomonas sp. CF161
CCAGATCCTCGCCGCCGGCGCCGGCACCACCGGCGTGCTCCTGGCCACCTCCCCCGGCCTGGTCATCGCCGCCCTGTCGATCCTCACCGTCATCACCCGCGCCAACGCCAAGCCACAGCTCAAGCCTGCGCATTGATGCCCCCAGCGGCAGCGGCCGGGTAGCCGCTGCCGCAGGCTCAGGCCGCGTTCAAATGCTGGCCATCTGCACCGCCGCCCATACACCTGACGCATCACGGCGCACTCAAGGGCCAGCGCAGCCTCGTTCCTCGGCAGCGGCTACAGGGCCCGCAGACGCCGAAAACCAGGCTGGCGAGCGCAGGCCGTGAGCCGTGGCCAACCCGGCAGGACGCCAGGTTAGCCGCGCAGGCCCACCTGCATTACCCCCCTCACGCCTCAGTAACCGAGCGACAACCCCGTGTTGCGGCGCGGGTCATTGGCCCCGTAGAAACGGTTGTTGCCCACAGGTTCGCCACCCAGGGACGGTGCGCCCACCAGGATCGCGGCCAAGTGGTTGGCGTCCTGTGGGCCGGCAAACTTATGGCCCCAGCCTTGCAGAATCTTTTGCGTGTCGGGGCTGACCGCAAAGGTCTCAAGGTTAGTGGTCTCAGGCATCCACTGCTGGTGGAAACGCGGGGCATCCACGGCTTCCTGGATGTTCATCTTGTAGTCGATGACATTCAGGATGGTCAGCAAGGTTGCAGTAATGATGCGACTGCCGCCCGGTGTACCGACAACCATCACCGCCTTGCCATCCTTGGTCACGATGGTCGGGCTCATCGACGACAGCGGCGCCTTGCCCGGAGCGATGGCGTTGGCTTCCCCCTGAACCAGGCCGTACATGTTCGGCACGCCGACCTTGACGGTGAAATCGTCCATTTCATCGTTGAGGATCACCCCGGTCTTGCTCGCCATTACGCCGGCACCGAACCAGTCGTTGAGGGTGTAGGTCACCGAAACCGCGTTGCCCCACTTGTCGACGATGGAATAGTGCGTGGTGTTGTTGCCTTCATGGGGCGACACACCCGGCTTGATCGCCTGGGAGTCACCTGCTTTCTGCGGATCGATCGCGGCACGCAGCTTGGCGGCGTAGTCCTTGTCCAGCAGGTGGGCGATCGGGTTCTTCACGAAGTCCGGGTCGCCGAGGTAGCTGTTACGGTCCACGTAGGCGTGACGCATCGCTTCGATCTGGTAATGCAGGCCTTGGGCCGAGTGATAGCCCAGGTCCGCCATCGGGTAGCCTTCGAGGATATTCATGATCTGGCAGATCACCACACCGCCCGAGCTCGGTGGCGGTGCCGAAACCACGTGGTAGCCGCGGTAATCACACTCGATGGGCGCCAGTTCACGGGTCTTGTACTGGTTGAGGTCAGCCTGGGTGATGATGCCCTTGCCGGCCTGGCTGGAATCCACCAGGGCCTTGGCCACCCAACCTTTATAGAAGCCGTCGGTGCCCTTGGCGGAGATTTCCTTGAGGGTCTTGGCCAGGTCTTTCTGCACCAGTTTCTGCCCGACCTGCAGCGGTTGGCCGTTATGCAGGAAGATGCCGCGCAGGTCCTGGTCTTTTTCGAACTCGCCGGTGGCGGTATGCAGCAGGTCGATATCACCCTGCTCCAGTTCGAAGCCGTTTTCCGCCAGCTTGATCGCCGGGGCAATCACTTGGGCGCGTTTGAGGGTGCCGTATTTGCTCAGCGCTGTTTCCATGCCAGACACTGTGCCGGGGACGCCGACCGCCAGATGGCCCTTGGCGCTGAGGCCTTCGATGACCTTGCCGTCTTTGTCCAGGTACATATCGGCAGTGGCCGCCAATGGGGCTTTTTCGCGGAAGTCGAGGAAGGTTTTGCGTCCGTCCGCCAATTGCACGGTCATGAAACCGCCGCCCCCGAGGTTACCCGCCGCCGGATAGACCACGGCCAGCGCGTAACCGACTGCCACGGCGGCATCCACCGCGTTGCCGCCAGCCTTGAGCACATCCACCCCCACATGCGTGGCCAAATGCTGGGCGGTGACGACCATGCCATTTTCACCGGCCACCGGGGCCTGTGACGCTGCTTGCACGCCGCCGACCATCAACACCAGGGCGGTGGCAATCAAGGTACGGCTGAAGGGTTGGTATTTCATCCATGGCTACTCGAGTGATTGAGGTGCACCAAAATAGCCCGACTCGGATCCAACCCCCAGCGCAATGGCGTTTTTATTACAGAACTTGTCGGTCATAGAACGGACACGAAAAAGCACCTGCTCTATTTCGCGCTGTGGATGTCGACCCTCAAGCTCGGCACCGTGCGCCGATCCGTGGCGACCAGTTGGACCTGGGCCGCTATCACCTGGTCGGCCACTCCATGGGCGCGCGTTTTGCCGTGCACAGTGCAGTCACGCATCCCCAGGGCGTCAACCGTGGGGTGCTGATCGACCCGCCGATGATCGACTTTATGCAGGGCTACACCACCCAAGGCGCGCCCTTGTTCGCGCCAGGCGTGGTCAGTGCCGTGGCTGAAAGCGTCGAGCTGCCGGCCAGTGCGCGCCAGCATGGAATTGCGGTGATGCATCCCCATATCCGCTACCATGCCGGCCATTTCGTCGACGGCGGTATCTGGGTCAAGAAGGCCCCGGTGATGAAGGACATGGTCGAGGGCAACCCACTCGCGGCGTTCTGCGCCGAGGTGTTGCCCCAGGCCGATGAAGTGGTCATCACCAAGCAGTACGCCAGTGCGTTTTTCGGCAGCACCTGGCCCCGATGCTGCACGCCCAAGGCATCGCCACCGTGGTGCTGGCCGGCTGCTCCACCAGCGGCTGCATTCGCGCCACCGCAGTGGAGGCGGTGCAACACCGGTTTCGCACCATCGTTGTGCGCGAATGAGTCGGCGAGCGGCACCCGGCGCCCCATGAAGCCAACTTGTTCGATATCGACAGCAAGTACGGCGACGTGGTGAGCAAACAGGAGGCGATGAGCACATTCAAAGCGGCTGTATAAAAACCAGAAGTGACCGCCAGGAGACACCCAAATGCCCATTGCGAATGCAGCGCCCGCGACTACGGTCGCCGACCCCGTCAACACGCTCTACCACAAGATCACCTGGAAGCTGATTCCGTTCCTGTGTTTCTGCTACCTGGCCGCCTACCTCGACCGTATCAACATCGGCTTCGCCAAACTGCAGATGCTCGACCAACTGCACTTCAGCGAAACCGCGTTCGGCCTTGGCGCCGGTTTGTTTTTCGTCGGCTACATCATCCTTGAAGTCCCAAGCAACCTGGTGCTGGAGCGGGTCGGCGCAAAAATCTGGATCGCGCGCATCATGATCACCTGGGGCCTGCTCTCGGCCTGCACCATGCTGGTCACCTCCACCACCCAGTTCTACATCCTGCGCTTCCTGCTCGGCGCCGCCGAAGCGGGCTTTTTGCCGGGCGTGCTGTATTACCTGACCACCTGGTTCCCGACGCATCGGCGCGGGCGCATCATCGCGCTGTTCATGATCGGCCTGCCGCTGTCCAGCGTGGTCGGCGGCCCGTTATCCGGCTGGATCATGAGCCACTTCGACAACATGGCCGGCCTGCGCGGCTGGCAGTGGCTGTTCCTGATCGAAGCGGTGCCCAGCGTATTACTCGGCGTGCTGACCTTCTGGGCATTGCCCAACACCTTCCAGCAAGCCAAATGGCTGTCGGACGAGGAAAAGGCCTTGCTGGAACGTGAACTGCGCAAGGACGACGCCGACGCCACCGGCAGCAAGCACAGCTTCCGCGACGGTTTTTTCAACCTCAAAGTGTGGATGCTCGGCGGTATCGACTTCTCGATCCTGCTCAGTGCCTACGCCATGGGTTTCTGGATGCCGACGTTTATCCGCAATGCCGGGGTCAGCGACACCTTCCACATCGGCATCCTCACCGCCCTGCCAAGCGTCGCCGCCCTGCTGGGCATGCTGCTGATCGGCGCCAGCTCGGACAAACACCGCGAACGCCGCTGGCACATCATCGTGCCGTTCTTCATCGGCGCAGCGGCAATGGCCAGCAGCACATTCTTCACCCACAACGTCGCGGCCACCGTGGCACTGTTCGCGATTGCCTCCGCTGCGATCATCGGCGCCGTACCGGTGTTTTTCAGCCTGCCGGCGACCTTTCTCAAAGGCACTGCGGCGGCCACCGGCTTTGCCCTGGCCTGTTCGCTGGCGAACATCGCCGGCCTGGTGAGCAACTCGTTGATGGGCGTTGCAATTGACGTCACCGGCAGCAGCGCAGGTGCCTTATGGTTTTTCGCCGGCTGCCTGATTCTCAGCAGCTTCCTGGTCATCGCCCTGCCGGCGAAACTGGTGAACCGTTAACCACAATAATTTGTCGGATAAATCACCCTGCAACGTGCCCTCAAACACTGCGCTTAACTTGTCGCCGCCGGCCTACTTGCCGGTACGGCCCTGGTCAGCGCCAACGTAGCCAGGGTCCTGGCTGGCCAGTTCAAACCAAACGCGTGCCTCAAGTGTTTTTGTAACCCCTGCCAATAGCTCGGGCCGCGTTCGGATGCCGGCCTTCAACACCACCACAAATACACCCGACACATCACGGCGTTCTCAAGGACCAACGCTGCCTCGTTCCTCGGCAACGAAACAAACCAGGCCGGCCGCAAGGCCGCCGTCTCGCTCTTGATTTTGATTTTGATCTGGGCGCCCCGTTAAACCACGATGGCCGAACGCAGGCAGTGAGCCGTGGGCAACCCGGCAGGACGCCGGGTTAGCCGCGCTGGGCCAAGGATGGCCCATCGCGGCGGCCCACGGCTCACTGCCGGAGTGAGGGCATGCCGAGCCTAGGCGAAGCACCGAGTGGTGGGGCAAGAGCGTTTTGGTTACTTTTGCGCTGTTCAAAAGTGACCCGCCGTAAGGGCGGAACCCATACTCGCCATCACCCGCAGCAACGGATATGTACACCCAGGAATCAGCGGACTCAGGTTTTAGGGCCGCTACGCGGCCCAGCGGGAGCAAGCTCCCTCGCCACAGGTGGTGTTTCCTCAGGCATAACTGCCCCCCCCCACGGACCAATGAAGGATAAAGATGCTCAACGATTTCACCATCCACGGAACCGCCATCGGAACCACCACCAGCCTCCAGCTGGACGAAATCTCCATTCTCGCCACCCCACAAACCCTGAGAGAACTGGGCCAGTTCCTGATCCACGCATCAGAACAAATGACCACCCATGGCCTGGAGCACCTGCACCTACAGGATGCACTGCAGGATTTCTCCCCCGAGCAGCACGTGGACATCATCGCCCTCAACAAAGACCAGATACCCCCCACAAAACCCTGACCCGCCAACGAACCAGGCCCACAGCCCCGATGCGCGAGGCTGCACGCCCACCTCCAACGGCCCGCCCTAGAACCCCACAGTGGCCGACACCAACCAGGTACGCGGCGTCGACAACGTCAACCCTGCCGCACTGTCGGACGAAGTGGCAGCCGAGGCCCAGTAGGTTTTATCCAGCACGTTCTCGACAGTGGCACGCAGGGTGATCGGGCTTTCACCCAGTTCAAAGGCGTAACGCGCGCCCAAGTCATAGCGCTCCCAGCCGTCGATTTTCTGCTGGTTGGCCGGGTCCAGGTACTGCGAACTGGTGTGGATCGCACGGGCAGTCAGGGTCAGGCCGCGCAGGCTGTCGATATCCCATTCCGCGCCGAGGTTGGCGTTGACCACCGGCGCGCCGGTGCCGCGATTGCCGTCATACAGGCCCTTGCCGGTTTCGGTCTGCACGCTGTCGAGCAGCATCAGCCCGCCCAACAGGCGCACGCCCTCATGGGGTTCGCCGAACACATTCAGCTCCAGGCCCTGGTTGCGCAACTGGCCATCGGGCTTGAAGTTGTTGTTCTCGTCGTAGACATAAGACGGCTGCTGGATGCGGAACAGGCTGGCGCTCATGCCGAAGCTGCCCAGGTCGTACTTGGCGCCGACTTCCACCTGTTTGCTGCGGTACGGCGCGAACACTTCGTTGGCATTGGTGGCAGTGGTCGGGGCGGTTTCGCCCTGGCTCAGGCCTTCCATGTAGTTGCTGTACAGCGACAGGTGATCGGTGACCTTGACCACCAGCCCCAAGGCCGGGGACAGGGCTTTTTCGTCATTCACCGGCTCGTCGCGCAAGCCGTTGCTCCAAGAGGTGACCTGGACCCGCTGCAAACGCGCCCCCAGGGTCAGCAGCACCTGGTCCTCGGCAAAACTCAGGGTGTCGGCCAGGGCCAGGCTGGTGAAACGGTTTTCGGTGTGGGTGCTGGTGTCGATGCGGTTGGGGCGTCCCGGCAACGGCAGTTCCACTGGGCGGTAGAGGTTGCTGACACCGCGCAGGTAACGCTCGCCGGCGTTGTCGAAATCCATATTGAAGCGGTTCAGGCTGAGGTTCACCGTGTGCCCGACTGCCCCGGTATTGAACCCGCTGCGCAGGCCGATGGTGGCGGTCTTGACGTCTTCATCACGGCGAAAGGTGCGCGGGGTGACAGTGAAATCACCCTTGCTGTTGGTCACCTGCACCGCGTGCCGCAGGAAGTCATAGTTGCCTTTGCGCGCGCCAAAGGCGGCGTACACCATCAGCGAGTCGCTGAGGTCATACTCGCCGCGCACCGCGCCGAAGCTGTCCTTGGAATGGGCGTAGGTCCAGGACTGGGCGATGTTGCGCTTGATGTCTTCGGCCTTGGGCATTTTCGCCGCGGCCGCCACTTCGACCCGCTCGATCGGCGCATCGGCGTGGCGTTCCTGGTGCCCCAGGTCCAGGGACAGGCGCAGCCGCTCATCACGCAGGTCGAGGCCGATGACCCCGGTCTCGCGCTTGATCTGCTGGTGGTCCCACTCGGTGTCGCCGGACTGGCGTACGCCATTGAAGCGCAGGCCAAAGCGGTCGCCCTCGCCGAAGCGGCGGCCGATGTCCACGGCGCCGCCGGTCTGCCCGGCAGAGGCGTAGTTGGCGGTGAATTCGGTCAGGGGGATGTCCTGGGCGCGCTTGGGCTCGATGTTGATGCCGCCGCCCACGCTGCCCCGGGGCGCAATGCCGCTGAGCAGCATGCCCGGCCCCTTGAGCACATCCAGGCGCCCGACCATTTCCATGTCGATGGCGTAGGTCGGCAAGATCCCGTACAGGCCGCCGTAGGACACATCGCTGTTGAACAGGCTGAAGCCGCGCACCGAAAACTGCTCGAAACGCCCACTGGCCGGGTTGGTGGTGCGCACCGACGGGTCGCTGGCCACGGCGTCGCCCAGGGTCCGCGCCTGCTGGTTTTTCAGGGCCTCGGCGGTGTAGGACGTGAGGTTGAACGGGGTGTCCATAAAGTCGCGGTCGCCGAGCAGGCCCTGGCCGCCCTTGCGATCCACCTGGCCACCGGCATAGGGCTCGCCGCTGCTGGGGATGCTGGCGCCGAGAATCGAGGTGCTGGGCAGCTCCAGGCTGCCCGCCTCGGGAGCCCGCGCCAGGGTATAGGCCTGCTCGCCCACGGCTTGCAGTTGCAAACCCGAGCCCTGCAGCAACCGGGCAAAGCCCTCCTCCACTGCGAACTCACCGGAAAGCCCGGCGCTGTTGCGCCCACTGACCAGGCCCGGATCCACCGACAGGTCGACCCCGGCCAGCCCGGCAAACCGGGTCAGGGCCGCGCCCAGGCTGCCGGCCGGCACCTGATAGCTGCGGCGGCCGGCATCCTCGGCCCAGCTCACAGGGACCAGCAACGGGCTGGCGCTCAGGCTCAGCAACAGACTCAGGCGCAGCAAGGGACGCACAGAACTAGGCATTACGAGGGGCATTGAAGAGGCTCTCTTTTTCGTTCACTTACCTGCAATGACAGGCACCTCGAAAAAAGGGGACAGCCCTCAAGCCACTTTTTTACGCGGCAGCAGCGTGACCCAGAAACGGGTCCGCGACTGCACCTCCAGCGGCAGGCTGGCGGCCAGCAGGGCCAATACCCGGTCGGTGTCCTCGACCCGAAAACTGCCGGTGACCCGCAGCGCTTCCAACTCCGGTTCCCAGCGCAACACGCCGCTGCGGTAGCGACTCAACTCCCGCAGGAAATCGCCCAGGGGCTGGTCCTGGGCCATCAACACCCCTTCGCGCCAGCCCGGCATCGCGCTGTCGAAGGCCTGCGGCAGCCCGGCCCCGGACGCCTGCAGACGGACCTGCTGTCCGGCGCCCAAGCTCAGGGCCGGGCCTTGCAGGGGCTGCACCTGCACCGCGCCACTGACCACCGAAACCCGACAACCGAGGCTGTCCTGGCGCACGCAGACTTCGCTCTGGCTGACCCGCACCCGGCCAAAATGGGTGTGCACGGTCAGGGCCTCGCTGCCCGGCACCTTGAGCGCCATCTCGCCCTGGACCAGGGTCAGGCGGCGCGCGGCGAGGTCCACATCCACCGCCGTGGCGGTATTGAGTTGCAGGGAACTGCCGTCGGCCAGGGGCACCTGTTTGCGCTCGCCGGTGGCGGTGTGCAGGTCGGCGCGCCAGACCTCCAGGGGCAATTGCCGGCTCAGCAACCAGGCCGCCGGCACCAGCACCGCCACACCCAGGCCGCGCTTGAGCAGCGCGCGGCGTCCCGCTTGCGGGCGGTCGAGGCTGGCCAGGG
>NZ_ATLP01000029.1:0-8086 GCF_000416215.1 Pseudomonas sp. CF161
TTGGCGCAGCATCTGGGCTTTCTGCCAGGCCTGTTCGTGACTGGCGCAGCGCTCGCGCCATTGTTGCAGGCCCTGCTGGTCGCCCTCGCTGGCGGTGCCCGACTCCAGCAATGCCAGCCACTGGGCGGCGGCGCGGGCGACCTGGCGCGGATCGCTGGCGGGGGCCGGGTTCACAGGTCCACCAGCAGGCAGTGTTCGTAGGCTTGGGCCATGTAGCGTTTGACCGTGCGCTCGCTCACCCGCAGGCGCTCGGCAATCTCGCGGTAACCCAGGCCTTCCAGCTGGCTCCAGAGAAACGCCCGGCGCACCCCGCTCGGCAGACCGTCGAGCAGTTCATCCAGGGCTTGCAGGGTTTCCAGGAGAATCCAGCGCTGTTCCGGCGAGGGCACGCAGGCCTCGGGCAGGGTCGCCAGGGCGTTGAGGTAGGCCTGCTCGAGGCTGCGCCGCTGGTGAAAGTTGATCAGCAGGCGCTTGCCCACGGTCAGCAGATAAGCCCGTGGCTCCTGCAACTGGGCCAGGGGCTGGGCGCTGCCCAGCACGCGCAAAAACGTGTCCTGGCTCAGGTCGGCGGCATCCCAGGCGTTGCCCAGGCGCCGCCGCAGCCAGCTTTCGAGCCAACTGCGGTGGTCACGGTACAGGTTGTCGAGGGTGTGCTCCGTTGGCAGTACGGCATCATTCATGGCAAGGGCACCCGGCGTGGCACGTTAAATCAAATGAGACTCATTCTATTTAATATCGCTCCCTGGCACACCTTCTTTCGTCGCCTTTACCGGACCGCCCTCTTCCCTATGGGTGATTCCCGTCGATTACCCTGGCTCGCTCAGCGCCGCCAAGACCCCAGGGGCAACTCCACCTCGCGCTCGGCCGCCGCCAGGGCCGCGCGCAGCCCCTCCTGGCCCAGCGGCACGCAGTACGCCGGCTTGGCCCGCTCAAAGCGCCAACTCTGATCCAGGCCACCGCCATCGACGGCGTCGAAACCGATCTGGTCCAGAAACTCGATCACCTGGGCCCTGGCCTGGGCGTCGTCCGTCGCGATCGGCAGCGCACGGCGGTCGGGCGCGGCCTTGGGCCGGCTGTCCTGCAACAGGTCCTGGGCGAGGATGGCGTTGAACACCTTGACCACCTTCGATTGCGCAAAGTGCTCGGCGAGCAGGCGGCTGGTGGTGATTTCAAAGCGATCGAGGGCGGCGATATGGCCGTCGCGGTCCGGGTAGTAATTGTTGGCATCCCACAGGGTTTTCCCCGCCAGCCACTGGGGGGCAATGCTGGCGTAATGCTCGAAGGGAATCGCCACCAGCACCACCTCGCCAAACCGCGCCGCCTCCTCGGCCGTGCCCACCTCGCAGCCGCTGATGCCACTGAGCACGCTGCTCATGGTGTGCGGCCCCCGGGAATTGCTGAGCATCACTGAATGCCCGGCCTTGAGCGCCAGTTGCGCCACGGCGCGCCCGATAAAACCTGCTCCGATAATGCCAATACGCATGTCGTTCTCCGCTCTTGGGTAAGAAGGCCCTATGATGATTAGCTACCAGAATCAGATAAATCGTCACCTCTTACATAGACTCATTACCAGGAGTATTGAATGGATCGCCTGACCAGCATGGGCGCCTTTGTGATGGCGGCCGACACCGGGTCCTATGCCCGCGCAGCGGAGCGCCTGGGCATGTCGGCGCAGATGGTGGCCAAACATGTGGCCGCGCTCGAGCAGCGACTGGGCGCACGACTGCTCAACCGCACCACTCGGCGCCAGAGCCTGACCGAGCTGGGCAGCGCCTATTACGAGCGCTGCAAACACATTGTCAGCGAAGCCCAGGCCGCCGATTCCCTGGCGCAGATCATGAACGACACCCCTCGCGGCAAGCTGAAAATCAGCGCACCGGTGACCTTTGGTTCCTACAGCCTGATGCCCCTGGTCACCGACTTCTTGCGCCTGCACCCGGAGGTGGAGATCGATCTGCACCTGACCGATCGCTTCGTCGATCTGGTGGAGGAAGGCTTCGAGGTGACGTTTCGCATCGGCCCCCTGGCCAACTCCAGCCTCACCGCGCGGCCGTTGGCGCCTTATCGGCTGGTGGCCTGCGCCGCGCCGCGCTACCTGGCCGAGCGCGGCACGCCCCAAGTGCCGAGCGACCTTGAGCAGCATGAATGCCTGGGCTACGCCTACTGGTCGCGCCCGGCCGACAGCGAATGGACCTTCAACCAAGGCACCACCGTGCACCGGGTGCAGGTCAGCAGCCGCTTGCATGTCAACGAGAGCAAGGCGCTGATGAGCGCCGCGCTGGACGGCTTTGGCGTGGTCCTGGGGCCGGAGGATTTTCTGGCGCCGGCGCTGCAACGGGGCGATCTGGTGCGCCTGCTGAGCGACTTCAGCGCGCCGAGCCGGCAGATGCACCTGCTGTACACCGCCCATCGGCAGAAGACCGCCAAGGTGCGGCACTTTATCGAGGCGGCGCTGGCGCGCTTTGGCGGCTGATCCTGAACGGTATGCGCCGGGCCGGTTTTTTATGGCGCTTGGCATGGCGCCTGCCCGTGCGCAGGTTTAGGCTGGCGAGCGGCGAGTTTCAATGCGCCTCTTGCCACCAGGATGCCGAACCGACATGGATCTTTGCCAACGCCTCACCCTCGCCGCCACCCTGATCCTCGCTGCCCTGCCGGCCTGGGCCATGGAAGGCCGAGGTTCTCCCTCCGACAGTTCTACCCTGTACAGCATCGGCGGCACCCTGCTCACCAGCGCCTTCACCACCGAGCCGCGAACATTTCTCAGCTTCGCCAAAGATGACGCCACCAGCTTTGTCGCCTCGAACGGCGCGATTCGCGGCGCGCAATTTGAACGCGCCGTGCGCGACTACCACAGCCACTCCCCCGCGCCGCACATGAGCGACGACCAACTGGCCCAGGCGATAGCCGCGCGGTAGACGCCACCTTGTAGCCGCTGGCCGTCACGAACGCTGGAGATGGGCCGGGTGAATGGGGAGCGTGACTGAGCTTTATTGGCTGTCGGCAGCCCACAACCAATTCCACATGCCCGGCAGGTGCACGCTTTGCGCGCTGCTGCGCACGGTGCGGGCCATGACCGCGCGTTGCAGTTGCCGGGTGTCGTCGTAGAAGGGTTTTTCGGCGGTGGCCACACCCGTGGCGCGCGCGCTGTCCATCAGGATCTGCAGGTACTCCTGCAGGTGCCGTGCGGTGTAGCGGTTGAGGTCATGGAAGGTCACCACCAGCGGAATCACCCCATCCACCTCCGGCAGCGCGCCCACGGCGATCTGCTCGCGCACTTCGGACAACTGGCGCAGCAGATTGGCCCGGCGTCGCGGGCTGGCGGTAATGCCCCAGACCTTGCCGTCATTGGCACTCAAGTCGGTCAGCAGCACCTGCAAGCCATGGCGCTGGTAGGCGGCAAAGGTGCGTTTGTCGTAATTCCAGAACGGTGGGCGCAACAGGCTCGTCGGCGCGCCGCTGATGGCCGCGAGGTCGGCGCTGCCATCGCTCAGTGACTGTTCGAGTTGCTCCGGGCTCAGGGAGCGGTGGTTGGTGTGCCACGGGGTGGCGGTGTGCAAACCCAGCAGATGGCCCTGGGCATGCTCGCGGGCCATCAGCTCGCGGCCAATCTCGCTGCCACCGGCACGGGACGCGCGGGTCTGGACGAAAAACACCGCCTTGATTCCCGGCAGCAACGGGTTGTGCGCCAGGTCATCGAGCACCGACTGCGTTGGATTGAACAGGCTCGAGGCGCTGGGGCCGTCATCAAAGGTCAGCAAAAAGCGGATCGGCGGTTGGGTTTTCAAGCGCTGTTGCGTCTGCGCCGTGAGTTCGATCGGCGCACTGATACAGCCGCCCAGAGCGCCAGCGATGGCCAAGGCGCACAACAGGCCAGTGAGATGTTTCATGGTGGTCGCGTCGATCCGCAGCAAGTGCGACACCCGCCCCAACGCCTGGGGCGTTGCGGCCCGGACGAGTGCCAGGTCGGCACCTGGCGCCACCGATCACGGCGGCAGCTCAAGGTGATTTTTTTACTCTCTCCTTGAGCGGGGCCAACGGTCATGCACGCTGGACTCCAGCGCCGCCGGGCCACTTGAGCAGCCTCTGCGTGAGCCATAGGACTGGCGCCCGGCCCACGAGTTCAGCCCCCCCGCCCGGCAATCACCCCTTGCGCAACGACACCGTCGCGCTGAAGGCTCAAGCACAGGCTTTACAAGGCCGGACAGCTGAGCCAGAGTTCGCCACCGCGGCGTGCTCCAGCGCCGCCCACTGCTTGCCAAGGACCCCCGCCATGGATTGGAACGCCCTGCAGAACGCCCTGTTCGACAGCGCCCGCGACACACTGGAAACCCTGTTGAACGAGGGCATTCCCGCGCCCTATGCCGTGGCCTTTCATGCCAGTTACCGCGAAGAGGATCGGGTGATCGACCTGCCCTCTCTCGCCGTCAGCAGCGAGGCCACCCTGGAGGAAGATCATGGCCCAGGCCAGCCCCGGGACATCAGCGGCGTGCGCTGGAACCCCGCCGATTGGCGCTGGGATTGGGAGCTCGATGACTACGCCAACCCGGCGCTGCAGGCCTGGGATCAGCCGTTGCAAATCGAAGCCAACCGCGCGGGCCCGCAACATTGGCAAGAGGTCGAAGCGCAGTTCGTCGCCAGCGTGGCGCAGGCGGCCCGGGCCTTGCGCGAACACTTCAAGGACGACCCCCGGGTCGATCGGCATTTCGTCGCGCTGTTCCATGATTTCAACGACGAAGTCGGCCTGGCCCGGGCCAGCATGCTCCCCGAGCTGTTTGCCTGGCACTTTCCCGAAGAGGTCGCCATCGACCGCCTGCGCGAAGAAATCGCCACCTTGCCCTATGCCGAACAGCTGAGCTTTTACCTCGACCGCCTGCAACGCACTCAGCGCATCGGTTCCGAAGAAGCCCAAGCCTGGCTGATCGCCCAGGGGCCCCGTGCCAGCAGCGCCTTGATCGAACGCCTGCACCAGGTCAAAGACCCCTATGCCATCGCCCGTATCCTGGGCCTGGCCGGGCATGCCGACACGGCGGTGATCGAGGCGTTGCGCCAGCGCCTGGGCCAGGCCAAGCAGGAGACCACGCGCCATTGGTGTGCAAGGGCCCTGGCCTGCCTGGGCGATGTCGAGTGGTTGCTGGGGCAGGCCGACGATGTGGCGGTGGAGGGGCTTTGCACGCCGTTGAGCCACATCAACGATAAGCGCACGCAACCGGCGGCCCTGGATTACAGCGTGCTGATCAGCCTGCTCGAACAACGTCCGGGGGTGACCGCAGCGGTGGAAGAGGCCCTCAAGCCAGGCAGCTCCTTCACCACCATCAACGATCAGGACCTGCCCCAGGCCCTGGCGGGCCTGGCCTCGCCCTACCGGGTGATCCGCCGCCACGCCGCCTGTGTCCTGAACAACCGCTGGCTCGGCGCCGCCGCCCAGGCTCAGGCCATCCAGGGCTTGTTGCAAGCGCTGCAGGATGACGACGAAAAGGTCCGCTACCTGGCGCAACTGGGCCTGGAAGGCTTGCGCCACAGCTGAGAGGCCAGCCGGTTGCCCAGCATTTTGTAAAACATCTGCCGCACCGTCCGCCGAATTCCAGACGCGCGACGGCGGCAGTTCTGTTAAAACCCGTGCTCTGTGTTTTCTGCGTGGTGACCCCTTCCATGACTGCATCCCTGCTCAAGCGTGCTGGCCGGCGCTGGCTGTCCCTGCTGTGCATGGCCCTTTTTCTGGTCGGGGTGCCGGTGGGCTGCCAGGTGCTGGAACACCAGGAACGCAAACTGGTGTTTCGCATCGAGCCCGGTACGGCCGGCTGGTACCACGGCCTGCCCAAAACCGTGCGCGAACTGGAGCTGACGCCCAAGACTCTCAAGGCCGGGCAGAACATTCATGCCTGGTGGTGGCCGGCGGCCCGCGCCGATGCGCCGGCGATTCTGTACTTGCACGGGGTGCGCTGGAACCTCACCGGCCAGCTGTTTCGCATCGAGCAACTGCATGCCCTGGGCTATTCGGTGCTGGCCATCGACTACCGTGGTTTCGGCCAAAGCCAGGGCGACCTGCCCTCGGAACGCAGCGTGTACCAGGACGCACGCATCGCCTGGGACAAACTCCTGGTGCTGCAACCCGACGCACGCAAACGCCTGATCTACGGCCACTCACTGGGCGGCGCGGTGGCCGTGGACCTGGCGGCCGAACTGGGGCAGCAAGCCGCCCGCAACCACACGCCGGTGGCCGCGCGCGGGTTGATTATCGAGTCCTCCTTTACCAGCCTGGCCGATGCGGCCGCCGCTATCGGCAACACCTCGCTGCCGGTGCGCTGGCTGCTGTCGCAGAAGTTCGACTCGATCGACAAGATCGACCGCATCGGCATGCCGCTGCTGGTGGTCCACGGCCTGGAAGACCGCTACGTGCCGTCGCGCTTCAGCCAGCAACTGTTCAACGCCGCGCAACAGCCCAAGCAACTGCTGCTGATCCCGGGCGGCACCCACAACAACAGCATGAGCCTGGCCGGCAACCGCTATCGCCAGGCCATCAACACCCTGATGCAGGCCAAGCCACCGGCCAAAATGGCCGGTGGCCTGCCTACTGCGAAACCTACCGGATAAGGCCATTGCCCGGCGTTGGCGCTCAGCCTTCGAGCGCAGCCGCCACCGAGTCGGCGATCGGCGTGGTGCCGCGCCCGATCAGCCGGCTCAGTTGCTGGCCGTCATCGAACAGCGCGCCCTTGGCCGCAGCCGCGTCGGAGTCGGCCAGCAGTACGGCGAACCCTTCGGGCAGGCCGATGCCCAGCAGCGCAGCCTGGTACTCCTCCTGGGACAGATTCTGATAAACCAGGGGCTTACCGGACTGGCGGGCGGTTTGCGCCGCCAGTTGCTCAAGGGTGTAGGCGCTGTCGCCGGCCAGTTCGTAGACTCGCCCGGCCTGGCCTTCGCTGGTCAGCACCACGGCGGCGGCCTCGGCGTAATCAGCACGAGCCGCCGAAGCGATGCGGCCCTGGCCGGCGGCGCCCAACAACACACCGTGCTCCAGGGCCGTGGGCAAGCCGGCGCTGTAGTTTTCGCTGTACCAGCCATTGCGTAGCAACACATGGTCCAGGCCCGAGGCGCGCAATGCCTGTTCGGTGGCGAGATGTTCCGCCGCCAGCCCCAGGGCCGAGGTATCGGCCCGCAGCACGCTGGTGTAGGCCAGCAGTTTGACACCGGCGGCCTTGGCCGCATCAATCACCGCGCGATGCTGCACAGTGCGCTGGCCGATTTCGTTCGAGGAAATCAGCAACAGGCGCTCGACGCCGACCAAGGCTGTGGCCAGGGTTTGCGGCTGGCTGTAATCGGCCTGGCGCACGGTGACGCCCAGGGCAGTCAGGTCCCGGGCCTTGAGGGGGTCGCGTACCAAGGCCAGCACTTCGCTGGCGGGCACCCGTTGCAATAACGCATCGATCACCAGACGACCCAACTGTCCGGTGGCACCTGTGATAGCAATCATGGGGAAAATCCTTGTGTGCAGACGAGAGAGCGCCCACCCTATCGCCCTGGCTAACTTTTAGTAAGTACGTACAAAAAGGTAAGTACCATGAGCGTTTCCGAAGACCTGCCCCTGCCCTTGAGCGCCAAGCTGCGACGCGGCGAACTGATGGACGCCCATTGCCCGTCCCGGGATGTGCTCAAGCACATGACCAATCGCTGGGGCGTACTGGTGCTGGTGATCCTGCTCGGCGGCACCCACCGCTTCAGCGACCTGCGACGCAAGATCGGCGGGGTCAGCGAAAAAATGCTCGCCCAGACCCTGCAAGGCCTCGAAGGCGACGGCCTGGTACTGCGCCGCTCATTGCCCGTGGTGCCGCCCCACGTCGAATACAGCCTGACGCCCCTGGGCCAGGAAGCCGCGCAACGGGTCCAGGCGCTGGTGGACTGGATCGAAGAAAAACTGCCGGCAATCATGGCCTTTCGCCGTGAACGCGACGATTCACCACAACTGCCCCTGTAGCCGCTGCCGCAGGCTCGGCAGCGGCTACAAGGACGCGAACGAATCAAAACCAGGCCGGCCGGAAAGCCGCCGTCTTGCTCTTGATGTTGATCTAAGCGCCCCGTTAAACCACGCTGG
>NZ_ATLP01000030.1:0-255484 GCF_000416215.1 Pseudomonas sp. CF161
CCTGATCGCCAGCGGAGAAAAGACCGGCGCCTTGCCGCCGATGCTGGAACGCGCGGCGCAGACCCTGTCGCGGGATATCGAACGCCGGGCCATGGGCATGACCGCGCTGCTGGAGCCGCTGATGATCGTGATCATGGGCGCCGTGGTGCTGGTGATTGTCATGGCGATCCTGCTGCCGATTATCGAGATCAACCAGCTGGTGACCTGAGCCAGGTCGGCCGTTTTTTATCAGCGGCATGGGCTCAGGCCCAAAAAATTTTCACTGCAGTGCCTGCGCTCCCGACTCCGGGCAGGCGGGTTCTCGGGTTCGTTGTTCTGTCATGTGCCGGGCCCGGCTTCAACCGCGCTGCCGGCTCCCGCCGAGGCCCGCTGAACTCTCGCGCTCAGCGGCCCGGCGTGCCCCGGCAAAACCATGCTGAACACCCGAGAATTCGGGGTAAAAACCCGCAGTTCCTCCCGAGGTTTTTTCCTTTATCTGTCACCGGAAGCTGCGAACTTCTCTACCCATGGCCTCACCCCTCAAGCCCTCTGGATCACGGCTGCGGACCGGAGCGCCATGGCGTCATGCAAGAGCCATCTACCCCACGTACGAACACGATGAAAGGAGCTTCTTCATGTTTAAGCGCAACGTTCTCGCAGCATCCCTGACCCTCGCGGCCCTGTGCTCGGCCCAGGCTGCCCTGGCAGACATCAATGGTGGCGGTGCAACCCTGCCACAACCGCTGTACCAGACTGCGGGCGTCCTGACCGCCGGTTTCGCGCCCTACATCGGCGTTGGCAGCGGCAACGGCAAAGCGGCCTTCCTGAACAACGACTACACCAAGTTCGTGGCCGGCACCACTGGCAAGAACGTGCACTGGGCGGGTAGCGATTCCAAACTCTCCGCGGCTGAACTGAGCGGCTACGTGACGGCTCACAACACTGCCTGGGGTCCGTTGATCCAGGTGCCTTCGGTGGCCACTTCGGTTGCCATTCCTTTCCGCAAAAGCGGCGCCAACGCCGTTGACCTGAGCGTCAACGAACTGTGCGGTGTGTTCTCTGGTCGTGTGAACCTGTGGGATCAGATCACCGGCTCCGGTCGTACCGGCCCGATCACTGTGGTTTACCGCAGCGAGAGCAGCGGCACCACTGAACTGTTCACCCGCTTCCTCAACGCCAAGTGCGCTGAAACCGGCACCTTTGCCGTCACCACGACCTTCGCCAACAGTTACTCGGGCGGCCTGCCAGCCGGTGCTGTGGCCGCTGCCGGTAGCCAGGGCGTGATGACTGCGCTGAACGACACCACCGTTGCTGAGGGTCGTATCACTTACATGAGCCCGGATTTCGCCGCCACCACCCTGGCCGGTCTGGACGACGCCACCAAAGTGGCCCGCGTCGGCAAAGACGTGGCGAAAAACATCGTCGGCCTGTCGCCTGCACCGGCCAACGTCTCGGCCGCAATCAACGCCGTAGCCGTACCGGCCACGACTGATCGTGCCAACCCGAACGCCTGGGTTCCGGTCTTCACTTCCCAGGCTCAGATCGACCTCAACCCAACCGACCCGAGCCTCAAGCTCTACCCAACCACCGGCTACCCGATCCTGGGCTTCACCAACCTGATCTTCAGCCAGTGCTACTTCAACCAGGATCAAAGCAACCAGGTGCGTGATTTCTTCACTCGCCACTACGGTGCCGCAGCGGCCACCAACAACGACGCCGCCATCACCGCCAACCGTTTCGTACCGCTGCCAACTGCCTGGAAAGCCGCTGTACGCAGCAGCTTCCTGACCGCCAGCAGCGATCAGAGCATCGGCAAAAGCAACATCTGCAACGGCATCGGTCGTCCGCTGTAACCCTCGCTTCACTGTCGCGAAATACCCGATCAGCAACGGCCCAGGCCGTTGCTGATTTTTTGCTTGGGGCGCCCTGAGGCCTCAAAGATGAATTTTCCATGACAAGCGTTCGGTCGCAGCCCGTGCCAACGGCCTATTGCCTGAAGCGTCGTGCTCCCGTGGGCGTCATAACAAAGGATGAGTCGTAATGGTTCGCTGCAAACCACCGGTCAAACCCCAAGCCCAAGGCCACGATGGCCAGGCGATCCTGCGGCTCAAGCCCCTGGCCCATGCCATCGCCTTGCTGCTGATGGCCGGCAGTGCCCATGGCGCCACGGCGTTCAGTTCCGGTTGGTTTGCCGCCAAGGGCGCGTCCCAGGCGGCCACGGCGGCGCGCACCGGGGGCCAGGTGCCGGGCATGCCGCCGCCGTTGTCCCAGCGTCGGGCCATGGGCATGACCGCGTTGCTGGAGCCGCTGATGATCGTGGTCATGGGCGCGGTGGTGCTGGTGATCGTCATGGCGATCCTGCTGCCGATCATCGAGATCAACCAGTTGGTGACCTGAGCCAGGTCAGCCGCGCCCATGAAAAAGCCCTCGTCTCCGAGGGCTTTTCTTTAGCAGGTCAGGCGTTCAGATCAGATTTTACCCGCACCGGCCTTGGCCTTGACGTCGGCGGCCACTTTGTCAGCGGCCAACGGGCTGTAGCTGTAAGGCGGGGTCCAGCCGATGCTGGAGCTCCAGGAGCAGCTCAGTGCGCTGCCGTTGAGGGTCGAACCGGTGTCGCGGTAGACACTGCCGCCGTAATCGCCGGCAATTTTGTCGCAACCGCTGATGCCGCTGATTTCGAAGGCATTTCTCTCCGAGAAGATCTTCGAGTTCTTGCCCACGCCATGGGCGTAGGAGAACGGGTACACGCTGTGGCTGGTGCTGCCTACGTGGTAGTTGTTGTACAGGTGCACCTGGCCGAAGCGTACGCGTGGCGCACGGGCCGAAATGTTCTCGAACAGGGTGTTGTGGATCGTCACCTTGAGCTTGCCATCATCGGTGGTGCGGCTGTCGCTGGAACCGATCAGGTTGTTCTTCTCGTGGGACTTGAACACCGAGTACGAAATGGTCACGTAGTTGGCACCGTTCTTCACGTCCAGTGCGCCGTCGTGATGCTGTTTCGGACGGCCATTGGCGGTGCCGTTCTGGTCGTCGGTACGGCGGCCATCGGTGAAGGTGACATGGTCGACCCACACGTTATTGGCGCCTTCGATGGTCAGGCCGTCGTACTCCGAGTTCCAGTTGCCGGCGCTGCCATCGTTGGCATCCCAGATCGGCTCCGGATCCCACGGGTTTTCGATGGTGAGGTTGCGGATGATCACGTCGTTGGCCTTGGCGTAGAAGAACCCTTCACGGATCTCTGCCGAACTGCTGGTACCGACGATGGTGGTCTGTCCGGGAATGTCCAGGCGACCGCGCTTCTTCATATCGGCGGTGGAGGTGTAGGCCTTGCCTTCGCTGATATCGATAAGCCCGGTGATCTTGATGATGCGCCCGTTGCTTCCGGCAGTAGCGCTCAATGCAGCCTTGAGCTCCGCGGCATTTTTAACGGTATAGATGTTGTTCGCTGCGGCTCTGGAGCCGCCTTTGGTGCCACCGTTCTGCGTGGCCCAACCCGTCGTGGCGACGTCCAGCCAGATGTCAGCGGCATGTGCGGGCAGGCTTGCGAAGAGCAGTGACCCGAGCATGGCGCTGGCCAGTTTGCACGCCGTGAAAGTCGAAGGTTTTGTCATGAGTAATCAGATCCTTGATTAACTTGAGTCGGTGAAAGGCAGTGGCACTGCCTGTCGATCGAGCGGACGTCCTAGTCACTCTGTCGCGAATTTTACGTCCGCGGACGCATCATAATCACGTGGGACGTCGTACAACAACGCAATTCCACTCAATCGAGTGATATTTTTTGTTGTCCCGAAAGTCGGGTTTTCCTTACGGAAAATGGCATTTATGACCGTATGGTCAGCTATCGAGCGGGAGCGATACGCAAAGATCTGCCATGTTGCTGGAGATAGCCGCGATCACCGGGAAAAGCATATTAAAAATGCCGCTTGAAGGCTCTAGTACCAGTCATTGCGAAACAATGACCGATATGGAGGACAGGTTGCCCCTATGGCCTGGCAGCTTGGGATTCTGCGTATTTTCCGGCAGCTGACATTCCTGCGCGCATTCAAGCAAGGGCAGGGCAGTGGGTAACCCGCCTGGAGATTCGAGGGTTAAGAATGACTGGGCATACAACCGCAAGTAATCCGATGACTACTCATTCGCGCTCTATTGATATGCAATAAAGGTATTTAAATTAAGTTTCTTATACCTCTAAAGTCCTCCCATTCAGTCAGCCGCCGCTTACGGAGTCGGAGTTCTCATGCCAGCAGCCTCCCTCGTTTCACCCTCTGCCATTGCCGCCCAATCGTTTGAAGTACGCCCATTCTCCGGACGGGTCGGCGCCGAGATCCTGGGGCTGGATCTGTCTTTGCCGCTCAACGAGCGCGACTTCGCCCGCGTGCACCAGGCTCACCTGGACCATCACGTGGTGGTGTTTCGCGATCAGCGCATCACGCCGCAGCAGCAAATCGATTTCAGCCGCCGTTTCGGGGTGTTGCAGATTCATGTGCTCAAGCAGTTCCTGCTGCACAACCACCCGGAAATCCTGATCGTTTCCAACATCGTCGAAGACGGCCAGCCGATCGGCCTGGGGGACGCCGGCAAGTACTGGCATTCGGACCTTTCCTATAAGGAGCTGCCAAGCCTGGGCTCGATGCTGCATGCCCAGGAATTGCCCAGCGAAGGCGGCGATACGCTGTTTGCCGATATGCACCTGGCCTGGGACACCTTGCCGCAACACCTGCGCGAGGCGGTCGAGGGCCGTTCAGCGGTGCACAGTTACACCGCGCGCTACAGCGAGGGGCATAACGCCGCGAGTTGGCGTCCCACCCTGACCCCCGAGCAACTGGCCCAGGTGGTGGAGGTCAGCCATCCGATCGTGCGCGTGCATCCGGAAACGGGACGCAAGGCGCTGTTTGTCAGTGAGGGCTTTACCACCCATATCGTCGGGCTGCCGGCCGATGAGAGCCGCCAGTTGCTGGCCGAACTCTATGCCCATAGCGTGCGGGCCGAGCATGTCTACCGGCATCAGTGGCAAGCCCATGACCTGGTGTTCTGGGACAACCGCTCGCTGATCCACCTGGCTGCCGGATGCCCGGCACAACTGCGCCGCAAACTGTTTCGCACCACCATCCAGGGTGATGCGCCGTTCTGACCTGGGAGCTTTTCCATGAACGCTGTTCTGCAAGGCCACACGGCCAGCAAAAGCCCGGTCACCCGGCACCTTGATCCAGCAGTAGCCGAACCGCTGCTGCAGGTGCAAAACGTCAGCCTCGAATACCGCACCGCCAAACGCGTGGTGCGTGCCACCCACCAAGTCAGTTTTGAAATAGACCCGGGCGACCGTTTCGTGCTGCTCGGCCCCTCAGGTTGTGGCAAGTCGACGCTGCTCAAGGCCGTGGCCGGGTTTATCACGCCCAGCGAAGGGCAGATTCGCCTGGCCGGCACCGAAGTGACCCAACCCGGGCCGGATCGGATTGTGGTGTTCCAGGAGTTCGACCAACTGCCACCGTGGAAGACCGTGATCCAAAACGTGATGTTTCCGTTACTGGCGTCTCGCACCCTGAAGCGCAAGGAGGCCAGCGAACGGGCCCATGACTACCTGGCCAAAGTCGGCCTCAGTGCATTCGCCGATGCCTACCCGCACACCCTGTCAGGCGGCATGAAAGCCCGGGTCGCCATCGCCCGTGCGCTGGCCATGCAGCCCAAGATTCTGCTGATGGATGAGCCCTTTGCCGCCCTCGATGCCCTGACCCGACGCAAGATGCAGGAGGAACTGCTGCAACTGTGGGACGAGGTGCAATTCACCTTGATGTTCGTCACCCACTCGATAGAAGAGGCACTGGTGGTGGGGAACCGGATTCTTCTGCTTTCACCGCACCCCGGACGGGTACGGGCCGAGATCAACAGCCACGAATATGACTTGCAGAGCCTGGGCGGCGTGGGTTTCCAGAACACCGCACAGCGTATTCACCGGTTGTTGTTCAACGAGGAGGAGGGCAGTGCGCCGGTGTCCGAGCTGAACTTCCAGGACTTGCGCATTGCGTACTGAAGCCTTGCCCTGCGCGGCGCAACGCGCTACCGATCTCAAGAGAATCCCAGCATGAGCCTTGTCCGTCCTGTGCGTGAAGAATACGAAGTTGCGCTGGAGCCATTTACCCAGCACGACCTGACCCGCGATATCCCTTGGCCACTGCGTATCTGGCAACTGGGCTGGGTGCGCAAGAGCCTGATCCTGATTGTCCTGGCGGTGCTCTGGGAAGTGGCTGCCCGGGTGCAGGACAACGACTTGTTGCTGCCCAGCTTCCTGCAGACCGCCGCCGCATTTTACGACGGCATGCTCAGCGGCGAATTGCCGGGCAAGGTCTGGATCTCTTTGACCGTGCTGCTCCAGGGCTACGTGATCGGCATCGTGCTCGCATTTGCCCTGACCACCCTTGCGGTGTCGACCCAGTTGGGACGCGACCTGCTGGATACCCTGACCGCGATGTTCAACCCGCTGCCGGCCATTGCCTTGCTGCCGCTGTCACTGCTGTGGTTTGGCCTGGGGCAGAACAGCCTGATTTTTGTTCTGGTGCACTCGGTGCTGTGGCCGCAGGCGCTCAATACCTATGCCGGCTTTCGCGGGGTGTCGGAAACCCAGCGCATGGCCGGACGCAACTACGGGCTCAAGGGCCTGCGCCTGGTCTGGTACATCCTGATTCCGGCAGCGCTGCCGTCGATTCTTTCTGGCCTGAAAATCGGCTGGGCCTTCGCCTGGCGCACCCTGATCGCTGCCGAGCTGGTGTTTGGCGCATCGTCGGGCAAGGGCGGGCTGGGTTGGTACATCTTCCAGAACCGTAACGAGCTGTACACCGACAAGGTGTTCGCCGGGCTGGCCGCGGTGATTCTGATCGGGCTGCTGGTGGAGAACCTGCTGTTCGCCAATGTCGAGCGCCTGACTGTAAAGCGTTGGGGCATGCAGCGCTGACAGCGCCAACCCCGCCCATTGTTCAATAACCACGAGGTTAATCATGGCCATCACGTGCAAACGCAACACCCTGACATTGTTGGCCGCCACCCTGGGCGCCTTGCTCAGCAGCGGTGTCCAGGCCGAGGGCAAGATCAGCATCGCCCAGCAGTTCGGTATCGGTTACCTGATCCTGGATGTGGTGCGTGACCAGCAACTGATCGAGAAACATGGCAAGGAGCAGGGCCTGGAGATCAAGGTCGACTGGAACAGCATCTCCGGCGCCACGGCAATGAACGAAGCCTTGCTGGCCGGCGCGCTGGACGTGGTATCGGCCGGGGTACCGCCGATGCTGACCCTCTGGGACCGCACCCGGGGCAAACAGAACGTCAAGGCAATCGCCTCGCTGGGTTCCATGCCCAACTACCTGCTGACCAACAACCCCGAGGTCAAGAGCCTCAAGGACTTCAGCGACAAGGACCGTATCGCGGTGCCGGCGGCAGGCGTGGGCTTCCAGTCGCGCACGCTGCAGATCGAAACCGCCAAGCAGTTCGGTAACGACAATTTCAAGAAGTTCGACAACATCTCCGTCAGCCTGGCCCATCCCGATGCCACAGCGGCCTTGATTGCCGGTGGTTCGGAAATCAACTCACACTTCTCCAGCCCGCCGTTTCAATATCAGGAACTGGAGAAACCGGGCGTGCACAAAGTGCTCAGTTCCTACGACGTACTAGGGGGCCCAGGGACGTTCAACGTGCTGTACACCACGGAAAAATTCCACGACCAGAACCCGAAAACCTATAAGGCCTTTTATGCCGCTCTGGCCGAAGCCGAGCAGATCATCAAGGCCGACAAACCGGCGGCGGCCAAGACCTACATCCGTGTCGAGCAATCCAAGTTGCCCCTGACGCTGGTCGAGAAAATCGTCGCCGACCCGGAAATCGATTTCACCGTGGTGCCGCAGCGCACCTTTATCTACGCCGAAAAACTGCAGGAGCTCGGCGTGCTGAAAAACAAGGCGCAAAGCTGGAAGGACTACTTCTTCGAAGAAGCCCATGCCGGCGCTGGGAGCTGAGAGAAGGAAGAGGGCGCATCAAGTCGCAGGCGGGAAGGCCGTATTACAGGCTCAGATATATAAGTATCTTTATAACTAAACTAAATGATTATTTAGTTTAGTTATAATTTTTATTGTGGTTGTAGAGCGGAAGAACAGGGCGTCTAGCGGGCTGAATGCCCATCGTGTTGGCCGGTTTTATCGAAAATCACCGACTTGTTGACGAAGTAACCCACGACCAACCAGCGTTTGTCATCGTCACGGAACAATACTTTCTCTGTAACGGTGCTCGCTGCAAACGTCGAATTGAACTCAATGACCGCATAATTTCCGGCCGGTGCATCAGGCATCTGATCGGTAAAGCCTATCCCGGAAGGCGTTCGCTCCTTGAACGATCCAAGCCCCAGACGCAGCGCCTTGAGTGTGCCGGTCCATACCACCTCATGGGTTGTTGCCTTGAGCGCTGGGCTGACTGTCGACCAGGTCTCGGAAGTTTTACCGTTATCGAGCAACTGCAGAAACTCGACCGCAGCTTCATACACACGGCGCTGTTGTTGCTCAGTGCCGGCATCGGATGCAATGACCTTGGGCGCCGGCTTGTTGATGCTGACATCACAGCCGCTGAGCAGCACCAAACTAAGAAGCGCAGCAATGAATGGCTTCATGCAAAACCCTCGGGGCGGGTGTGGTGGTCATGACGTGAGATGAATCGATTAAAGATGAGCCTCAAGTGGATTGCCAATGATCGGGGGCAAACAGCCGATTGCAGGCTCGCAGGCTGAGCAAGCCAGGGTACATATAAGGATCCGACATTACGCATAATGTATATTATGTTAAATCGTATATCTGGGAGGATGGCTGTACATAGGAGGTTCTTTCAGTTTCCCTCTCGCCCACTTTCCTATCGTCCTACTCTCCAGCAACCAACGCTCGATTCGTTTGGCCACTTAACACGCCCCCCGGATCATAGGACTTTATAAATCTCGGAAATCACCTGCATCGTTGCGGTTTCGATCGTTCCTTCGTTCCGGCATAAAACCCAGCCGTGATCTGCAATCGCTTGCTCGAATGCCTGGGTGCAGGCGACATGTTCTTCCAGTCTATGGAGCACCGTGCTGTTTAGCCCACGCTGGCGTGCTGCTGCTCTGGCCCATGAAATATCAGGCGCGGTGACCACCCCGATATGCAGGTCTGGTACTCGTACGTTTCGGTCAATGTTCAACTGTAGAATTTCTGCGAACGGGACTAGCCGGCGAAACGCAGCGTCAGACGGATACCAGCGATCAATCAGGATGATGCTATCGGATGGCTGTTTAGTCAGTACGTTCAGGGAGATCCAGGTGCGGCTATCAGCCAAGCGTTCACAAACCTCCAGCTCCAATTCCCGGGAGGGATTTCTGACGAGCTTATTAACGAGGGTCATCGTTTCCCCTCTATAAGGATCGCTTTTTTTCTCGCAAAGTCGGATCACCTTTTTGTTGTCTGCCCTCAGTACTTTCGTAACGGCCTCCAACAGTGTGGTTTTGCCGGTTCCCTTGGGGCCATCCAGAGAAATAAACAGCGGGCGACTCATGCTTCACACAACGCTTGATTCAATGGACTGCTCCGTCTGCGTTTTTGGGGAGAATTTCAATACTCTCTGGGTTGTCTGGATTCGGTATTGCGAAACATCATCCGTTGCATCGGTCATGGGGTTGCCAGAGTCTCATTAATCCGCGATGCGCTCATTTGATTTATTCGCTAGCAACTGCCCTGCGGGTTCAGCCCCCTGCCCTGCGGCTGAACGCTTGCTGCCGCCAATTTCGCCAAGCCCCTAATGCATCATGTTGTATAGTCATTGGCCAACAGCTCCATCTCACTCGGTGATCCATGTCTTACCCCCTCGACGCCATCACGCACACCTACCTGGGCAGCAACGTTTATTCCCAGCTGCGCAACGCACTGATTACGGGCGGGCTGAAACCGGACGATCGATTGCGCATCCGGGAGCTGGCCAGTCAGCTGGGGACCAGTGTCACGCCCGTTCGCGACGCCATTTTGCAATTGGCAAAAGAGAAAGCGCTGGTGCTCAAAACCCCCAAGGACATCCGGGTTCCGGTGCTCGACAGTGGCGCTTATCTCGAGATCCGCACGCTGCGGCTGAACCTCGAAGGCCTGGGCGCCGAAACAGCCGCACGGCTTGCAACCTCCAGTGACCTGGCGCGCATTGACGCCAACATCCAGCGCAACCTTGAGGCCATCAATAACCATGACCTTCCCGAGGCCCTGCGTCTTAACAGTGAGTTTCACTTCCTGATCGCGGAGGCAGCCCGCATGCCGCTGCTGCGCAGTTACCTGGATAGCCTGTGGATGCGTGCCGGCCCATTGATCGCTCAAGCTTACGCGCACTTTTCCCTGACCATGGCCATCGAGCACCATGTCGAGATACTCAATGCCCTGCGCAATCAGGACGCTGCGGCAGCCAAGCACGCGATCCAGACCGATATCCTCGACGGCAATCAAAAAATGTTGGAATTCATAGCGGTCAGCCAGGAAGCGGTCTCCTAGAGGCGGTTTTCCCGCGAACGGCTATTGACAGCAGTCGCACCTAAAAAGATGATGCATCAAACATCAATTGAGTCAGGTGCGCCCATGAGCGAGAAAAAAAAGCTTCTTTTGACCGGTGCCAGTCGCGGTATTGGCCATGCGACGGTCAAGCACTTCAACGCGGCCGGCTGGGAAGTGTTCACCGCCTCCCGCCAGGACTGGGTTGCCGAATGCCCGTGGGCGGAAGGTTTGCTCAACCACATCCATCTGGATCTGGAGGATATCGACAGCGTCAGTGCCAGCTTGGCGATCATCAAGGACAAGCTGGGCGGACGCCTGGATGCCTTGGTGGATAACGCCGGCGTATCGCCAAAAGGCCCGGACGGCGGTCGACTCGGCGTACTGGAAACCGATTACGCCACGTGGCTCAAGGTGTTCAACGTCAATCTGTTCTCCACCGCGCTTCTGGCGCGCGGCTTGTTCGATGAACTGAAAGCCGCCCAGGGCAGCATTATCAATGTCACCTCCATCGCCGGTTCCAAGGTGCATCCGTTCGCCGGCGTGGCCTACGCCACTTCCAAGGCCGCCCTCTCGGCCCTGACCCGCGAAATGGCCTTCGACTTCGGCCCGCACGGGGTGCGGGTCAATGCAATTGCTCCTGGCGAAATCGATACCGCAATCCTGTCTCCGGGCACCGCGGATATCGTCCAGCGGCTGGTGCCGATGAATCGTTTGGGCAAGCCCGAGGAAGTGGCCTCGCTGATCTATTTTCTCTGCACCAGCGGCGCTTCCTACGTGAACGGTGCGGAAATTCACGTCAATGGTGGCCAGCATGTCTGAAGCGGTCATGGACAAGGCGCTGTGCAACGACCTGATGACCACACAAGCACCGGCCGTGGAGGCTGCCGAGGCGCTGGATATTGCCAATCGGGTGTACGGCCTCAAGGGCCGGCTGAAACTGCTGAACGGTGAGCGCGATACCAACTTCCTCATTGATACCCCGCGCGGTGCCTTTGTCCTGAAGTTCATCAATCCCGCGGAAGACCCCAACGTCATCAGCTTTCAGACCCAGGCCTTGCTGCACATCGAGCAGCACGGCGCCCATCTGCCGGTCCCACGCGTTCTATCCTCGCGCCACGGTGAGGTTGAGCCGACAGTGCAGGTCAATGACCAGCGACTGACACTGCGCACTGTCAGTTACCTGGACGGAATCTCGCAGAATCTTGGCAAGCCCAGCGCCGCGCTGATGCATGAGCTCGGCACGTCCCTGGCCGAGGTTAACCTGGCCCTCAGGGACTTCCACCACCCCGCCGCCCACCGCGACCTGCTCTGGGATGTCGGGCACGCCGAACGCGTCAGGCCGTATCTGGACTACCTGGCCGCCGATCAGTTGCCGTTGGTTTCCCGCTTGCTCAATCGCTACGAAACCCATGCAAAGCCATGCCTGGCGAAGCTGCGGGCGCAGGTAATCCATAACGACCTGAATCCGCACAACGTCATGCTCGACTGCGAAACCGGCACCCGGGTCTCCGCCATCATTGACTTCGGAGATGCGCTCCACGCACCGCTGATCAACGAGTTGGGAACAGCACTGTCCTACCAGTTCGATGCCGACGCCGCGGATCCGCTTTGGCAAATCAAGGCCTTCGCCGCCGCCTACCACGGGCGGATCCCACTGCAGCCAGCAGAACTGGAAGTCCTGGGCGAACTGATCGCTATGCGCATGGCCATGGCCATCACCATTGCCCAGTGGCGCGCCAGCCTTTATCCAGAAAACCGCGTCTATGTCCTGCGCAACCTGCGCTCAACCTGGCGCAACCTGCAATGCCTGAGCGCAATGCCCGAAGGGCTGCTGACCCAAAGCCTGATCAACGCCTGCACACCGGAGGCTTCATGAGTTCGTCCAACGCTGCTGAGCTGCTTGCCCGTCGTCAACGTGCGCTGGGGGCCAGCTATCGATTGTTCTACGAGGAACCCTTCGCCCCGGTGCGCGGTGAAGGTGTGTGGCTGTACGACAAGGACAACACCGCCTTCCTCGATGCCTACAACAATGTGGCCTCCATCGGACACTGCCACCCTGCCGTGGTCGCGGCGATCGCCGAGCAAAGTGCCCAACTCAATACCCACACCCGCTATCTGCATCCGTCGATCGTGGATTACGCCGAAGACCTGCTCAGCGAGTTCCCTCCTCAGCTCGACAACATGACCCTGACCTGCACCGGCAGCGAGGCTAACGACCTGGCACTGCGCATCGCGCGCTGTCACAGCGGTGGAACGGGCATCATTGTGACTCGCTGGGCCTACCATGGGGTGACCAGTGCCTTGGCTGAAGTCTCGCCCTCGCTGGCCACCGGCCTGCCCACCGCGAGCCATGTGCGCCTGGTCGATGCTCCGGACTCCTATCGCCGCACCGCCGATTTCGTCGGCAGCGTGCACGCGGCTGTGCAGGATATGCAGGCTCAAGGCATCAAGCCTGCAGCGCTGCTGGTGGACAGTATTTTTTCCAGTGACGGGGTGTTCAGCCCGGCCAACGGCGAACTGGCGGCTGCGGCGCAATGCGTGCGTGACGCTGGCGGGCTGTATATCGCCGATGAAGTCCAGCCCGGGTTTGGCCGTACAGGCGGGCAGCGCTGGGGCTTTGCCCGCGATGGGGTAATTCCGGATCTGGTCACCCTGGGCAAGCCCATGGGCAACGGCCATCCGGTTGCCGCGGTGGTGGGGCGCTCTGCGCTTTTCGATCAATTCGGCCGCCAGCAGCGTTACTTCAATACCTACGGCGGCAACCCGGTGTCCTGCAAGGCCGCGCATGCAGTGCTGCGGGTGCTGCGTGAAGAAGACTTGCAAGCCAATGCCCGGAACGTCGGCGATTACCTCAAGGCCGGGCTGCGCCAACTGGCCGAGCGCCACGAAATCATTGGCGATATACGCGGCGAGGGGCTGTTTATTGGCGTCGAACTGGTGACCGACCGTGCGACCCAGGCACCGGCAACGATTGCCGCCGCGGCCGTGGTCAACGGTATGCGCCGCCGTCAGGTGTTGATCAGCTCGACGGGGCAAAAGGCCAATACCCTCAAGATTCGCCCGCCCCTGGTATTTGCCCGCGAGCACGCGGACCTGCTGCTGGAGCGCCTGGACGAAACCCTGAACGAGCTGCGCTGAACGCCGCGTATCGCCGAGATAGACCCGGCCCGCCCTGGCATCCGCGCTCCTGGTCCGGGGCAATAAACCGGCAATTGCCAGGTCCAGGCACCCCGATGGTGCGCAGACCGGCCCCGTCCCACATAAAACCCTTGAAATCAGGCCGGCTGGATCAGGTGGCACAGAATCTGCTTTATTAAAAAACATGATGCATCATGTTTTAACCGTGAAACGCAATGGGAGGGTTTGAGATGACAGGTAACAGTGCAAGCGCCTTCGTCCGCTTCAAAGGGGTGGAGAAAAGTTACGACGGTCTCAAGACCGTGGTTAAGCGATTAGACCTGGACGTTGCTCAGGGCGAGTTCCTCACCCTCCTCGGTCCTTCCGGCTCGGGAAAGACCACCAGCCTCATGATGCTGGCCGGTTTCGAGACGCCGACTCAAGGCCAGATATTTCTCGAAGGACAGGCCATTGAAAGTGTTCCGGCCCATCGGCGCGGCATAGGGATGGTGTTCCAGAACTACGCCCTGTTCCCGCACATGAGCGTGGCCGAAAACATGGCATTTCCGCTGCAAGTGCGCGGCATCAAGCGCCACGAGATAGAGCCTCGGGTCAAGCAAGCCCTGGAGATGGTACGCCTGGGGGATCTGGCCAATCGCTACCCCGCGCAACTGTCAGGCGGGCAACAGCAGCGGATCGCCCTCGCCCGGGCGCTGATCTTCGAACCCAAGCTGGTATTGATGGACGAGCCGCTGGGCGCGCTGGATAAGCAATTGCGTGAACAGATGCAGCTGGAAATTCGCCGCTTGCACCGCGAGCTTGGGCTGACGGTGGTGTTCGTCACCCATGACCAGGCCGAGGCGCTGACCCTGTCCGACCGCATTGCGATTTTCAACGACGGCGTCATCCAGCAAGTCGACACCCCGCAAGCGCTCTACGAACGTCCGGCCAACACCTTCGTGGCCACTTTCATGGGCGATACCAATGTCCTGCCGGGGGTCTTGGCTGCGTTCAACGCTGATCAATGCCAGGTGCAACTTGAACAGGGCGAGCAGCTTTACGCACGGACGACACCGGGCCTGGCCACGGGCTGCCGTGCCTCGCTGTCCATTCGCTCCGAACGAGTGACTCTGGATGGCGACGCCCGTTATGACAGTCGCCTCGCCGGGTGTATCGAGGAATGCATCTATCTGGGGGACCACGTGCGCATCCGCCTGAATGTCGCGGGAAACAGCGACTTCAACGTCAAGGTGCCCATCGCCCAGATGCAACCCTACTGGCGTGAAGGTCACAGCCTTCCCGTCTGTTGGCATAGCGCCGACGCCTCGGCGCTCGATGCAATGCCTGCTTGACCCCCCTCCTCCCTTTTTGTTGATGACATCAGGATATTTGCCATGCTCAAGCGTCTTGCTGCACTGACTGTTCTGGCTGCTTTCGGCGGCCAGGTAAATGCCCAACCATTGACCGTTGTGTCCTTCGGCGGCCTGAACAAGGACGCCCAGGACAAGGCGTTCTACCAACCCTTCAGCGCCGCGGGCAAAGGGGCGGTCCAAGCCGGGGAGTACAACGGTGAAATGGCCAAGATCCGGGCCATGGTGGAAACCGGACAAGTGAGTTGGGATGTGGTGGAGGTCGAAAGCCCGGATCTGATCCGCGGCTGCGCCGAGGGCCTGTTCGAACCTCTGGACTGGAGCAAACTGGGCGACGCAAGCAAATTCGTCAGCGGCGCCGTCAGCGAATGCGGTGCCGGAATTTTCCTCTGGTCGACCAACCTGACGTACAACAGCGCCAAGCTCAAAACGGCCCCCAAAGGCTGGGAAGCGTTCTGGGACACCAAGACCTACCCCGGCAAGCGTGGCCTGCGAAAAAGCGCCAAGTTCACCCTGGAAATCGCCCTGCTGGCTGATGGGGTAAAACCTGCCGAGCTGTATCAGGTACTGAGCACACCGGAAGGCGTCGACCGCGCCTTCAAGAAACTCGACCTGATCAAGTCCGATATCCAGTGGTGGGAAGCCGGGGCCCAACCCCTGCAGTGGCTGGTCTCGGGCGATGTGGTGATGACGTCTGCCTACAACGGCCGCGTGTCCGCCGCCCAGGGTGAAGGCCACGATTTCAAGATGGTCTGGAACCACAGCCTGTATGACATCGACAGCTGGGCCATCGTCAAAGGCTCACCGAACAAGGTGCTGGGGGAACAATTCATTGCCTTTGCCAACGAAGCGCAGCACCAGAAGGTGTTCGCGCAAAACATCCCCTACGGCCCGACCAACAAGGACACCCTGGCGCTGATCGACGCCAAGACCCGCGAGCAACTGCCGACGGCGCCAGCCAACCTGGAAAACGCCCTGCCCGTGAACACCAACTTCTGGATCGATCACGGTGAGGAACTGGAACAGCGTTTCAATGCCTGGGCCGCTCGCTGATCAACTGCCCCACAGCTGCCCGGATCGTGCCGGCGCTCGTCGCCGGTGCATCCGGGCAATGTTGACGATAGGAGAACTCCCATGTCCGAAGCGCTAGCCCTTCAATCGGCGCCGTCAGTGGTTCAGACGCAACGCTTGCAGAGGCAATTACAGGCCGCCAAACGTGCTTACACCCGCCGCTCGATGCTGCTTATCCTGCCCCTGCTGGCATTGTTGGTGGTCGGCTTTTTAACCCCGATAGGCTCACTGCTGACCAAGAGTGTGGAAAACCCGGAAGTCGCCAACGCCCTGCCAAAGACTCTGGTTTTATTGAAGGGTTGGGACGGCAAGACACTGCCGGCTGAATCCGTGTTCAGTGCCCTGGGTGAGGATTTGCGCAGTGCGCGCAGCAACGGCCAGCTGTTCGCGCTCAACCGTCGACTGGGTTACGAAAGCACCGCCTTGCGCGGCCTGTCGACGGCTGTTCTCGGGCGCATGCCGGCCGACGGCGCCAATGTCCGTGACCGCCTGATACAAGGCGTGCCGGCACTGGGCGACATCAAGACCTGGTCAACCCTCAGGCAGCTCGGCCAACCCTATACCAGCTTCTACTGGTTGGCGGCCTTCGACCTGAAACTGGACGCCGGCCAGATCCAGGCCGTGGCCCCCGACAAAGCGCTGTACCTGGACGTACTCAAGCGCTCGCTGACGATCGCCGGGCTGGTCACCGCGCTCTGTGTGCTGCTGGGTTATCCGCTGGCCTACTGGCTCTCGCGGCAACCGGCGCGACGGGCCAATCTGCTGCTGATATTGGTGCTGCTGCCGTTCTGGACCTCGCTGATCGTGCGCACGGCAAGCTGGATCGTCCTGCTGCAATCGGGCGGTTTGATCAATAACACGCTGATCGACCTGGGCATTCTCGAGCAACCGCTGCAGCTGGTATTCAACCGCGCGGGCGTGCTGATTTCCATGACCCATATTTTGCTGCCGTTTCTGATCCTGCCGCTGTATGCCGTCATGAAAGGCATCGACTCCCGTTACGAGCGCGCGGCGATTTCCCTGGGTGCCCACCCCTTTACTGCATTTCGCCGGGTCTACCTGCCGCAGACCTATGCCGGGGTAACGGCCGGAGCGTTGCTGGTGTTCATCATGGCCATCGGTTACTACATCACCCCCGCACTCCTGGGCGGCCCGGGGGACCAGATGCTGAGTTACTTCGTGGCGTATTACACCAACACCACCATCAATTGGGGCATGGCGACGGCGCTGGGCAGCCAACTGCTGATCATCGTGCTGTTGCTGTATTGGGTCTACGCGAGGATCTCGCGCCCTGCCAACCGAGCTGCATGAGGAGGTTGCAATGAAGCATGTCGAACCGCTTGAGATCCGTGTGCTGCGCCCGTTTTTGAGCCTCTACAGCCTTGCCCTGTTGATGTTCCTGATCATTCCGATCCTGGTCATTGTCCCGCTGTCATTCAACGAGGGCTCCTTTCTGAGTTACCCGTTGAGTGGCCTGTCGTTGCGCTGGTACCGCGAATTTTTCAACTCCAGCGACTGGATGCCGGCCCTGCTCAACAGCCTGAAAATCGCCCCCGCCGCAACCTTGCTCGCCACGGTACTGGGCACCTTGGCGGCGGTTGGACTGTCGCGGGGTGAGTTTCGCGGGAAAGCGCTGATCATGGCGATCATGATTTCGCCCATGGTGGCGCCTGTGGTGATAGTCGCTGTCGGGCTGTACTTCTTTTTCGCCAGTTGGGGCCTGCTCAACACCTATCCAGGCCTGGTCATCGCCCATGCCGTGCTGGGGGTGCCCTTTGTGGTGATCACCGTCAACGCGACACTTCAAGGTTACGACCGCAACTTTACACGGGCTGCCGCCAGCCTCGGCGCCACCCCCTGGTATGGCTTCAAGCGTGTGACCCTGCCACTGATCGCACCAGGCGTATTGAGCGGCGCGCTGTTCGCCTTCGCCACCTCATTCGACGAGGTCGTCGTGACGCTGTTTCTCGCCAGCCCTACGCAACGCACGCTGCCGATGCAAATGTTTGCGGGGATCAAGGAGAACCTCAATCCGACCATCGCCGCCGCGGCGACCATGATGGTGCTCGGCGCGTTACTGCTACTGCTGGCCATGGAAGCGCTGCGCCGCCGGAATGAACGTATTCGCGGCACCTTGTAAAGGTTATCGCCGACAACTTGCCAGGCACGGGCTAATCAACGCGCAGGCGCAAGGACGATTCAGGAACCCGGGTTGGTCAGCTGGATGTACACCGCCCAGGAGCCGAGCATCATCCAGAATGGGGCGAAGATCCACGGCGTGCGAACCGAGAACAGCAAGGATTTGCGATAGCCCTTGTGGCTGGACTCGCTCTCGCAGAACAACGGCGACTCGTCATACGCCAGCCCCATCAACGGCTCACTGCGCAGCAGTTCGCTTTGCTTGAAGTGCCAATGGTCGATGATCTCGTAGGCGGCCTTGATCCCCGGCCAGGCATTGAGGGAGCTGAGTACCCCCAGCAGCGCCAGGAAAGGTGGCACCGCCAGGGTGAACAATTTGCCCCATTCCGGGTTGAGGTTGGCCATGCAGGATGCAAAGGCAATCACCAGGAACGACTGCGCTGATAGATAAGCATCGGTGCGGTTGGCCAGGATGCTGGTTTCGTACTGGATCTCCCGACGGTAGAAATCCAGGCGTTCCTTGGGCGAACCGAACATCTTGGCGTTGTGCTCGGTGAGCTCGGTTTCTTCCATGTGGGACGTCAGTATTCTGGGCAAAGCCGTTCACCTTGTCTGTCGCTGGGCACCATCCTCAGCGTTGTTGATGCTCAGGTTCGGACAGGGTCCGAGCACTGCCTTTTGGTCCGGCGACCAGCCATGCCAGCAGCCCGAGCAAGGGCACAAAGACGATGACCACCACCCACACGCCCTTGCTGTCCCAGGGCTTGGTACTGCGCAGCACACTCCTGATGGCCCACAGCTCCACCAGCAACAGGATTACGGCCAGGGCGATCCAGACATAGTGTTGTATTTGCATGATTTACCTCCCGATTCATAAAGGCTTAGGTCGGGGTGGCCAGCGAGGGTTCATTAAATTTATCGCGCCCTAGAGCCATCGGCGTGCAGTCATCCGGCTCTGCATCGTCCCGCCCCGAGCACTGGCCGGGGCCGAGTCGGCTTGCAGCCGATGCCAGAGAAAATCCGGTTGAACCTGATTGCGCATTGCGTCCTCGAATGCCTGTGCAGGTCTGCACGGGATCACCGACCGAGTGCCGGGAACGAGAGATACCTATGAGCTTCATTGTCTGGATGGCGGTGCTGGGCGCAGTCCTGTTGGTGCTCGCGCTGACCTCCTCCTATCTGCGCTGGATGCCGGTCACGACCTCGGCGGTGTGCCTGGTCCTGGGGGTTGCCATCGGCCCTGCGGGTCTGGGGCTGTTGCAACTGGACCTGAAACACGCAGCGCCCTGGATGGAGCACCTGAGCGAAGTGGCGGTGCTGTTTTCCCTGTTCGTCTGCGGCTTGAAGTTGCGCCTGCCCCTTGGCCATAAACTCTGGCGTGTGGCCTATGGCCTGGCCGGACCGGTGATGCTGCTGAGCATTATCGGCGTGGCGCTGGTCTTGCATTATCTGATTCAAATGTCGTGGGGCGCATCCCTGCTGATTGGCGCGGTGCTGGCGCCCACCGACCCGGTTCTGGCGTCGATGGTGCAGGTCAATAACGCCCAGGACTACGATCCGGTGCGATTTGGACTCTCCGGCGAGGCGGGACTCAACGACGGCGTGGCCTTTGCGTTTGTCATCCTCGGGCTGGTGCTGGTGAAAGCCGATGGTGGCAATGGCGCCTTGTCCGACTGGCTTTGGCGGGATGTGCTGTGGGCGGTTCCGGCGGGGTTGCTGATCGGCTACTGGATGGGGCGCGGCCTGGGGCGCATCACCTTGTTGCTGCGGACCCGGCATGATGACAGCACCGTTTCGCCCAATGACTACCTGACTCTCGCCCTGATTGCCCTGGCCTATGTGGCCGCCGAAAGCCTGCACGGCTATGGCTTCTTATCCGTTTTCGCCGCTGGCCTCGGGTTGCGTCAGGCCGAGGTCAATTCGGCGGCCGACCCTCAGGTTCCGGCCGAACATCTGGTGCAACCCCTGCTGGGCCATCAGGATGTAGAACCGCACAAAGCCCTGCATGGCGACACCGAACGCCTGGAAGGCACCCAAGTGGCTGCCGGAATCATGATGGGCGACATGCTGGCGTTCGGCGGTCTGGTCGAGCGGGCCATGGAAGTGTTTATGGTCACGTTGCTGGGGGTGGTGCTGATCGCCCATTGGGATTGGCGTGCACTGCCGATTGGGGCCGGGTTATTTGTGTTGATCCGCCCCCTGAGCGTGCTGCTGATTCCCTGGGGCAGCTTGCTGTCCGGCCGCCAACGCTGGCTGATCGGCTGGTTCGGGATCCGTGGCATCGGTAGCCTTTACTATCTGTTCTATGCCCTCAACCACGGCGTACCTCCGGTAACGGCTGCGCTGTGCACCGACCTGACGCTGTCGATTGTGGCATTGAGCATTCTGCTGCACGGTCTCAGTACTCAACCGCTACTGGCGGGTTATGAGCGTTATAAAAAAGCGGCCTCCCGACAAATGTAACAAAGAATTTCACGGCTTGATTGCTGTCCATTGTCAGACCAACAACCAGGACCCAGTGCCATGAAATTCGTAACCTTCTGCCATACGCTTTCCAAATGGGCCGGTAGCTCCAAGACGTTTCTTGTGGCCATCGTGCTGATAGTGGTTTGGGCCCTGACCGGTCCGTTCTTCCACTACAACGACACGTGGCAACTGATCATCAACACCTCGACCACCATCATCACCTTCCTGATGGTGTTTCTGATCCAGAACACCCAGAACCGCGACAACGACATCCTGCACATCAAAATCGACGAATTGCTGCGCGCCACCAAAGACGCGCAAAACGCTGCCTTGTGCCTGGATCAACTGGAAAGCAAGGAACTTCGAACACTGCGCAAGCAGTACAGCAGCATGGGTTCGCAGGAACGCATGGATCCAACGGGCGAGTTGTCTGGGCAAAACCCGCGTCCCGCAACCGCCAAGGACAGCGAAGAGAAGGAGGCGTTGTAATCCTCTACCCGCCCGGCTCTCCTCCCAGGGTCAATAAAAGTGAGATGCAAGGTTCCACGACCAGGTGCAGCGTAATCGGGCTGAACTTCGTTTGGCCGCCGGTCCTCAGATAAAAACACGCGCGTGATGCCTGCGCGGGGCTTTGTTTAACCAGGAGGACCGGATACATGACCACGCAACTGCATGGCAAAAACATCTTGATCATCACGGCCAACACCGGCATCGAACGCGACGAACTGCTCAAGCCGATTGAGGCGCTGCGCAGCCTGGGAGCAACCCTCACCCATGGCTCGATCAAAGGCGGCTCCACCCAGACCTTCCTGCACGATACCGAGAAGGACCGGCAGGTGCAGTCCGATGGAAAACTGTCTGGCCTGAATGCCCGCGACTTCGATGCCCTGGTCATCCCAGGGGGGACGGTGAACGCTGATACCCTGCGCCAGGACCCTGAGGCCCAACGCCTGGTCAATGAGTTTGTCGATGCGGGGAAGACGGTGGCCGCGATTTGCCATGGCCCTTGGCTACTGATTGATGCGGGAGTGATCCCCGGCAAGACCCTGACTTCCTACACCAGTGTGCGCACCGACTTGCTCAATGCCCAAGCCGCGGGCTGGGTCGATAGTGAAGTCAAGGAATGCACCGCCAACGGCTGGAAGCTGATTACCTCCCGTACTCCCGACGACTTGCCGGCTTTCAATCAGGCTATCGCCAACGCATTGCAGAGCGCCTGAACCTCTGCCTGAGATTTGCCTGCGATCGCCCCAGGCCCGCCCGTGATGGCGGGTTCGGGGCGCGTCTGTTTTGCGCAAAGCTGTTACACATTGCAGGTAAAGGCAATTGACCTGCTCAACGGCAGTCGCGAGCAGCTCAATCGGTCTTTTTTTCTTCAACGGTTTCACGCATCTGGGCGAGTTCGCTTTCCAGCGACTCAATACGTTGCAGCATCAGCCCTTTGATCTTTGCCTCCAGCTCCATGGTTTCGTCCAAGGTGAAGGTGCGCTCTATGCGGGCGACAATTTCATTGTTCATGCTGCGATTGTTAAGCCGGGCAATGCTCTTGATCCGTGGATGCATGTCATCGGGAAGCCGGATAACAAATTTGTCTCGCTCTTGGGACATGGGAAACACCTCGATGAATGACTGAGGTGATAGCTTAATGCCGTATCCGCTATGAGCTCTTTAGGATAAATCTGAATTGTTCAGAGTGAATTCTCAGTCGCAGAGACCGGGTAACGCACTCAGAGAGAGCCTGTCTACCCCGTATCACCCTGAATTCAGGAAAATCCGTTGGCCCCTGGCAGCTCGCGACGTCCAAGGATTGCTGTCAGCGTGATATCGAACACAGGCCTGAGTTTCCACTACAGAACCTGAAGGTGGCTGGGCAACGACTCCTGTCAGTTACCCTTGCACTTCAGCTCTGCCTGTTCGTAGTTCAGCTCCTTGTTGCGCTCGGGCAAGTCATACGGCGCCTGGCAGGTGCTGCCGTCCCACGTGATGTTCATCAAACCTTTGTCCTGCTTGAGCAGCATCAGAGCCATGCCATACGGGTCCGAGAGGGCGCTCTGTTTCCCTTCCGGATCCTCCACAGTGGCCCCAAAGCCCATTTTTTTACCATCGGCCTGACGCAGGATAAATTGCACTCGACGCCCGATCTGCGCCTCATAGCGTGCAAGCACCACAGCGCCACGACGTGGCACAACTTGTTGGGTTGCCTGTTCCAGTTCGATATCTGCTCCCAGGTTCCCTGTGTCCAGGCTGACCCAATTCAAGCGATAGGGCTGAGCATTGGGCACGATGGCGAAACCATTGCGCCCGGTAGTCACTCCCGCATTGCTAATAATGCCCACACCGGACGTGTCGGGCACTTCGGCCAGGACAAAACTCTCGCCAACCTGCTGGCCAAGGTTGATACCACCTGCGTGAGCAACCACCGAACCGCTGGCACCGGCGTTCACGCTCTTGTAATCAGGCCCCTGGCCATAACCGAGGTCCATCCGGCCCACCGCGGTGTCGGTGGTAATACTCGCGTTACCGCTGTTACCACCTTGACTGTCCCGCCCCCCTTGGAAGGAGTAGTTGGTTGCAGGGTCTAGATAGCCGCTCAGGCCAGCCTGGGTATTCTGGTTGCCTTCACGATCACGCAGGATGCGCAACGTGCCCCGCGGTGAGTGGGCGGTGCTTCCCAACGGGAGGCTGAAGGACAACGCCACCTGACTGTCATTGCTGCTGGCCGAACCGCGCTCGGCGATATTACGGGTATGGGTCAGGCTCACGGAATAGTTCAGGCGTTTCCAGTAGTTGCCGTAACCGGCAGAGATACTTTGCGAACGGGTGCTGTTATTCCAGTAGCTTTGATCGCTGGCGCTCAAGTAGATGCTGCCGTATTGCTGCTTTTCTCCCAGGCTCTGTTGCACGGTCAGGTCCAGACGCGCACGAGAACGCCCCATTCTCATGGTGGTGAAGTCACGATTGAGGTCCTGTACATGGTCACCGAAACTGCGGTAGCCCTCGGTGGAGTAGCGATAGGCTGCCAGGGTGAAGTCGGTGCTGGTCTCGGCAAATGTCTTGGCATACAACACGCGAACACTTTGGCCTTTGTCAGTCTGCTGCGGGACCTTGCTGGCACTTTGGGTGATATCGACCGATAACGCGCCGATTGGTGTGTTACGCCCTACCCCGAAGTTGAGTGCCTGGAAGTTCTGCGCTACCTGCAGGCCGAAGGTCCCCGTCATATCGTCGCTGAGACCATAGGCCAGCACGGTGCTGACGAAAGAAGGGCTCTGCTGACTGTCGTCATTACTCTGATACTGGCCACCGGCAACACTGAAGGTCATGCGCCCCTTGCGCACCATGACCGGCAGACTGGAAAACGCCTGACGCGTAACCCGGCGGCGACCATCGGCTTCGACCACCGTCACTTCCAGGTCACCGTTGGAGCCGCTGGGGTAGATATCCGTCAACTCAAAGGCACCCGCGGATACCGGAGTGCTGTAGATGACATAACCGTTCTGGCGCACCTCGACGGTGGCGTTGGTTTCGGCAACACCGCGAATGATGGGGGCATAGCCTCGTTCGCTGTCGGCGAGCATTGCATCATCGGAAGTCAACTGGGCGCCTCGAAAACGCACGCTGTCAAAAATATTGCCGTTGCTATAAATCTCGCCCAGGGACAATTGTGCCTTCAGCGCGCTGATATCGCGCTGGACAAAACTGCGGTTGCTGGAGAACTTTGTTGGCTGGCCCTCACTCATGGTGAGGTTGGACTCATTGCGCAAACGCCAAGACCCAAGGTTGAAACCATTTTGCAGCCCCAGGTACTTCGAGGTGCTTTTGCTCCCCGCAACGCTATTGCGGCGCATGTTGAACTGATAGTTGATAAAGGCTGCGGTGACGCCTTCATCCCAGAGTGCCGGATCGACGTACCCACGCACGCCAGCCTGCATAAACGCCTGAGGCACGCTGATCAACAGCTGCAAACGGGCAGAGTCGAACTTGACTTCGGCCTGCTCGATCAATACATCCAACGGGTAGCAGCGATTGGCGTTCTCGGGGACGAGCAGCTCCGGGTTCTGCAATTTGAGCAGATCAATACCGAAGTCCTTGAACATTACCGGCGTCAGGCAGGGCTGTGTCTCCGCCCCTGCCGACGCTTGCTTGAATTCGATATCACGTCGGCCATTCAGGTCGCCGTTGACGTAAATCTCTACCCGATAGTTGCCAGGCAGGACGTTGCTACCCCCTTGCAGCAAGGCTAATACATCGGCGGGTTGGGCAGATCCGCCCTGGAGAAAGCCGGTGTTGAACGCCAGCAATGGGATTTGTGCCTGAGGCAGCGTATTTAGCCGCTCTGAATCTGCGCTCGCCACTATTGGGAGTGTCACGAGTAAAAAAAACCAATAGAGCGGTTGTTTAGTCTCAAGAGTGACAATGAGACCAGACTGGCCGGGACTTTTAAGTAAATGGCCTTTCGACATCGTGATTCACTTAGTAGTTGGGTTGCGCAGACAGAGATAACCATCCATTTGCACTCATCATTGAGAGCAACGGATAAAGTTGAGTTCATGCGGTTAAAACTGCTGACTACAGCCGTTTTGCCTTGGCGGGCAGGCCTTCGATGAAGTCGACGGAGAATAGATCACGTCCACCGTAATCGTTGATACTGCCGAACTCCAAGCGTTGTTTACTGTTGGCCATATTACTCAGTGATATCGTTATGACCTCACCCGGCGTGAGCATGCGAGATTCCGCAACCTTGGTTTCCTTGGCGCCGTAGAGCACCAGATCGACCAAGGTCGTGTAATAAGGAGTTGGGTTCTTGATTTCCAGCTGCGGCCCACCGGAAGCATTTAACAGACGCCATTCCAGTTGTTCAGGCGCAGCGAAGGCTGTGCCGGGCAAACCCTTGGGACGATAAAACACCTTGATTCGCTGGCGGACTGCAAGTTGCAGCGTATTTTCTTCTCCGGCCGATTGCGGTATTTCCTGAACATTTAGCCAGAATATTGACTCTCTATCGCTGGGCAGGCTGGAACCGGAGAACAGTACGCGCAGCAGTTGTTGCTGCTTGGCTGCAACACGAACCAGGGGCGGGGTGATCGCAAAGGGTAGGTCTGCACCTGTTTCACTTTCAACCCACGACTGAACAACGATATCGTTACCGTCATTGCGAACAGTCACGGTTTCTTCTTTTCGTCCCTCGTCAAAAACCAATCGAGTTCCACTTAGAGAGATAGAAGCATGAGCACCGCCATTGAACATGATCAATGCCAGGCTTAAAGCTTTTATAAAAAACTTACGCGACATAAAAAGCACCTAGCAATTGTGGGAGGCGCGAACGCCTCCCACAGGGAGAATCACTTATTGGTATTCAAGAACAAACGGCATGCTTGCATTGGCGATACCCGGAACAACAGAATCTACATCTGCAACAGTACGGACATAAGTAGCTCGAACCTGCAGCGTTGCTGTCCCGCCAGCCATAGCGCCAGAGTAGGAACCTGTGGACAGGTTCAATGCAGTACCCGCGGCGTCAAGTAATGCGACACCTACGTTTTTCGCAGCTCCACTCCCGTTATCGACCTTAAGGACGTTGGTGCCTTCAAGTTGATAAGGCAGAGGAGCAAACGTCATTTGCACTTTGGTGCCCGCGCTTTTGCATTTTATTGTGACCTTGACTTCGCCAGCACTAGAGACTGGGCCCGGAGCGCTTACAAGCCCCAGACTTGAAGCCTGCACGTTACCCAGCGGGATATTAATATCACTGCTGCCCGGGCCTTGAACAACGCAACCATCGTTCTTGATAGTTCCGGTAAAATTGATATTGCCGCCACCGTCTTTTTTCCAGACCGGAGTATCAGCAGCATTAGCGAGCGTCGGTAAAATCAGAACCGAAGAGAGAAGGCTTAAAGCAAAAAATCTTTTCATAATGGCACTCAGTTTTAATGATAAATGGATGGAGCGAACAGCATTTAACCAATTAAACGGATAAAAACTAATGAGACCAGTCTCATTTGCACCCCGCCCACTCATACCAACTATCACCATGGACCTTAAAACATGACACTCAAGTGCCAAATCCAAATTAAATCGCGGCAGCATAATTGCCTTAAAGCATGACCCAGAGCACTCTTTGTTTTTCCTGCAGGCATGACGTATAAACTTTTTAAATTTTTAGCGCTTATCATAAGTTGCAAGCACGAAGAAAAACCTCGACTCATCACTTTCTCAATCAGTACGCGCGATTCGATTCCGCCCTTACGGTCAAATAAACGACCCTTCCACCTATCACAAATAGCGTCCCCGCACTGACAGACAGCCCCAGCGTTCCAAGTCTGGCTTTCGCCGTATGAGAAGCTACTCTACAACTCTGCCAGACTGCCCGGAGCAGTCTTTACAACTTATCACTGCGATCGCAGGAGTGCGAAGAACTGTAAACTTTATATGCAATTAAGAGAGACCTGCATCGATTACAATCCACTTCACTAACCTGCGGGGTTCAATAGACGTTCTCCGTTAACGAGGCGATAGGTGCTAGCCGCCTAAATAGACTGACGATGCCGATTGATCATCGGCAGTTCAAGTACGCCTTGAATAAAGTTGCGATAAACATGAGCCCCTCACAAAGGGCTGCTGCACATTCCCAAACAACCAGCACTCGCAACGACGTGCTCACTTGCGTGAAGACTCTATATCGGACGACCTGTAGACCTGCCTATAGCAAAGCTGGCTTTATTACCTGAAGAGCCTTGGCGAGGACCGTCACACAATCAACCGCATAGTGATACAAAAACTCAACAACTCATGGTCCGTGGTGACCTGTAACTTGCGCATCGCCGAGATCTTCTGGGCGCTGATGGTTTTTTTGCTTCGATTCAGCAAATGAGCGATCTCGTTGACACTCATGCCCGCCGCGAACTGACGGAGCACTTCAAACTCGCGGACCGAAAGACTGGAAATGCGGTCCTCAACCGGTTCAACGCTTTCGACGACACTCGGCAGGGAGTGAAAGAGCTGGCGACGGTAGGATTGACCCTTGGCCAATGTGTTGAGCGCTACCAGGATCTCCTTGAGGTCGCTGCTCTTGGGTACGATCCCGGCCACCCCGACGTCATAGAGCCGCGAAAGGATCAGGTTGTTGGAGACCATGGTCAGAATCAGCACCTGGATGTTTGGAAAATGCCGGATCAGGTATTCAATCAGCTTGATGCCGTCGCCATAGGCCTCGTCCCCCGGCATGTTGTAATCGGTGATGACCACATCCGGCTTGAGTCGCTGCAGGTTCTCCACCAACTCTGTTGAGTTCTGCACTTGGGCCACGACCTCATAACGATTGTCGCGTTCGATGTACTCTCTGACACCCATCAACACCACTGGATGGTCATCAGCCAAAACTATCTTGATTTTCTTCATGAAGTCATTCGTCCAAAGATAAAGTTCGTCAGATCACGACCTGCACCCGCCGTGCTCTCACACGGCTGCAACAGCACGATCTATACGTGCGAACAGCAGTTCGCTCCTGCGCGCCAGCGGTTGATCAAGCGTCTTGATTTCCAGTGCCTGCTCCACTGCTCCGCAAGCGTCGGCCAGGGCCTGGGCCTGCACCACCGCCAGGGCGCCACGAATGCAATGCAGGCTGCTGCGTAATTGACTGGCGTCCTGTGCGGCCAGGGCGTCGCGTGCGCGCACCATGTCCTCGCGCATGGTGCTGATGAACAGCGCACGCATTTTCGTTGAGACCTGGATCTGATCGGGCGCTTCGATCAGTTCGGTGTCAGCCATTGAGCCAGGTGCCAGCGAAGCCGCCGCGACGGGGTTGTATTGCACGTTGCAGACCCTCATCAACCCGTCCCAGAGCCCCTGCAGGGTCAGGGGCTTGACCATCCAGGCATTCATCCCGACCTGCAGGCAGCGCTCGCCCTCCTCGCGCATGGCGTTGGCCGTTACCCCAATGATCGGAAACTGCTTGTCCATCTGACGCAACGCGATGGCCAGTTCATAACCGTTCATGAGCGGCATGTTCACATCGGTCAGCGCTGCATCGAACGCACCCGGCAACCAGAGATGCAGGGCTTCCTGTCCATCCGCAGCCAGCACCACGCGACAACCGAGCTCTTCAAGTTGCTCCTTGATGATGGCCTGATTGATCGGATTGTCTTCGGCCACCAGCACCCGCAACGGCAACTTGCCGCGCTCGACCGCCCCTCTGTTCGCAGGTGCAACGCCAGCACCGGTTTGCGCCATGGCCACCGCCCGAGCGATATCCCTGATTGCCTGTATCCGCGCCGGCCAGAGCCCCTGCTCCGGCTCGGCCGCGTCTTGCGTCTGGCTACTGGCGATCACCCTCGGGCCACCCCAGCAATATTCATTGCCCTGCGGGTCCAGCAGATCGACCAGCACCGCACCAGGCAACGGCTCGGCCACCGGGCTTGGCGCTATCAGCGCGTTGGCGCCCCAGTGCTTCAGCCACTCGCAGACGTTGTCCGCCAGCTCCTTGATCGGCGCCCGGACGTACACTGGCCTTGCTCGCAGCAGCGGTAACGCGGGGTCGATATCGCTGCCCGCCAGCACCGCCAACTCGACGAAGAAATTGAAACTGCTGCCCAGCCCGGGCTCGCTGACCACGTGAATCTGCCCGCCCATCAATTGACTCAGACGCCAGCAGATCGACAAGCCCAGGCCTGCCCCGCCGTCGGTACTGCCCTGGCGCACCTGATAGAACGGCTCGAACAACAACACCTGCTGGGCCTGGGAGATGCCCACCCCGGTGTCGGTGATCTGCCATTGCAGGCGGACCCTGCCTGCCTCGCGCCCCAGCACCTTGAGACGCAGCACCACCCGCCCGAAATCGGTGAATTTGATGGCGTTGGTCACCAGGTTGCCAAGGATCTGCCGAATCCGCGCCTGATCGCCCTCCAGGTACTCCGGCACCTGGACATCGATGCAGGCGTACATCTGCAGCCCTTTGGCATTCGCCGCCGCGGCGCAGGCCTCCAGCACCTCCTCGACCATGTCCAACGGGCAAAACCGGCCCAGCTCCAACGGCATCTGGGCTGACTCGATCTTCGACACGTCGAGGACGTCACTGATCAACTGCAGCAAGGTTGAAGACGAGCACTGGATGGTCTGCAGGTAATTTTGCTGGCGCGGATCAAGGGCGGTCCGCTCCAGCAATTCAAGGGTGCCGAGTACGCCATACAAGGGGGTGCGGATCTCGTGGCTCATGGTGGCCAGGAAGATTGTCTTGGCCTGGCAGGCCTCCTCGGCCAGGCGCTTGGCCAGAGTCAGGGTTGCGGCGCTCTGCTCGTGGTGGCTGATATCGCTGAAGGCACATATCCGTACCTGCTGATTCTGATAGCGGGCCGTACTGAAGTGCAGGCGCAGGTAACGTCCATCGACCTTGAAGCAGGACTCGCCAATGTCACCGTCTCCAAGCTCATCCAGCACCTGCAACAGCCACTGGGAGGTGCCCAGCGCCAGGTGGTTTTCAAGTAACAAGCGGTTATCACGCTTGCGTATCACACTCAGTCCGATCGGTGCCGTGTCGATCACCGCGCGATTGAATAGCGTGCTCTCGATCTCTCGGTCGTGAGCGCTCCGCAGGGGACGGATCACCTTCAACTGGTACCAGCGTTTGACCAGCCAGGCCAGGGCCAGGCCGCCAGCGATCAGGCTCAGCAGCCCCAGCAGTTGCCAGCGGGCTTCATGCACAAAGCGTTGGTAGCTGATGTCATACACCGCGGTCCAATGCTCGCCCTGAGTCATGGCCAGTTTTATGTGCAGCCCGCGGCTGGAAAAACTCAGGCCTTCGGGCAGTTGCCCGACATCGGTTTGCGGCCCCAGCAGCGCGCTGCCGTCGGGTCGCGTCAAGCTCAGCCCATCGAAAAAGGCCGCTTCCCGGCTGAGGGCAAAACCACTGACTTGAGTCAGGGCGGGTTGCGCCACTACCAGCACTTCACGACTCCGAGCGTCTAACGGCAGCAGCTTGCGCGGCATATCGATACTGATATAAGCCTGTAGCTGCCGAGCTGCGTTATCCGGTGACTCCATACCGCTCCAGTGCACACCACCGCGTTGCTTCGGAGCACTGGCCTGCTGCAACAAAAGGCGCAGTTCAGCGCCGGCCTTCTGGTAACTGGCAGGGTCGAGGGCCGAACCCTCGGCGCGCCTCTCGCCCAGCGCCGGAATACCCAGGGTGAATTCATCTCCCGGGGTAAGGACAAACACCTGGGGCGGCGAATAAGACGAGCCGGACCAGAACGCGCCGTAGTCGTTGGCCAGGTGCATGCCCAGCACGAATGGCGCCTGATCGGGCATCGGCTGATTGGCCTGGGTCGGCACCATGACGCTGAAAGGCAGTGAAAGCGAAACCTCCCGGCCTTCGTAAATCACCAGCTGCGGCGTTTGAAACAACTCGGTAATGCGCAGCGGTGTCAGGTTTTGTTCCAGCACTTCCTGGGAAGCGGTCACTTTTCTCGCCAGACGTTGTAAAAACGCCTGGTTCTCACCCACGTACGCCATCAGCAGTTCGAAATGGCGGGTAGCCCTGTGCACTTGTTCGTCCAGCAAGCGCTCCACTGCCCAGTAGCAGACTCCCGAGAGCGACAGGACGACCCCTAGGGTGACGGAGGCCCGGAGCGTTCCGGAGCTTGCGGCAACAGTGCCTCGTGAGACGTTATCGGAAGTCATGGTGGGTTCCAGAATGGAAAGGAAGAGCGGTCGCTTGGCACCCTGCTCGGCAACCCTCCGCAGAACAAAAGGTCATCTGGAGCACTCCCAAGAACAGGGCCGCGCACGCTCTGTATTGGGTGGCAATCAATGGCTCGTCGGAGGTCCGTCCTCACTCAACAACGTGTTGAATTGATCGGATGAGACGGCCTGGGAAATCAGGAACCCCTGCACGGCATCGCATTTGAGCTGGCGCAGCAACACCAGCTCATCCTGGCTTTCGACGCCCTCAGCCACGACCTCCAGCCCCAGTTGCTGGCCCAGGGCGACGATGCTGGCAATCGCCAGGGCCAGGCTCTTGTTCTCGACACAACCCTGCACCAGCGCCCGGTCGATTTTCAGTTCGGTAAAGGGGGTTGAAACCAGATTGAAATAGGAGCTGTAGCCTTGGCCGAAGTCGTCCTGGGCCAGGCCGAAGCCCTTCATCCTCAGGCGGCAGGCGCCCGCATAGAACTTGCTGATGTTGTCGGTGGTGGAGCACTCCATCAGCTCGAAACCGATCATGCCCGGCACGCCGTCGTGCTCGATCACCAGATCGAACAGGCGGTCCGCCAGGCTGTCGCTGTCTAGCAGATGGGTGGGCAGATTGATCGACACCGGAATGTCATAGCCCTGCTTGCGCCAACAGGATTGGGCCAGGATCGTCTGTTTGACGAACAGCATCAGCAATGGCTCCTCCAGGCCAAAGCGCACCACAGCCGGTAGAAAATCGGCTGGCATCAGCAAGCCATGCTGCGGATGTGGCCAGCGGGCCAATGCCTCGGCCGAAATGATGCGGCCATTGGCCAAGGATTTTTTCGGTTGAAACCAGGCCTGCAATACTTCGGCAGCCAATGCCTCTTGCAGCATCTCCCGGCTGAATACCGGAAGGCTGACATCCAGGGTCCGGCTGGCCCCGAGCCAGGTGTCGAGCTCCTTCATCAATTTATGAACCGAACCGGACAGCACCGGTTTCGATAACTGGCCTATGACCTTGAGGCCCAGGCTTTGGGCGACCAGGCTGGCGCTGATGATCATGCGCTGGGAAGCCGAGCTCATGATTGCCAGTACCGGCTTCAACGTCCTGGAAGCCAGTTGCTGAATGAATTGCACGCCGTCCATGCCGGGCATCACCAGGTCGGTCAAGACCAGGTCAAAATCAGCCTCATCCAGGCGTTTCAGCGCGCTGTGTCCATCGCACGCGGCTTCAACTCGTACATCGCCAAATTCCTTGAACAGGTTCAGCAGGTACTCGTACTGGAAAGGGTGGTCCTCCACGATCAGGACGTTATAAAGCACGGCTCTTACTCCGGTTGTGTTGCAAATTATGGGACAGCGCACGCAGGCCAAACGGTTTGATCAGGCACTCATCCATGCCGGCCGCCAGGCAGCGTTCACGCTCATCGCTGAGTGCATTGGCCGTGGCCCCGATAATGGGCAGGTCGCAGCCCTGCCGGCGCAGTTGGGCGACCAATTCATAGCCATTCATGTTGGGCATGTTGATGTCAGTCAGCACCGCGTCGAACGCGCCTTCGTGCCACAGCGCAAGCGCTTCGTTGCCGTCGGCGGCGAGCTGCGCCGTACAGCCCAGTTCCTCAAGCTGGTCCTTGAGGATCAACCGACTGATTGCGTTGTCTTCAGCCACCAGCAGGTGCAGCCCCAGTTGCGGCAACACCACGGCACCGGCCTGGGCACCGTCGGCCTGGCTGGAACTGCCTTGCGCCTGGCCGACTGCGCGACGCAGATCCAGCAGGTTGCTGAGGTTGACCTGCCATAACGCGGCCTTGCGATCACCGGTGCTCACACTCACCCTGTCGCACACCTGGACCAGTGGCATGTTCAAGCCCGGCTGGGGCGGCACAACGTCGCCAGCCTGCACCTGTACCAGGACTGCGGAGGCTTCCTGCCCTGGCTCGGAGTGAATGCCGATTTGCGCACGGGCGCCCCAGCGACGCAGCCAGCCACAGATGTTCTCGGCGAGCTCGCGTGAAGGAGAAACCACGTAAACCGTTTCGAGCAGCAGCCGTGGAGCGGCCGGAGCATTACCACTCAAATCCTGCTCCAGCGGCAGCTTCAAGATAAAACTGCTGCCCAGCCCTGGCTCACTGACCACACGCAGGCTGCCATTCATCAACGAGGTCAGGCGTTGGCAGATGGACAGGCCCAGGCCTGTACCTGCGACCATGCCGGTGTTGTGCCCCACCTGATAAAACGGCGTGAACAGCAGTTGCTGGTGCTCTGCGGAAATACCCGCGCCGGTATCGGAGACCTGCCAGAGCACGCAGACGCGCTCGTCATCGCGACTTTCCACCTTGACCCGCAATACGATTCGCCCGCTTTCAGTGAACTTCACCGCATTGCTCAGCAGGTTGTTCAGAATCTGCCTGATACGCGTCGAGTCACCCTTCAAACGCTCGGGCAGCTGGGGGTCGATCTGGGCATACAGGCGCAGCCCCTTATTGATGGCGGCTGCGGAATAGCCTTCGATAACTTCCTGAATCAGATCAAGCGTAGAAATCTCACTCTCTTCCAGAAACAGTTGCCCGGCCTCGATCTTGGCCACATCCAGCACATCACTGATCAGTTGCAGCAAGGTCGATGACGAGCTTTCGATCGCATGCAGGTAGTTGGTCTGCTGGGTATTGAGGCTGGTCCGCGCCAGCAGCTCCAGGGTGCCGAGCACGCCATACAGCGGTGTGCGGATTTCATGGCTCACGGTGGCCAGGAACTGGGTCTTGGCCTCGTTGGCCGTGTCAGCCAATTGCCGAGCATGTTCCAGTGCCGCTTCCACCTGCTTGTGGGCGCTGATGTCGCTGAAGGCGCAAAACAGTACATCCTCGCCACGGTAGCGGGTCGCGGAATAACTCAGGATCAGGTGTCGACCACAGCTTTGGAACTCATCCGTGCCCTCTCCCGCCGGGCTGTCAAAGGCTTGGCCAATCCAACCCTGGCGACGTTGTTCGCGGACATTTCCAGCCCCCAGCCACTGCTCGGACAGGTGGTTTTGCAGGACCACCGCACCGTCCACGCGGCGCAGCACGCAGAGCGCCACCGGGGCGGTCTGGATCACGGCGCGGCTGAAAGCCTCGCTTTCCACCAGCGACTTGTCGCGGTAGATGGCCGGGGCGATCAGGCGTTTTTCTATTCGCGTCACCAACAGCCAGGTGGCCACCAAGCTGGCGATGCCCAACAGGACGATCAGCAGCAACGGTCCACGCAATGCCAGGAACACAGAGCGAAGGTCAATGGCGTAGATCACCTGCAGATCGGTGTAACCCAGGTGCTTGCGCATGACCATGCTGTCGGGCAACCAGCCCTGGCCGACAAAGCCGAAATATTTGTCACCCTGCAATTGCGACACCGCCTGGCTCAGGTTGGGGTAGGAGGCGCTGGCAAATACCTCGTGGCCCTGGGCATTGAGCACCAGGAACTCACCCACCCGATCACTGCTCAAGGCCGCCAGCACATCACCATCCTCAATCTCCAACCCGAGCCATCCCGAGCTGGGTTCACGCTCATCGAGCAAGCTGAACAGGTACAGCGAAGAACCGGACTCCGGCGCCCGACTGGAGGTGTCATGCAGCCAGAGCTCGCCTTCCGGCGGCAGGTCCTGGGACGTCAGTTGTTCGAGTTTTTGCAGCACCGACTGTGGCACCACCCGCTCTTCCTGGCGGGCGCCCGGTAGATGCAGGATTTGCGGTCTCGAGCCCGCCTCGACGTATAGCAGGCTGATTTTGTTCTGGCGCAGGTAATCGAGCTTGCGCTCCGTGAGCCACAGGCTCCAGAAAACCTCGCCGCGCCCCAGGCGTACATGCATCTCCTCATCGGAAACGGCAGGTATGGGTTCTTGCACACCTCGGTTGCGCACTGCCGAGAGGCTCAGATTGCGCAGTAGCACCTCATTGCCGGTGAAAAAACGCTGGGCAATGGAGATCGACCCGCTCAGGTAACCCCGTCGCAACGACACTTCGTCCTCGAAGCTTGAAATGAGGTAGGCGTAAAGCGCACTGAATAAAGCGAACTGCAACACCAAGGCGAAAAGGCGCAATAGCTTGCGGGCGGCCTTGGGCGTTGAGAAAGAGGCGTCGGCGGGCTGGAATAACTGTTTGAATCTCATTAATTCACACTAAACAGACCACTGCCTTAAAGAGACAAGATTCTTCCTGAACTTATATTCCATTCAAAAAATTAATACCGAGGGCAAGCAGGAAATTCCCTTTAACTGCTTGCTTTGAACTTGTTACCCTCGATTTGACTCGAGTTTTCCATGTATACAGATCAATTCACTTTTAGCCGTATGCAGGTGTGCAAATACACTTAGCGGATACTGCGAATATTGCCTTTGTTGCCCTTCACGGTGACCGCGACCTTCTTGAAGACGAAGTAGTTTTCTTCGCTGACTTCATAACGCGGAGCGACGATCAGGTCAGCACCGGAAGCCTTGACTGCCTTGTAGGCCGCAGCCGCTTTGACTGCGCTGACAGGGTCGAAACCCAGGCCGCCCAGGGCGCCACCACCGTCGCCGCCATAGGCCACACCATCGGCAAATTCGCTGTCGCCACCGAACTTGAGGAAACCAAACAGGATATTGACCGAGGATTGACCGGAGATGGCTTCACCGACTGCCACGTCCGCCTTGAGGTCGGCTTTTACTACGCTGTCGATCGGAGCCGACGGCTGACTGATGTTGTAGCTGACACAACCACTTGCACCTGCAATAACGGTTGCCAAGGCTACACATTTAAAAAGCGCATTCATAAAACATCCTTATTACTGAACATTTAATGCATCCAGATGGGGATACAACGCCCCGCTTAGTCGGGGAGCCGGAGCATATAGCTTAAGTTCAAAGGATCTAAATCAGACCAGTCCTATAACTCGTTGCAACCGAAGTTTATAGGGGCCAATTCCATGACACTTGGCGATTGTTTCAGCGCGCCCCTGCCCGGCGCTTCAAGGTCTCGCTCGGCAGTTCCTTGAACAAGGCCCGGTAGCTGCTGGAGAACCGTCCCAGGTGCCAGAACGACCAATGCATCGCGACCTCGGCCACGGTGGTGTCCGCAGTGCTGCGACCGAGCAGTTCGCGGTGCGCGCTGTTGAGCCGCCGCAAGCGCAGCCACTGGCTTGGCGCCATGCCGGTGTAGGTCTTGAAGGTGTGTTGCAGCTGACGCAGGGACACCCCGGCAACCTCGGACAGCTCCAGCAGGTTGAGGGTTTCCTCGGGCACATCGGCGGCCCATTCCGCGACCCGTTTCATGATCAAGCGCTCCTCGGCACGCCGCTGCATGGCGCCGCGCTCCAGGCCCACGCAGGCGTTGTCGAGGATGTACAGGCAGTCTTCGAGCAGTTGCTGGGTCAGGGCCTCCCTGCTCGGCGGATCGAAGGTCTGGGACAGGCGGGTCAAGATGCCGCTGAGCCAGCGACTGAACAGCGCGTTTTGCCCCGAGTTGAGGGGCGCCATGAACAACCCCTCCAGGCGCTTGACGCTCAGGCCATGGCGCTGGACGAACTCGGCACCGAACACCACCGCCACTTCCTGGTAGTTCTCGGGGGTGATCCAGATGTTGCGGCTTTCGCCGTTGAGCACGTACAGCGCGTTGTCGCTGCGATCGAAACAGAACGCCAGTGCCCCCGGCGGCGCGCAGAAGTTCTGCTCGACCCGGGTGTTCATGCATTCCTCGTAAATCTCCACCCCCTGCAGGTCGAGGTAGCGCACCTGGCCGGCGAAATGCCCGGGTGACATCTGCTGGTAATGCTGGACCCAACCGGGTGTGGCACGGATCTGTTCAGCCACGTCGGCGGAGTTGAATGCTTGGACCTGCAAGGCGTTGCACGTTGTCATCGGGGGGACCTTACGCACTCGTTTGGTGCGTTTTGGTTCTGCTTAAAGTGGATAGATGGAACCTTGAGCGTCGACCAAGATAGTCGTCAACGCGCTGCAGGGGAAGCCTTGCCGGAACCCCTGGCGCCGAATCAACCCACCCCCCGAGGTTTTTATGAATGCCCCTTTCGATCAGCTGTCCACTTGGCTGAAAGATCACAAGATTACCGAAGTAGAGTGCGTGGTCAGCGACCTGACCGGTATTGCCCGCGGCAAGATCGCACCGACCAACAAGTTCCTGAACGAGCGCGGGATGCGCCTTCCGGAAAGTGTGCTGTTGCAAACGGTAACCGGGGATTTTGTCGATGACGACATCTACTACGCCCTCCTCGACCCGGCCGACATCGACATGGTCTGCCGCCCCGACGCCGCGGCGACCTATGTGGTGCCGTGGGCGATCGAGCCGACGGCGATCGTCATCCACGATACCTTCGACAAGCTCGGCAACCCGATCGAACTGTCACCGCGCAATGTGCTGAAAAAGGTCCTGCAGCTCTACACCGACAAGGGCTGGCAGCCAATCGTCGCGCCAGAGATGGAGTTTTACCTGACCCAGCGCTGCGAAGACCCGGACCTGCCGCTCAAGGCGCCCCTGGGCCGTTCCGGGCGCGCCGAAAGTGGGCGCCAGTCGTTCTCCATCGACGCCGCCAACGAATTCGACCCGCTGTTCGAAGACGTCTATGACTGGTGCGAAGCCCAGGGCCTGGACCTCGACACGCTGATCCACGAAGACGGCCCGGCGCAGATGGAAATCAACTTCCGCCACGGCGATGCCCTGGACCTGGCCGACCAGATCACCGTGTTCAAGCGCACCCTGCGCGAGGCGGCGCTCAAGCACAATGTCACCGCGACCTTCATGGCCAAGCCGGTGGCCGACGAACCGGGCAGCGCCATGCACCTGCACCAGAGTGTGGTGGACATCGCCACCGGCAAGCCGATCTTCGCCGACGACCAGGGCCGGATGAGCCCGTTGTTCCTGCACCACATCGGCGGTTTGCAGAAGTACATCCCTAAAGTGCTGCCGATGTTCGCGCCCAACGTCAATTCGTTCCGCCGCTTCCTGCCGGACACCTCGGCCCCGGTCAACGTCGAGTGGGGCGAAGAAAACCGCACCGTCGGCCTGCGGGTGCCGACGTCGACCCCGGAGGCCATGCGCGTCGAAAACCGCTTGCCGGGGGCCGACGCCAACCCTTACCTGGCGATTGCCGCCAGCCTGCTGTGCGGCTATCTGGGCATGGTCGAGGGCATCGAGCCCAGCGCCCCGGTCCAGGGCCGGGCCTATGAGCGGCGCAACCTGCGCCTGCCGATCACCATTGAAGACGCCCTGGCGCACATGGAGAGCTGCCCGACCATCGAGCAGTACCTGGGGCGCAAATTCGTCCAGGGTTATGTCGCGGTCAAGCGCGCCGAACATGAGAACTTCAAGCGCGTGATCAGCTCCTGGGAACGGGAATTCCTGTTGCTCAGCGTCTGAATAGCGAGCTTTGCATCACGATCGAACAACAACTCGAAGAGGTGTCGACATGCGTCTATTGAAATCCGTGGTTCCCGTGGCCCTGGCGTTGCTGTGCAGCGCCGGCGCCCAGGCTCAGCCGAGCGTCAGCGTGTACAACTGGACCGACTACATCGGCGAGACCACCCTCGCCGACTTCCAGGCAAAAACCGCAATCAAGGTGATCTACGACGTCTTCGACTCCAACGAGACCCTGGAGGGCAAATTGCTGGCCGGGCGCACCGGGTATGACGTGGTGGTGCCGTCGAACCACTTCCTGGCGCGCCAGATCAAGGCCGGGGCCTTCCTCAAGCTCGATCGCGCGCAACTGCCGAACTGGCCGAACCTGGACCCGAAACTGCTGGCCCTGCTGGAGAAGAACGACCCCGGCAACCAGCACTCGGTGCCCTACCTCTGGGGCACCAACGGCATCGGCTACAACGTCGACAAGGTCAAGCAGGTGCTGGGGATCGACCATATCGATTCGTGGGCGGTGTTTTTCGAACCCGAGAACCTGAAAAAGCTCAGCCAGTGCGGCGTGTCGATGATGGACTCGCCCGATGAAGTATTCCCCGCGGTGCTCAACTACCTGGGCCTGGACCCACGCAGCGAAAACCCCGAGGACTACAAGAAAGCCGAAGCCAAGCTGCTGGCGATTCGCCCGTACATCACCTACTTCCACTCCTCCAAGTACGTGTCCGACCTGGCCAACGGCAATATCTGCCTGGCCTTCGGTTACTCGGGGGATGTGTTCCAGGCGGCGAACCGGGCCAAGGAGGCGAAAAACGGGGTGAATGTCGCTTACTCGATCCCCAAGGAAGGCAGCAACCTGTGGTTTGACCTGCTGGCCATCCCCGCCGATGCCGGCAACGTCAAGGAAGCCCACGCCTTTATCAACTACCTGCTGGACCCGCAGGTGATTGCCAAGGTCAGTGCCTCGGTCGGTTATGCCAACCCCAACCCGGCGTCGAAGCAGTACATGGACCCCGAACTGGTGAATAACCCCGAGGTTTACCCACCTCAGGCGGTGCTGGACAAGCTGTACATCTCCAGTACCCAGCCGCCGGCCATCATGCGCTTGATGACCCGGTCCTGGAGCAAAGTGAAGTCCAACAAATGAATCAGCCAAACACCGGAGCGGCGCCTGCCGAGCACGCCCGCTCCTATTACGCGGCCTCGGCCAAAGCCTTGGCTGGCTACCCGGTGCTGAATGAGGACCTGGAGGCCGACGTCTGCGTCATTGGCGGCGGCTTGACCGGGGTCAACACCGCCATCGAGCTGGCCCAGCGCGGGATGTCGGTGATCCTGCTCGAAGGCCAGCGGATCGGCTGGGGCGCCAGCGGGCGCAACGGCGGCCAGCTGATTCGCGGCATCGGCCATGACGTCAGCGGCTTTGCGCGCTATGTCGGCGAAGAGGGCGTCAGCTACCTGAATCGCGCCGGCATCGACTCGGTGGAGCTGGTGCGGCAACGGGTCGGCGAACACGGCATCGACTGCGACCTGCGCTGGGGGTTTTGCGAACTGGCCAACACCCCGGCGCAGTTCGCCGCCTTCCAGGCCGAGCAGGACAGCCTGGCGGCCATGGGCTATGCCCACGCGACGCGCATCGTCGGTGCCGCGGACATGGGCCAGGTGGTGGGCTCATCGGTGTATGCCGGTGGCCTGGTGGACATGGGCTCGGGGCATCTGCACCCGCTCGACCTGGTGCTGGGCGAAGCTCGCCTGGCCGAATCCCTGGGGGTGCGGATCTTCGAGAACAGCCCGGTGCTGCACCTGCTGCACGGCGAACCGGTGACGATCCGTTGCGCCCGGGGCACAGTGCGCGCCGCCAAGCTGGTGCTGGCCTGCAATGCCCATCTGGATGACCTGGAACCACGCCTGAGCGGCAAGGTGCTGCCGGCCGGCAGCTACATCATCGCCACCGAGCCTCTGGACGAGGCCTTGGCGCAGCAGTTGATCCCACAGAACCTGGCGCTGTGCGACCAGAAGGTCGGCCTCGATTATTACCGGCTGTCCGCCGACCGCCGCCTGCTGTTCGGCGGTGCCTGTCATTACTCGGGGCGCGACCCGGCCGATATTGCGGCGTACATGCGGCCGAAAATGCTCAAGGTGTTCCCGCAACTGGCCAAGGTGCGCATCGATTATCAATGGGGCGGCAAGATCGGCATCACCGCCAACCGCTTCCCCCAGGTCGGGCGCCTGGCGCAGCACCCGAACGTGTTTTATGCCCAAGGCTATTCCGGCCACGGCCTCAACGTCACCCACTGGACCGCCAGGCTGCTGGCCGAGGCCATCCATGCCGGTCACAGCCAGGGCCTGGATATCTTCAGTGCGGTGCCGCACATGACCTTCCCCGGCGGCCCGGCCTTGCGCGCGCCGCTGCTGGCATTGGGCATGCTCTGGCACCGGTTGCGCGAGGTGTTGGGCTGAAGGGGGGACGCCGGCCCGTTTCTACGCTTTCGCCGAGCAGAACAATCCAGCGGTGGCGACGCTGGTTGAGGCGGTGCGGGAGATCGGCCAACGGAAGCGCTTCATTCATTAATGGTCGCGCGGTGCTTCAGGCATAAACCCGTTGCAAAAAATCCAGGAGCAGGCGATTCACCTCGGGCGCCCGCTCGCTCTGGATCCAGTGCCCGCAATCAGCCAGCAGGTGCTGCTCCAGGTGCGGCACGCTGTCAGGCATGCGCTTGAGGGTGTGCGCCTCCAGGACCCCGACCGGGTCGCGGTCGCCGATCAGAAACAGGGTCGGTTGCTGCACCTTGGCCCCACTGAGGAACTCGCTGCGTTGCCAGTTGCGCTCGAAATTGCGGTACCAGTTCAAGGCCCCGCGAAAGCCGTGTTCGGCGAAGGTCTGGCGATAAACCTGGAAGTCCTGCTCCGAGCACCAGGGCGGCAATACCTCGGGAATGTGCACCCCATCGAACAGCCGCGCATCGGCGGGACGAGGCTGCAGCAAGGCCCCGGCATCGCCCATGAACAGGCGCAGGCTGGCGTCGATGTCGGCGTCCAGCTCGGCCTCGGCTACGCCAGGCTCCTGGAAATACAGGATGTAATTGAAGCGATCGGCGAAGACCTCACGCATGACCTCGATCGCCGGGCGCTTGGCCCTGCCGGCGAAAGGCACCGAGAGGGTCACCAGGGCCTGGATTCGCTGCGGCTCGAGCAGCGCCAGGTACCAGGCCACCACCGCACCCCAATCGTGGCCGACCATGCACACCTGGCCATGGCCGAAGGCGTCCATGGCCGCCTGAATGTCGGCGCACAGGGTCAGCAGGTCATAGGCCTCCACCGCCTGCGGTGCGCTGCTGGCACCGTAGCCACGCATCTGCGGCACAAATACCCGGTAACCCGCCGCCACCAGCGGCCCCACCTGCTCACGCCAGGAATACCAGCACTCGGGAAAGCCATGCAGCAGCCAGACCGGGCGCCCGTCCTGCGGGCCGGCGACCTGCACGCACAAGTCGATGCCGTTGACTGAAAGTCGATGCGGTTGGAAGGGATTCATCGGAGGGGGTCCATGGGGCGTAAGGTTGCTGCACGCTAGCAGAACCATCCTTGGCTCTGAATCATCATTCGGCGATCGAATGATGGGCCCCTGGCGTTAACCCACAGCTCAGCTGGCGCTGTGGCTGCCTTGCTGGCGAATCAGGCGTTGAGTGTTGAGGACTTTTTCCAATGCCTGCTCGGACTCCGGGTCCTGCATCGGCGCGCGGATAGCGGCGGAGACCAGGCTGATCAGCTTGGCCATGACCTCGGCGTCGGTGGCCGGGCGCCCGAGACTCATGGCCTGCATCAGCAGGCGCAGTTCGGTGCCGGCCATGACCCCGGAAATCGCCTTGAGGGCGAACTGCAAGCGCACCCCCAGTTCATTGCGTGGCAGGTCAGGCAAGGCCAGGGCGAACGCCTTGAAGAAGCGCTCGAACACCGGCTGGTAATGTTCCTTGAGGTATTCCTGGATAAAGGGCGATGTGTCGCTGTAGACCCGGCCGAGAAAACGAATGAACGAACGCCCTTCAATGCCGGATTCATCACTGCGCTCCAGGCCCATGGCCGGGGCGAACAGCACGCCGAGCAGGGTTTCGCAGTCCAGTGGGCCGTCGCTCTGCTCCTCGCACTTGGCCAGCAGTTCCAGGCGCTGGTCATTGAGTGGGCCCAGGCGCTGCATCAGCAGCGCGGTCATCAGCGAATCCTTGTCGCCGAAGTGGTAATTCACCGCCGCCAGGTTGACCTTGGCCCGCTCGGTGATCTGGCGCAGCAGCACGGCGTCGTAGCCGAACTTGATAAACAATGCTTCCGTTGCTTCCAGCAGTCGGGTCTTGGTGACATTTGGAGCACTGAGTTTCTTTGCGACCATGGCGGAGACCTTTGCTGGGGTAAAAAACTGACCGTACGAACAGCGTTTTAAAAAAAAATTTGATTTTTTATACCCGTGCGGCCCTTTTAAAGCAAGCCTTTGCCGGCTGCCACCGGTTGAACCGGGCCTTTTTCGACTCGCCAGTCTGGCACTGACCGGGGCGAAAAAAATGTTTCAAATTGTCACGCAATCCCGGGAGAAATTTGCCCGATTCCCCGAGCTTGACGGCTAGCGTCACCTTGGGATCACAGCTACTATTCAAACAAATTTTTAAAAATAATAAATAAAACCAGTGCTGATCCTGTGTGCAACGCCCTCTGCGCCCTTCTCGGTTCTGAGGCATTTGCCCAGCGACGCCCAGCCTGCCAGCGCGGTAAGCAATGACAGACACAATTGCTCACGAAGGCTTTATCTCCCTGCAAGGCATCGGCAAGAGCTATCGGCTGGCAGACCAGCACCTGCAGATTCTCAAGGATGTTTCGCTGACCATCGAGGTCGGCGAAAGCTGCGCCATCCTCGGCGCCTCCGGTTCCGGCAAAAGCACCCTGCTCAATATCCTCGGCCTGCTCGATCTGCCGGACAGCGGCGACTACCGCTTCGCCGGCCATGACATCTTCCGCGCCAGCCCCGATCAGTTGGCGGCCATTCGCAACCGGCAAATCGGTTTTGTGTTCCAGAGCTTCAACCTGCTGCCACGCCTGAGCGCCCTGGACAACGTTGCCCTGCCCTTGAGTTATCGCGGCGTGGCGCGACGCGAGTCACTGCAGCGGGCCATGCACGTACTGGACCAGGTGGGCCTGGCAGAACGCGCCGAACACCGCCCCGCCGACCTCTCCGGCGGTCAGCGGCAACGGGTGGCGATTGCCCGGGCACTGGTCGGCCAGCCCTCGGTGATCCTCGCCGACGAACCCACCGGCAACCTCGACAGCCACACCGCCCAGGACATCATGGAGCTGTTGCTGTCGCTCAACCGCGAGCGTCACGTGACGCTGATCATCGTCACCCACGACCCGCACATCGCCCGCCGCCTGCAACGGCAAATCCGCGTGCACAACGGTGTGGTGCAGGAGGCGTGCCCGGCATGAGCCTGAGGGTCGAGCAAAGCGCCAGCCAATTGCTGCACGAGGCTTTTGTCAGCCTGCGCACCCTGGGCAAGCGCTCGATCCTGGCGCTGCTGGGCATCGTCATCGGCAGTTCCTCGGTGGTGGCGCTGATCAATATCGGCAACAACGCGGCCGAGGAAGCCGCGGCGATTTTCAAGGACATGGGCACCGACACCCTGGCGGTGCAATTCCCCGGGGCCGCCGACAGCCGAATACCGCTGCCGGCGACGCTGGACGTGGAGCAACTGCACCGCGACGCGCCGAACATGATGTTTATCGCCCCGGTGACCCTGGCCAGCGGCCCACTGATCTTCCATGGCCGCTCCACCGGCGCCGGCCTGGTCGGCAGCACCGAAGAACTGGCCGGGGCCATGCGTTTCAATGTGCGCGAGGGGCGCTTTCTTTCGGACTTCGATCAGGGCGAAACCTACACCGTGGTCGGGCACAAGGTTGCCCAGGCCTTGAGTACCCCCGGAGATCCCCTGCGCCTCGGCGACCGGCTCAGGGTCAATGACTACCTGTTCCTGGTGATCGGCATCCTCCAGGAACAAGCGGCATCGCTGATGGTGCCGGTCCAGGCCAACGATTCGATCTTCATCCCCCTGCAAGGCATGCGCCGCATCTACCCCGCGCCGCAGATCAGCAATGTGATCGCCCGGGCGGCCGTGGGCCAGGACATGAACCAGGCCGCCGAAGACTTGACCCAGGCCTTGAAGAAGCAACTGCGAGGCAGGGATATCGCCGTGCAACTGCCGCAACAGATCATCGACGGCATGACCCGCCAAAGCCGCACCTTCAGCTACCTGCTGCTGGCCCTGGGCGGCATTTCCCTGATTGGCGGCGGGGTGGGCGTGATGAATGTGATGCTGATGAACGTGTCCGAGCGCCGGCGGGAAATCGGCATTCGCATGGCCCTGGGCGCCCGCCGCCGGGATATCCGCAATCTGTTCCTGCTGGAGGCCGTGACCCTGACCGCCGTCGGCGCATTGTGCGGGGCGGTGCTGGGGGTCGCGGCGGCGTCCATTTATGCGCTGCTGTCCGGCTGGCAGTTCACCCTGGCGGCGGCCGCCCTGCCCCTGGGCGTCGGCAGTACCTTGCTGGTGGGGCTGTTTTTCGGCCTGTACCCGGCCGTTTCGGCGTCTCGCCTGCAACCGGTGGAGGCCCTGCGCGATGAGTGACTGGCGCCCATGGATGGTTTGCGTCCTCTACCTGTTCACCTCCCCCCTGCTCGCGGCCACCGAGCCGAGCATGGCCAGCCAGGCCGCCGCGCCCTCATTGCGCAACGCCCAGGCGCGCAGTGTGCTGCTGAGCCAGCAAATGACCGACCTGACCCTGGGCGACGCGGTGTACCTGGGGTTGCGCAATAACCGCGGGATTCGCAGCGCCTACCTGCAGCGGGTGGCCCAGAAGTTCGACCTGCGGGTGGCTGAAGACGCCTTCAACCCCAAGCTGCTGCTCAATGGCAACTACCGCACCGCCCAAGGCACCACCGACCGCAGCCGCAATGCCACGGTCGCGCCGACCACCAGCCTGCTGGGTGAATACGGCACGCGCCTGAGCATGGCCTGGACCCAGCAACTGAACACTGCCGACCGGGCCGGGCGCTATCGCAGCGATGGCCTGGACCTGGCCGTGATCCAGCCACTGCTGCGCGGCGCCGGCTGGGACGTGACCACCGCCCCGCTGCGCCTGGCGCGGATCTCGGAGCAGGCCAATCGCCTCAACCTCAAGTCCAGCGTGGCCCAGACCATTTCCGACGTGATCACCACCTACCGCGAGCTGCTCAGGTCCCAGGAGCAACTGGCCATTGCCCGGGAAGCCCTCAAGCGCGCCTCGGCCCTGCTGGAGGTGAACAAGGCGCTGATCGGCGCCGGGCGCATGGCGGAATTCGAGATCGTGCAGACCGAGGCCGACATTGCCACCCAGGAACTGGGGGTGGAAGAAGCGCAGAACCAGGTGGACATCAATCGCCTGTCGCTGCTGCGCTTGCTGGCCCTGGACCTGTCCACGCCGATTCGCGCCAGCGAGGCCCTGGAGGCCAGCAAAGTCAGCATCGACAAGGGCCAGGCCCTGCGCCTGGCCCAGGTGCAGCAGCCGCAGTATTTGTCCACCCTGCTGGGCAGCCAGCAGGCCGACCTGAACCTGGTGATCGCCAAGGACCAGAGCCGCTGGGATGTGTCGCTGGTCGCCGGGGCCAACCAGATCCGCGACCGTTATGACAACGATAACGGCAACGGCTCCGGGCGCCGCTGGGACAGCTATGCCGGGGTCCAGGTACAGATTCCCATCGGCGATCTGAGTACCCGGCAGGCCGAGGTGCATGCCCGGGTCGACGTGGAAAACCAGGAACTGGTGCTGGCCGATGCCCGCCAGGCCCTGGAGCGCAGTGTCAACGATGTGGTGCGTGACCTCGGCACGCGCTGGCGGCAATACGAGATCGCCCAGCGCGCGGTGGACTTGTCGCGGCGCAAACTGGACATCGAACGGGAAAAACTCAGCGCCGGGCGCTCCAGCAACTTCCAGGTGCTGAGTTTCGAAGGCGACCTGCGAAACGCCGAAAACGCCCGCCTGAATGCACTGATTGCCTATTTGAACGCCCAGACCCAGCTGGATCTGACCCTGGGCATGACCTTGGAGAGCTGGGACATTGCGCTCAACGACTATTGATAAGACGGATTTTATGCGCCGCCACAAGCGTGCATTGCAGGTCGGCGTGCTGTTGCTGGTACTGGGCGTGGCCGGGTTTGCCGCGCTGCGCTATCAGGCACCCGCCGCCGATCAGCCGGCCCGCGCGCAATGGATTGCCGTGCAACAACAGCCCTTGAGCCATCAGATTGGCCTGGTGGGCAAGATCGAGCCGCAACAGACCATCACCCTCACCGCGCCTTTCGACGGCAACATCCAGGCCAGCCTGGTGGAACAGGGGCAACGGGTCGAGGCTGGGCAGACCTTGCTGCAAATGGACCCGGCCCTTCTGGAAATCCAGTTGCGCGATGCCTTGTCAGCCCAACTCAAGGCGCGCCGTGCGGTGCAGGAACTGCAGGACTGGGACAGCAGCCAGCAAGTGACCCGTGCCCGGCGCGCGGTCAGGACCTCGGAAATGGCCCTGAGCAACTCGGAACGCAAGCTCAGTGACAGCCAGAACCTGTTCAGTCGCGGCATCGTCGCGCGCAATGAGCTGGACGACCTGAACCAGCAGTTGCAGGTCCAACGCCTCGATCTGCAGGCGGCCAAGGGCGAGCTTGAGCAAACCCTGGCCCAGGGCAAAGGCGAATACCTGCAAATCGCCGAAATGGAACTGACCAACGCCAGCGTGAAATACCAGGCCCTGCGCACCCTACTTGAAGGGCGCAGTGTGCAGGCGCCCTTTGCCGGGATCGTGGTGCCGGCGCCGGGCTCGACCGGGGGGCAAAATTCCAGTGCCATGGCCTCAGGGCCGGTTCAGGCCGGTTCGCGGGTCAACCAGGGCCAAGTGCTGTTCGGCCTGGCCAACATCGAGCAGTTGAAGATCGTCAGCAAGGTTTCGGAACTGGACATCAACCAGTTGCACCCGGGGCAAAGCGTGGAGGTTCTAGGCGATGGTTTCGACGGTGAACGCCTGAACGGCACGGTGGATATCGTCAGCAGCCTGGCGACCTCCGGGGACAGCGCCGGAGGCAGTGCGCAGTTTCCGGTGACCCTGTCGATTCCCAAGCTGACCCGCGAACAATTGCAACGGGTGCGCCTGGGCATGAGTGCGCGCCTGACCATCGTCACCTACCGCAATGACCAGGCGTTCATCGTGCCGCCAGCGGCGATCCAGCGCGGCCCCGACGGCATGAGCGTGGAATACCGCCAGGGGCCGGACCAACCGGTGCAACGGCTGCCGGTCACCGCCGGCAAATCCACCGCCGACGGCGTGGAAGTGTTCGGCCTGCAACCCGGGTTTATTCGCCTTCCCGAGTGACCCAAGCCCGGATGCCGTGGAGCCTCCGCGTCTCGAATGACCAATGGACGTGGCCTCTGCCGCAGGCTGCGCTGGCCCTTGAGGACGCCGTGGATTATCAGGCAGATAGGCGGTGCCAGGGATGGCCAGCGCAGCCTGCGGCAGCGGCTACGGTGGGCATTGGAATGTTCATGCTAGAGTTCGCCAGCCCCCAGCCACCCGCAGCGAGTCGCCATGCCGCATATTGTCCGCACCCATCCCCGCCTGACCGCCGGTGCCCTGATCGGGCTGGCGGTCGGGATCTTGGCCCCGGCCGACTCGGTGATCAGCAAGATCCTCATCGGCTGGAACGCCGGGGTCTGGAGCTACCTGGTGCTGATGTTCTGGCTCGCCGTGCGGGCCAAGGCCGAGGATGTGAAGCGCATCGCCGAAGTCGAGGATGAAAACGCCAGCCTGGTGCTGTTCATGGTGTGCATCGCCGCCCTGGCCAGCCTGGCGGCGATCACCTTCGAGCTCAGCGGCAGCAAGGACCTGGAAAGCACCCGGCGCCTGTTGCACTACGGCTTCACCGGCATGACCGTGGTCGGCTCGTGGCTGCTGATCGGGATGATTTTCAGCGTGCACTACGCGCGGCTCTACTACACCTGGGAGGGCAAGGAACCGGCCCTGCGCTTCGCCGAAAACCTGACCACTCCCAATTACTGGGATTTCCTGTACTTCTCTTTCACCATCGGCGTGGCGGTGCAGACCGCCGACGTCGGCGTGGCCACCCGTGGCCTGCGCAAGATCGTGCTGGCGCAGTCGCTGATCGGTTTTCTGTTCAACACGGCGATCCTCGGCTTCTCGATCAACATCGCCGCCGGGCTGTTCAGTTGACCGCGCACAAATCTTCTAGACCCGCCCCGGGCAGCGGGCGCTAACTGACGACCTTGACCCTTTCGCGGAGCGCCCATGACTGCGCACAACTGGATCGATCTGGCCCAGGACGCCGAGACCGGCATTGAAACCCTGCGCGCGCACTTCACCGGCCATGCCTACGACCCACACTGGCACGACAGCTACCTGGTGGGCGTGACCGAGCAAGGGGTGCAGCAGTTCAACTGCCGCCGCGCGCGGCACCAGAGCACCCCGGGCAAGGTATTCCTGCTTGAACCCGGCGAGTTGCATGACGGCGAGGCCCCCAGCGCCGGCGGTTTTACCTACCGCATGCTGTACCTCGACCCGCAATGGCTGACCCGCGAACTCGGCGCGCTGTTCGAAGAGGCGCCGGCCGACAGTCAACTGAGCTTCGCCAGCACCCTGGCCAGTGACCCGCGCCTGGCCCAGGCCACCTGCAACGCCTTCCACAGTCTGCACAGCGGGGAACTGCGGATCGTGCGCCAGAGCGCTCTCGACCAATTGCTCGAACAACTCACCGGGCACCTGCACTGGCGCCAGCGTTATCGCGATGACCCGCGCCTGCCGCTGGTGGCCCACCGTGCGCGAGAGTACCTGCATGCCCACGGCCAGCAGGACATCAGCCTCAGTCAACTGAGCCAGGCCTGCGGCGTCGACCGTTTTCGCCTGAGCCGCGCGTTCAAGGCGGCCTTTGGTTTGCCACCCCACGCTTATCTGGTGCAGTTGCGCCTGGCTCGGGCGCGGCGCCTGCTGGCCCGTGGCGAACCCACCGCCGAGGTGGCCATGGCCCTGGGGTTTGCCGATCAAAGCCATATGGGGCGCTGGTTCGTCCGGGCCTACGGCCTGACCCCGGCGCTGTACCGCAAGCGCTGCACAAAGCTTCCAGACGCCTGAGGCGCGCCCTGGCGAAGATGGCGTCTCGATCTTCCCCGGAGCTAGCCTGCCATGACGTCTTTCCCCACCCTGCTGCCGTTTTTACTGTTTGCCTTCGTCGCCTCCATCACCCCCGGGCCGACCAACATCCTGGTGCTGAGCAACAGCGCGCGCTACGGCTTCAAGGCGGCGTTGCCGATTATCCTCGGTGCCGGCACCGCGGCGGCCACTATCGTGCTGCTGGTGGGCAGCGGCTTCGGCCAGTCCCTGAGCCGCCTGCCTGCGGTGCAACAGGCCATGCAAGGGGTCGGCATCCTCTGGCTCAGCTACCTGGCCTGGCAGATCTACCGCGCACCGGCCACAGCCCTCGCCCCCGCGACTGACAGTGGCAACCCGCGCCGCCTGGGGCTGCTGGGGGGTGCCAGCCTGCAATTGGTCAACCCCAAGACCTGGATGATGGCGCTGGCGGTGGTCAGCGTCTTCGCCGGTGAAGGCGCCGAGCGCCAGAGCCATGTGCTGTACCTGTCCCTGGCTTTTTTCCTGATCTCGCTGCCGTGCCTGGGAGCCTGGGCCATGCTCGGCGCCGGTTCGAGCAAGGTGTTGCGCTCGCCTCAGGCCATGCAGCGTTTCAACCGGGGCATGGCCCTGCTGTTGCTGGCTTCGGCCTGGCTCAGCCTGTGGGCGTGAATCGCGGCGCCCGCCGTTGGTCAGATGCAGCAGTGGATCGGACTTGACGCCGATTGCGCTTTGCTGTTTCCTGAAACCGGTTTCAGCGCAAGTTCAAGCTTGGCGAAATCCAATAATCAAAAAAATAAGGTCGTTGCCCGTGAACAGTTTTTCCGCCGCCCAGCGCAGCCGCGTCACCATGCTTGATGTGGCCGAGCGCGCCGGAGTCTCCAAGGCCAGTGTCTCGCGCTTTATCGGCGACGACCGCGCCCTGCTCTCCGATGCCATTGCCCTGCGCATCGAGCAGGCGATCGAGGAACTGGGCTACCGCCCGAACCAGATGGCCCGTGGCCTGAAACGCGGGCGTACCCGCCTGATCGGCATGCTGGTGGCCGATATCCGCAACCCCTATTCGATTGCCGTGATGCATGGCGTGGAAACCGCCTGCCGCCAGCACGGCTACAGCCTGGTGGTGTGCAACACCGACCGCGATGACGAACAGGAACGCCAGCATCTGGCCAACCTGCGTTCGTACAACATCGAGGGCCTGATCGTGAACACCCTCGGCCACCACCTGGACCAACTGCGCGAACTGCACCAGGAAATGCCCATGGTCCTGGTGGATCGCAAGGTCGAGCAATTGCACAGCGACCTGGTGGGTCTGGACAACCCCGCTGCGGTCAACGCGGCTATCAGCCACCTGCAGGAGCGCGGTTACCGCGACCTCGTGCTGGTCAGCGAACCCCATGACGGCACCAGCTCGCGGATCGAGCGGGTCGCCAGCTTCCACAGCGAAATCGCCCAGCACCCGGGCCTGCACGGCCAGGTACTGGAAACCGGCAGCGCCCTGATCCAACAGCTGAAGCACTTCCTCGCCGCCCCGGGCCCGGGGCCCAAAGCCCTGTTCTGCGCCAACGGCGTCGCCGCGTTGGCAGCCACCACGGCCCTGCGCGAACTGGGTTGCCCGCTGTTCGACGAGATCGGCCTGATCGCCCTCGATGACCTGGACTGGTACCCGCTGGTGGGCAACGGCATTACCGCCCTCGCCCAACCCACCGAGGCCATTGGCGCCAGCGCGTTCGAGTGCCTGCTCAAGCGCCTGCGCGGTGATACCCAGCCGCTGCGGGTCCTGGATTTTGCGGCGCAGTTGATTGTGCGGGGCTCGACCCGGGGTCGGTGAAACACCGTCTTTCGCTGTAATCGCGGCCGACAGACGTTGGATGGGCTTCAGCAAAAAAATTTGAACAAAAATGAAACCGGTTTCAGAGGTCATAACAATGCATAAATCACCCGTTTCCATCAGCCTCTCCAGCTACGGTGCCGACCTGGTGCGCACGCACGGCCAAGGCCATTTCATCGAGGTGCTGGCCGCCGCCGGGGCCTCACGAATCGAATGGCGTGAAGAGCTGCTCACCAACGAAGTCCCGGCCGAACTGGCCCAGGCCACTGCGGCGCAGCAACTCGAAAGCCTGTTTTCCTCGCCACTGGAGCTGTGGGTCGCCGGCCAGTCCCAGGCCAACCCGCAGCTGGAACAGGCGCTGTTGCGCGCCCATGCCTTTGGCGCCACGGGTTTGAAAGTTTCCCTGGGGTACTTCACCGACAACAACGACCTGCAGAGCCTCGGTGCCCTGCTGGCGCGGCACCCGGTGCGGCTGCTGGTGGAAAACGACCAGACCCTGCATGGCGGGCGAATCGAACCGTTCCAGCGTTTTTTCGATCAGGTCGAGCGCCTGCAACTGCCGGTGCAAATGACCTTCGACATCGGCAACTGGCAGTGGCAGGACCAGTCGGCCGCCACCGCCGCGCGCCTGCTGGGGCGGCATGTCGGCTATGTGCATTGCAAAGCCGTGGCACGCCGCGCCGACGGCAAGCTGGTGACCATTGCGCCGAGCGCAGCCGACCTGCATCTGTGGGAACACCTGTTGCGGCACATGACCCAAGGTATTAACCGCGCGGTGGAATACCCGCTGCAAGGCGAGGACCTGGTGCAACTGACCCGTGACCACGTCGCCACCCTCGCCCGCCTGGGCCAGTCCCGCCTGGAGAACGCCCATGTCTGAGATCGATATCCTGTCCTTCGGTGAAACCATGGCCATGTTCGTCGCCGAGCACAGCGGCGACCTGGCTGCGGTCGGGCACTTTCACAAACGCATCGCCGGCGCCGACAGTAATGTCGCCATCGGCCTGTCGCGCCTTGGGTTCAACGTGGCCTGGCTGAGCCGGGTCGGCGCCGATTCATTCGGTCGCTTTGTGGTCGACACCTTGAAGGCCGAGGGCCTGGATTGCCGTTTTGTCGAGACCGACCCCGCGCACCCCACCGGGTTTCAGCTCAAATCCCTCGAAGAACATGGTGCCGACCCCCGGGTCGAGTACTTCCGCCGCGGCTCGGCAGCCAGCCGGCTCTCGGTCAACAACATTGCGCCGGCCTTGTTGAAGGCCCGGCACCTGCACGCCACCGGCATCCCGCCGGCGCTCTCGGCCTCGGCCCGGGAGCTGTCCCAGGTGCTGATGAGCCAGATGCGCGCCGCCGGGCGCAGCCTGTCGTTCGACCCCAACCTGCGCCCCAGCCTGTGGGACAGCGAAAAACAGATGATCAGCGAGATCAACCGCCTGGCCGTGCAGGCCCATTGGGTGCTGCCAGGCCTGAGTGAAGGTCGCCTGCTGACCGGTTTGGAAGACCCGGCCGATATCGCCGGGTTTTACCTGGACCAGGGGGTCGAGGCCGTGGTGATCAAGCTCGGGGCCGCCGGCGCCTATTACCGCACCCAACTGGATCAAGGTTTTGTCGAGGCCGTGCCGGTGGCCCAGGTGGTGGACACCGTAGGCGCCGGCGACGGCTTTGCCGTGGGCCTGATCAGCGGCCTGCTGGAAAACCTCGGCATGGCCGAAGCCGTACAACGCGCCAACTGGATCGGCAGCCGCGCGGTGCAGAGCCGTGGCGATATGGAAGGCCTGCCGCGCCGAGAAGAACTGCCCCAGCCCGCTGCCGTTCGCTTGCGTTCCAGCGCCTGACCGCCGCACCCGATTGACCCGTGACGCGTTACCTGCTGCGACAAAAACAACAAGCTCAGGAGTTCCATCATGCACACCGCAAAACTCGCCACCCGCCGCTGGTGGTACATCATGCCCATCGTCTTTATCACCTACAGCCTGGCGTACCTGGACCGCGCCAACTACGGGTTTGCCGCCGCCTCCGGGATGGCCGCCGACCTGATGATCACCCCGGGGCTGTCATCGCTGCTGGGCGCGCTGTTCTTCCTCGGCTACTTCTTCTTCCAGGTGCCGGGGGCGATCTACGCACAAAAGCACAGCGTGAAGAAGCTGATTTTTGTCAGCCTGATTCTCTGGGGCGCCCTGGCGACCCTGACCGGTATCGTCTCCAACGCCTACATGCTGATCGTCATCCGCTTCATGCTCGGAGTGGTCGAGGCCGCCGTGATGCCGGCAATGCTGGTCTACCTGTGCCATTGGTTCACCCGTGCCGAGCGCTCCCGGGCCAACACCTTCCTGATTCTCGGCAACCCGGTGACCATGCTTTGGATGTCGGTGGTCTCGGGCTACCTGGTGGAGCATTTCAGCTGGCGCTGGATGTTTATCATCGAAGGCCTGCCCGCCGTGCTCTGGGCCTTTATCTGGTGGCGCCTGGCGGATGACCGCCCAAGCGACGCCAAATGGCTCACCCCGCAGGAAAAACAAGACCTGCAAAGCACCCTGGACGCCGAACAGGTGGGCATGAAGGCGGTAAAAAACTACGCCGAAGCCTTCCGCTCACCCAAAGTCATCATCCTGGCGTTGCAGTTTTTCTGCTGGAGCATCGGCGTCTACGGCTTTGTGCTGTGGCTGCCGTCGATTCTCAAGCACGGCGCGCAGATGGACATGGTCGAGGCCGGCTGGCTGTCGGCGCTGCCGTACCTGGCGGCGGTGATTGCGATGCTCGGGGTGTCCTGGGGCTCGGACCGGATCCAGAAGCGCAAACGTTTTGTCTGGCCGCCGCTGCTGATCGCCTCCGTGGCCTTTTACGGCTCCTACCTGCTGGGCGCCGAACACTTCTGGTGGTCCTACACCTTGCTGGTCATCGCCGGGGCCTGCATGTACGCGCCCTATGGGCCGTTCTTTGCCATCGTGCCGGAGATTCTTCCCGCCAACGTGGCCGGCGGCGCCATGGCGCTGATCAACAGCATGGGCGCCCTCGGTTCGTTCGGCGGCTCTTACCTGGTGGGTTACCTGAACAGCGCCACCGGTTCGCCCGGCGCTTCCTACCTGCTGATGAGCGGCGCGCTGCTGCTGTCGGTGGTCCTGACGATTTTCCTCAAGCCCGGCGCCAGTGACCGCACGGCGCCGGCCCTGCCTGCCCGTCGACGCCTGGCCCATTCCTGAATCGAACACGATGGTGAACCCGATGAAAAAACAGGTTGTTGTCTACAAAAAACTGTCCCCTGAGCTGATGGCGCGCCTGCAAGCCCAGGCCGAGGTCACGCTGATCGAAGACTTGAGCCCCGCCGGCATGCAGCGCCTGCGCCAGGCCCTGCCCCGGGCCCAGGGCCTGCTCGGCGCAAGCCTGCGCCTGGACGCCGAACTGCTGGACCTGGCACCGCAGCTGGAGGCGGTCGCCAGTGTCTCGGTGGGCGTCGACAACTACGATATCGACTACCTGAGCCAGCGCAGGATCCTGCTCAGCAACACCCCGGATGTGCTCACCGAAACCACCGCCGACACCGGTTTTGCCCTGATCCTGGCCACCGCGCGGCGGGTGGTGGAACTGGCCACCCTGGTCCGTGCCGGGCAGTGGAACAGCAACATCGGCCCGCGGCACTTTGGCAGCGACGTGCATGGCAAGACCCTGGGCATCATCGGCATGGGGCGCATTGGCGAGGCCCTGGCCCAGCGCGGGCACTTCGGCTTCGGCATGCCGCTGATCTACCACAGCAACTCGCCGAAACCGGCGGTGGAAGCGCGCTTCAATGCTCGCTATTGCAGCCTGGAGCAACTGTTGCAGGAGGCCGATTTCATTTGCCTGACATTGCCGCTGACCGCCCAGACACACGGTTTGATCGGCGCCAGGGAGTTCGAGCTGATGCGCCCGGAAAGCATCTTCATCAACATTTCCCGGGGCAAGGTGGTGGACGAAGGGGCGATGATCGAGGCGTTGCAGCAGCGCAAGATCCGCGCGGCCGGGCTGGATGTGTTCGAGCGCGAGCCGCTGGACCACGACTCGCCGTTGTTGCAACTGGACAATGTGGTGGCCACCCCGCACATCGGTTCGGCCACCCATGAAACCCGCGAAGCCATGGCTCGCTGCGCCGTCGACAACCTGTTGGCGGCATTGGCCGGACAACGCCCGGCCAATCTGGTCAATCCACAGCTGTGGCCACAAGCCGCCGGTTAAACCGGCTTCCGGCGCCGTGACCGGCGCCGGACTCACGCCCGGTCAGATGACGAAGCGCGCCACCATGCTGTTCAAATCCACCGCCAGGCGCGACAGCTCATGGCTTGCAGCGCTGGTCTGGTTGGCACCGGCCGCCGACTGGGTGGCCAGGTCGCGGATGTTCACCAGGTTGCGATCGACTTCACGCGACACTTGAGCCTGCTCTTCCGAGGCGCTGGCAATGACCAGGTTGCGCTCGTTGATCAGGTTGATCGACTCGGCGATCTGCTCCAGGGCCACACCGGCGGCGCGGGCCATTTCCAGGGTGCTCTGGGTGCGTTGATTGCTTTGCTGCATCGACTGCACCGCTTCGCCGGTGCCGTTCTGGATCCCGGCGACCATTTTTTCGATTTCCTGGGTCGACTGCGCAGTGCGGTGGGCCAGGGCCCGGACCTCATCGGCCACCACCGCAAAACCACGTCCGGCCTCACCGGCCCGGGCGGCTTCGATTGCGGCGTTCAGGGCCAGCAGGTTGGTCTGCTCGGCAATGGCCCGAATCACATCCAGCACCTTGCCGATGTCCCGGCCCTGGGTGGCCAGGCCTTCGATCATCACCGAGGTGTTTTGCACGTCGTGGGTCATGGTCTGGATCGCATCGACGGTCTGGACCACCCGATCACGGCCTTCACGGGCGGCCTGGGTCGACTGGTGCGAGGCCTCCGACGTCGACACCGCGTTGCGCGCGACCTCTTCCACGGCGGCGGTCATCTCATTGACCGCAGTGGCGGCCTGTTCGATCTCGTTGTTCTGCTGTTGCAGGCCACGGGAGGCTTCCTCGGTAACTGCGCTGAGCTCTTCCGAGGCCGACGCCAGCTGGGTGGCGGAGCCCGAGATCTGCTCGATGGTGCGGCGCAGGTTGCCCTGCATATCGGCCAGGGCACTGAGCAGGCGCGACGACTCGTCCTTGCCGTCGACCTCGATGGCTTTGGTCAGGTCGCCGCCGGCAATGGTTTGCGCGGCACTCAGGGCCCGGTTCAGCGGCTGCACGATGCTGCGGGTCAGCAACAGCGCCAGGAGCACCGTCATCAATGCCGCCGCCAGGGCGACCAGGATGATCCAGGTGATCGCGCTGTCGTAATGGTTGCCGGCATCGGCTGATGCCGCCGTGGCATCGGCGGTGTTGATCGCCACCAGCTTGTTCAGTTGTTCACCCATCAAGTCGGTGCCGTCCTTGATCCGGGTGTTGATCAGGCTGCGCATCTCCTCCAGCTTGTTCTGCCGCGACAGCTCGAGCATCTGGTTCTGGGCTTGCAGGTAGTTTTCCAGGGTGGCGGCAAAGGATTTATACAGCGCCGCTTCCTCAGTGCCCGCCGGCAACGCGGCGTAGCTGGCCTGGGCCTGCTTGAGCTTGTCTACCAACACGCCGATGCGGGTCTGCGCTTCATCCAGGCCGGCCGCTTCGCGGTTGACCAGGATGCGGAACGACAGGATGCGCATGCGCAGGACGTTCTCGGTCATGTTCCCCAAGTACCTCACACTCGGCAGTTGGATGGTGTCCATATCGATGGACGCCTGGCGAATGATTGACATGCGGTTGACCGCAAACACACCTAACACCACGACCAGCAACGCAATGAACGCAAAACCGAGGAAAGCGCGAGGCGCGATATTGATATTACGTAGGGACATAGGACGACTCTCGGGAAATAAGGGGTTGCGCGCATCCATGCCAATAGCCCTGTCGGCCAGCCGCGCTGGAGGTGTGACAGGTTGGCCCGACTGTTGTAGTTGGTCTGCGAGCCTGTAATGGATATCGGCCGGACTTGAGGTTTAATGCGTCCGCCGGCAAAAAATATTTCCAGTTGTGACCGGGTAGTCACATTCAGTGAGTGGCCTTGACCGCCAGGTTGGCGCCGCGGATAACCGGGAGTTTCACGGGAGGGCTCTGGCCCGGGGCCTACAGCGCATCGGCCGGTTTGGCGGAGAGCGCGGCGCGCGCGGCCAGCCTCCTGCATCTGTAGGATGGCGAGGCTACCGCAACCCGCCGATACTCGATTTCAGGCCCTGCCCACGTCTTCGCGACGTTCCGGTCCTTCACTACTTCGTGACGAAAATAATAAGAAAGTCGCACAGAGGTACACCCCAATGAGCGGTCATGATCATGGACACGCCGGCCTGCTGGCAGCCTTCAGCGCGCTGACACTCGAACTGCAACGCCTGGCCCAGCACCAGGACATCGAAACCCTGCACCCCCATGCCCTGGCTCGTATCAGCCAGGTGCTGCCCTTTGACAGCGCCTGGTGGGGACGCGCCGCGCTGATCGACGGCCTGCCCGAGGAGCACAGTTCCTACCTGTATCACCTGCCGCCCAGCTACCTGCCGGACTGGCAGTCGATCCGCCATATCGACGTCACCGTGAGCCGCGTGCACGCCTCCCCCGGGCAGGCGGTGATCATCGACATGCGCCATCCGGCCAATGGCCCTGGCCTGAACTGGCTTGGCACGACCTATGACATCGGCGAGCTGATGTGCGTGGTCTACATCGACCCCCACACCCACCTCAGCGATCACCTGGCGCTGTACCGCAAGCCCGGTGCGCCGCGCTTTAGCAAGGACGACTGTCACTTGCTGAACAACATCATGCTGCACCTGGTGGCCGCGGTCTCGGCCAACCAGATCCGCACCCTGGTGGCCATGCGCGAAAAACTCACCCGGCCGCGCAACCTGGCACTGGCGGTGTGCGACCAGCGCGGCACCCTGCATTGCGCCGAACGCGGATTTGTCGACCTGCTGCTCAGCGAGTGGCCGCACTGGAGTGGCCCGCAGTTGCCGGTGGCCCTGGATGGTGACGGGTTCGAAGGCAAGCATTTGCAGGTCGAAGCCTCGGCCGTGGGCGACCTGTATCTGTTGGCGGCGCGCAACCGCAGCGTGCTGCCGCAGTTGAGCCCGCGAGAAAACGACGTCGCGCAATGTTTCGGCGACGGCAAGACCTACAAGGAAGTGGCCCGGGACCTGGGCATGTCGCCCAACACCGTGCGCCACCATATCCGCGCCATCTACAGCAAGCTCGGAGTCAAGGACAAGGCCCGCATCGCCCAGTTACTGCACGCCCCTCCCAGCTGATCTCCAGCGCTGATCCGGACTGATTTTTTGCTGCCGTCCTGGCGGCCTCGGGACCTTTTTGCCCGCTTTTTATCCCCCACTGCCACGTCATGGCGAGCTGCTCGCCGTACAACAACCTAAAACAGAGACGTAACGCCCATGCACAAACTCACCCCCTGCTCCATCGCCGTGGCCTTGACCACGGGGCTGTTGAGCCTGCAAGCCGGCGCCGCCGACCTCAACGCCCGGGATTTTTTTGGCGCCCCCGCGGGCACCACCCTGGGCGTGTTGTACTTGCCGGCCACCCGCGTCGACGACTTCCACGGCCCGGCCGACAGCACCGGCAAGGCCGAACTGCGGGTCAATGCCATGGCCTACCGCCAGGTGTTTTTCAGCGACATCTGCGGCACCTTGTGCACCCCGCAATTCATCCTGCCCTTTGCCGATATCAACGCCCGCCTGCCCGGTGCCAGCCAGCACAGCGGCGAAAGCGGCTTCGGCGATCCACAAGTCGGCGGCACCCTGTTTTTCATCAACGATCCGGCGTCGCGTACCTACAGCGGGCTGCTGACCCTGATCACCCTGCCCCTAGGCGAGTACCACAGCCGGGACCCCGATGTGTCGCCGGGGGCCAACCGCTGGGGCGCGACCTTTGTTTACAACTACACACAGGGCATCGGCGAAAAGTGGGTACTGGAAGCCAACCTCGAAGCCCAGCTATACGCCAGGAATGACGACTACTTTGGCAGCTCACTCAAGCAGGACCCGCTCTACCGGCTGCAAGCCTTCGCGTCCTATGACTTCACCCCGAGCACCTATGGCGCGCTGCGGCTGATCCACGCCGACGGTGGTGAACTGCGGATCAATGACCAGCGCATCGACGACACCCACAAGCGCTACACCCAGGTTGGCTTCGAGGTCGGCCATTGGCTGGATAAGCAAAACCAGCTGATGTTCAGCCTGTCGCAGAACGTTGCCACCGATAACGGTTACCACGGGACCGACGCCTTGCTGCGCCTGGTTCATGTGTTCTGAAGCGCACCCCCGGAGCCTGTCCATGACCACTCCCAGCCACACCTTGAACAGCGACCAGGGCTTGAGCGTCTCGCCCCTGGCCCGGTTGGCGGCGATCGTGCTGTTCGCCGCCATCGTCCCGACCATCCTCATGACCGCGCCGGCGATCGCGGCGCAACTGGCCAGCCAGTGGCAGCTGAGCCCGACGCAGATCGGCGACCTGTTTTCCACCGAACTGGGCGCCATGAGCCTGGCCACCCTGCCCGCCCTGTGGTGGCTCAAGCGTTTCGACTGGCGCCGCGCCGCGCTGCTGGCCGGCATGCTGTTTATTGCCGCCAACCTGCTGTCGATGCTCGTCACCGATTACCGCGCGCTGCTGGCCCTGCGTTTTTGCAGCGCCCTGGCCGGCGGTTCGCTGATGATCATCTGCCTGTCCAGTGCGGCCTCCAGCGCCAACCCCAGCCGCGTCTATGGCCTGTGGGTGATGGGCCAACTGGTGGTCGGCGCGCTGGGCTTGAGCATCCTGCCCCGGCTGTTCGAGCACTACGGCCTGGCCGCGTGCTACCTGATCCTCGCCGCACTGATGGCGCTGTTCCTGCCCCTGGCGCGCTATTTCCCCCAGGCTGCGCCACCCGCCGCCCCGGCCCGGGAGCAAGGCCCGCAGCGCTCAACCTGGCAGGCAGCCCTGGGCATTCTCGGGATCCTCAGTTTCTACATCAGCCTCAGCGGGATCTGGACCTTTATTGGCTCGATCGGCGCCAAGGCCGGGATCAGCGCGGAACACAGCGGTGAAATCCTCGCCATCGCCACCCTGATGGGCATCGTCGGGGCCGGCTGCGCCTCGTTGATCGGCACTCGTCTGCCGCGCCAGCTGTTGCTGGTGCTGGGGTACGGGTTGATGGCCGGCTCGGTGCTGTTGCTTCTGGGCCAGCCACCCCTGGCGCGTTTTGCCCTGGCCGCGCTGGCGTTCAAGTTCACCTGGACCTTCATCCTGCCGTTGATCCTGGCGTGCCTGGCTGACCTCGACCGTTCGGGAAAACTGATGAACGCCTCGAACCTGGTAATCGGCGGCGGCCTGGCCATAGGTCCGGCCATCGCCGGGCGCCTGATCGAAAACAGCGCAAGTTTCTCTCCCCTGCTGATGGGCGGAGCCTGCATCACCTTGCTGTCCCTGGGGCTGATGCTGGCTTGCCGCATGAAAACAACCGCCCAGGCATAACCCATGCTTCCTTTCCTCCACTGGAGCACTGCGTCAATGACCCGTAAAACTGCTTTCTTCTTCGATGAACTCAGCCTTTGGCACAGCGCCGGGCCGCACGCCTTGACCTTGCCGGTCGGCGGCTGGGTGCAACCGCCGGCCGCCGCCGGCCACGCCGAATCACCGGAAACCAAACGCCGACTGAAAAGCCTGCTGGATGTGTCCGGGCTGACCCGTCAGTTGCATGTCCAGAGCGCCAACCCCGCCAGCGAGGAGGATTTGCTGCGGGTGCACACCCCGGGCTACCTGCAACGCTTCAAGGCGCTAAGTGATGCTGGGGGCGGCGAACTCGGGCCCCAGGCGCCCATCGGCCCTGGCAGCTACGAGATCGCCAAACTGTCCGCCGGGCTGGCCATGGCGGCGGTGGACCGGGTGCTGGCGGGCGAGTCCGACAACGCCTACTCGCTGTCCCGGCCGCCGGGCCACCACTGCCTGGCGGACGACGCCATGGGCTTTTGTTTTCTGGCCAATATCGCCATCGCCATCGAAGCCGCCAAGGCTCGGCGCGGGCTGGGCAAAGTCGCGGTGATCGACTGGGATGTGCACCACGGCAACGGCACCCAGTCGATTTTCGAAGCACGCGGCGACGTGCTGACCATATCGCTGCACCAGGACGGATGCTTCCCGCCCGGCTACAGCGGTGAAGAAGATCGCGGCCGTGGGCCCGGGCTCGGCGCCAACCTCAATATTCCCCTGCCACCGGGCAGCGGGCACCAGGCCTATCTTCAGGCCATGCAGCGCCTGGTCATCCCGGCACTGGAGCGCTTCGAACCGGAGCTGATCATCGTTGCCTGCGGTTATGACGCCAACGCCGTCGACCCCCTGGCGCGCATGCTGTTGCACAGTGATTCGTTCCGCAGCATGACCCGCCTGCTGCGCCAGACTGCCGAACACCTGTGCCAGGGCCGGCTGGTGCTGGTCCACGAGGGTGGCTACTCCGAAGCCTACGTGCCGTTCTGCGGGCTGGCGGTGATCGAGGAACTGGCGGGCATCCGCACGGCGGTCAGCGATCCGATGCTGGAGTTCGTGCAAATGCAGCAACCCACTGCGGCATTCCTGGCCTTTCAGCAGCAGTGGGTCGAACGCCAGGCCGCCGATTGGGAACGGCACCAGGCCCATCTATAGCGGGCAGGAGGCTAGTCGCGGCTGTTCCACAGTGCCGGCCAATCCCTGCTGCGCAGGCCACTGCACAGCGGCATGCGGCGAAAATCCGTCAACTGGAAACCCTGTCCGTCGAACGCCCACTGGCTCCGGTCGCCGCAGTCACCGATGCCGCGCAGCTTGTAAAACGTGCGCAGGAGGCCGGTTCCGGGGTCGTAGGACACCGCGCCGGAGTCCTCCACCTCGAACGGTGGCGGCTGGCGCTTCAGCGGTTGGACCTTGGCCGGGTTGCTGCGGGAACGACTGCCGATCTGGTAGTCGCAGTTATAGGCGGCGCACGCGCTGTAGAGCACCGTCAACGCCCGCTCTGCGGTAAGCGGATAGACCTCGACCCGGGGTTTATCGGCCTCGCCCATGGCGCCGGCCTGGTCCTTGAGCACCGCGGCGGTGATGCGTGCGCGTTCCTGATCGCTCAATGCCGGCGGCGCCGCCGGATAAGCACGCGGCGCTGGCGGCAACTGGCGGGGTGGCAGCTCATTGGCCGGGCGCGGTCCCGGGCGCATCAGGGCGGTCACGCTCTCTAGCCGGCCCTGCACCGAGTCCATCAACAGCAAGGCGGCCGACAAGCCGCTCAGGGACACGCTGGCCTGCTGGTCGCCGGCCATCTGCAAGCGCTGGGCGTTGCGCAGTTGCTGCAACCATTTGCGCCCATCGTCCTCCATGATCATGGCGTAGCTTTGCAGGTTGGCATCAGTGCCCTGGTCGTCCAGCTCCAGCGTCATCCCGGCCTGCAACTCCAGGCTCAGGGGCTGGCCATCGAGCAACAGTTCAAAGCGGCCCAATGGCGGCCCGCGATGATCAAGGCGCAGCCGCAGCGACGCTTGCGGCCCACTGCGGCGTGTGACGTGCAAGCTCAGGGAGCTGTACTCCGAGCCATTCTGCCCGCTGGGTGCGCTGAGGGCGTGGCAGTTGCGCAGGTTGTCGCACGCGGTGAGCCACTCGCGGGTCTGGCGCAGCAGCGGCACCTCCTCCGCTGCCGCCCGGGCTTGGGCGACGCTGCCGAACAACATCAGGGTCATCAGCGTGAGGCGCAGCATGGCGACGCTCCTTGTCGAGAAAAGGCGCGGATTCTCCCACGCCCGGCGTCGCACCAACAGCCCCGCACGCGCTAGGCCGAACGCTCGGCACGGTCCTGGCGCAGACGATATTCCCCCGGGGCGAGCTTGGCATTGCGCTGGAAAAAACGACTGAAATAGGCCGGGTCCTTGAACCCCAGCTGGTAGCAGATTTCATTCACGGTACTGGCGGTAAACAGCAGCAAACGCTTGGCCTCTTGCATCAGGCGCTCGTACACCAGGCGCTTGGAAGGCAAGTCGGCGATACGCCGGCACACATCATTCAGGCGCGCCTCGGTGACCCCGATCTGCCGGGCATAGCGCGACAACGGCCAATGTTGCAGGTAGTGCGCCTCGATCAGCTCATTGAAGCGGTGGAAGATCTGCAAGTCTTCGTGGCGCGCCGGACGCGCCTCGAGGGAATTGGCGGACAACCTCAGCAGGCTGATGAGGATCAGCCGGGTCAGGGCCAGCAGGGCCTGCTCGCGCCCCGGTGCCTGCTCGGCGGCCTCGCGTTGCAGTTCCTCGAATAGCAGGGACAGGCGTCGCGCCTCGGCGCCGAATTCCGGGCCCAGGCGTGCCAGTGCCACACAGGCCGGCGGTATCTGCGGGGCCGGCGCCAGGCTGCGGTCAGCCTCGATCAGTTCCCAGACCAACTGCTGGCGCACCGTCAGCACATGGCCTTCGCTGTCGGCTTCGGTCACGAAGGAATGGGGAACAGTCGGCGGCGTGATGAAGAACATCGGCCCCGACTCCAGGTACTGCTGGTCGTCGAGGTAGACCCGCACCGCGCCACTTTGCACGTAGTGCACCTGGAAAAACCGGTCATGACGGTGCACCCGCATATTGCGGCCGAAAAAACCGGCGAGGTTGCTCAGCTTGTCGTAGTGCACCTGGGAGTCGGCATAACGCTGGTCGTAGACCTGCCCGATATTGATGTTGGGAATCGGCTGGCGATCGCTCATGAGCGGCTTCTCATTTTTATTTTCTGACCTTCGACGCGTCCACATCCTGCGTGATTCATGGCCTGTTCACCAGTACCGGACACCCGGGCCATGGACGACGCTTGACGATCGTTAACATATTAAATATAACGTTAACACATTAACGAATCGACTCGCGGCTGACACCCTTTCCGCGACGCTCATGGAGAAAACAACAATGAGTCGTGCACTGAACGACCTCGCCGGTGGCACCCTGTTCGGCGTGGCGCTGAACTACCAGGGCCTGCTGCAGGAACACCTGCAATCCTTCACCCAGCCGCCCTACCAGAAGCCACCGGTCAAGCCGGTGTTGTTCATCAAGACACCCAATACCCGCAACGCCGACGGCCAGCCGGTGGTGTACCCCAAGGGGGTCGAACGCCTGCAGCCGGGCCCGGCCCTCGGGGTGGTGATCGGCACGAGCGCCAGCCGCGTCAGCCTGGAAAACGCCATGCAACACGTGGCCGGCTACACCATCGTCAATGAATTCAGCCTGCCGGAAGACAGCTACTACCGCCCTGCCGTCAAGGCTAAATGCCGTGACGGTTTTTGCCCGCTCGGCCCGGAGCTGGTGCCTGCCGATCAGGTCGGCGACCCCCACGCCCTGAGCCTCAAGCTGTTCGTCAACGGCGAACTGGTGCAGGAAAACAGCACCGCGAACTTCGTGCGCAGCATTCCGCAGTTGATCGTCGAACTCAGCGAGTTCATGACCCTGCATGCGGGCGACGTGCTGATCACCGGCACCCCCGAAGGCCGCGTCGACGTGCAGCCCGGTGACCGGGTCGAGGTGGACATCAGCGGCCTGGGCCGGCTGTCCACCACCATCGTTGCCGAATAAGGAACTGACATGAAACACGCACGCATCCGTTTCCAGGGGCAGGTCCACCAGGCCGTGGTCACTGCTACCGACTCTCTGACCCTGGCCGATGGCCGGGTGGTCGCCGCAGACCAGGTGGAGTGGCTACCACCGGCCACCGGCAGCATGTTTGCCCTGGGCCTGAACTACGCCGACCACGCCGCCGAACTGGCATTCAAGCCGCCGACCGAACCCCTGGCCTTCATCAAGTCACCCGGGACCTACACCGGTCACAACCAGGTGACCTGGCGCCCGGACAACGTCGCCTACATGCACTACGAGTGCGAGCTGGTGGCGGTCATCGGCAAGACCGCGCGCAACGTCAAGCGTGCGGACGCCCTGGACTATCTCGCGGGCTACACGGTGTGCAACGACTACGCGATCCGCGATTACCTCGAGAACTACTACCGGCCCAACCTGCGGGTTAAAAACCGCGATGCCACCACCCCGGTCGGCCCGTGGATCGTCGATGTGGCGGACGTGCCTGACCCGTCCAACCTCAAGCTGCGGACCTGGGTCAATGGCGAGCTGCGCCAGGAAGGCAGCACCGCCGACATGATTTTCGACATCCCTTACCTGATCGAGTACCTCTCCAGCTTCATGACCCTGCAGCCCGGCGACATGATCGCCACCGGCACCCCCGAAGGCCTGTCCGACGTGGTGCCCGGCGATGAAGTGGTGGTGGAAGTCGAAGGCGTTGGGCGCCTGGTCAACCGCATCGTCAGTGAAACCGATTTTTTCGCCAGCCTTGCCCTCAATCAACCGGCTCGCGCGGCCAAGGAGCATGCATAAATGATCAAACACTGGATCAACGGCCGCGAGGTCGAAAGCCAAGACGTCTTCACCAACTACAACCCTGCCACCGGTGAAGCCATCGGCGAAGTCGCCAGTGGCGGCGCCGAAGAAGTGGCCCAGGCGGTCGCGGCCGCCAAGGAAGCCTTTCCGAAATGGGCCAACACCCCGGCCAAGGAGCGTGCGCGGCTGATGCGCAAGCTCGGCGAACTGATCGAGCAGAACGTGCCGCACCTGGCAGAACTGGAAACCCTCGACACCGGCTTGCCGATTCACCAGACCAAAAACGTGCTGATCCCCCGCGCCTCCCACAACTTCGACTTCTTTGCCGAAGTCTGCACCCGCATGGACGGTCACAGTTATCCGGTCGATGACCAGATGCTCAACTACACCCTGTACCAGCCGGTGGGCGTATGCGCCCTGGTGTCGCCGTGGAACGTACCGTTCATGACCGCCACCTGGAAGACCGCACCGTGCCTGGCACTGGGCAATACTGCGGTGCTGAAGATGTCGGAGTTGTCGCCGCTGACGGCCAATGAGCTGGGGCGCCTGGCCCATGAGGCGGGTATCCCGGCCGGGGTACTGAACATTGTCCAGGGTTATGGCGCCACCGCTGGCGACGCCCTGGTTCGCCACCCGGACGTGCGGGCCATTTCCTTCACCGGCGGCACCGCCACCGGCAAGAAGATCATGCAGACCGCCGGGCTGAAAAAGTACTCCATGGAGCTGGGCGGCAAGTCGCCGGTGCTGATTTTTGAAGACGCCGATCTTGAGCGTGCGCTGGACGCTGCGCTGTTCACCATTTTTTCCCTCAACGGCGAGCGTTGCACCGCCGGGAGCCGGGTGTTCATCCAGGAAAGCGTCTACCCCGAGTTCATCAAGGAGTTCGCCGCCCGCGCCAAGCGCCTGATCGTCGGCGACCCGCAAGACCCCAAGACCCAGGTCGGCTCGATGATCACCCAGGCCCACTACGACAAGGTCACCGGCTACATCAAGATCGGTCTCGAAGAAGGCGCCACCCTCCTCGCTGGCGGCCTGGAACGCCCGGCCAACCTGCCGGCGCACCTGAGCCGCGGCCAGTTTATCCAGCCGACGGTGTTTGCCGACGTCAATAACAAGATGCGCATCGCCCAGGAGGAAATCTTCGGCCCGGTGGTGTGCCTGATCCCATTCAAGGACGAAGCCGAGGCGCTGCAACTGGCCAACGATACCGAATACGGCCTGGCGTCCTACATCTGGACCCAGGACATCGGCAAGGCCCACCGCCTGGCCCGTGGCATCGAGGCCGGCATGGTGTTCATCAACAGCCAGAACGTGCGCGACCTGCGCCAGCCATTCGGCGGCATCAAGGGCTCAGGCACCGGCCGTGAGGGCGGTGAGTACAGCTTCGAAGTCTTTGCCGAGATCAAGAACGTCTGCCTCTCCATGGGCAGCCACCACATCCCGCGCTGGGGCGTGTAAGGTTTTGCACAGTCTGTAGCCGCTGCATGCCCACGCGCCGCCAGGGGCTCCGGCTACAGGTCGAACAATAAGATGTTTCAGGAGAAGCACCATGGGCGAAGTCGTTCTAGCCGCCAAGGTCTGTCACGTTCCATCGATGTACCTGTCCGAACTGCCGGGCAAGCACCACGGTTGCCGCGAAGCGGCGATTGCCGGGCACAAGGAAATCGCTCGCCGCGCACGGGAGCTGGGGGCCGATACCGCGGTGGTGTTCGACGTGCACTGGCTGGTCAACAGCGGTTACCACGTCAATTGCGGTGAGCATTTCCAGGGCACCTACACCAGCAACGAGCTGCCGCATTTCATCAAGAACATGACCTATGACTACCAGGGTTGCACCGAGCTCGGCGAGTTGATCGCGGCCGAAGCCGTGGCCGCCGATGTACGCACCCTGGCCCACAACATTCCCAGCCTGGAGCTGGAGTACGGCACCCTGGTGCCGATGCGCTACATGCACATGGACGTGCCGCCGGAGCAGCACTTCAAAGTGGTGTCGATTGCCGCCTGGTGCGCCTGGCACACCCTGCAGGACAGCTTCACCTTCGGCGCCGCTGTGCGTCGCGCCATCGAGAAGAGCGATCGCAAGGTGCTGGTGCTGGCCTCGGGCTCGCTGTCCCACCGCTTTTCAGACGACCGGGTGGCCGAAGCCAATATCCATAGCTGGACCCGGGAGTTCGACAAACAGGTGGACATGCGCGTGGTCGAGCTGTGGCAGCAAGGGCGCTTTCGCGAGTTCTGCGCGATGCTGCCGGACTACGCCGAACACTGTTATGGCGAAGGCAAGATGCACGACACCGCGATGTTGCTTGGCCTGCTGGGCGGGCCCGAATACAACAAACCGGCGCAGATCATCACCCCGCCATTCGGCAGCTCCGGCACCGGCCAGATCAACGCTATTTTCGAGGTTTGAAGCAGCGCCAAGCCCCAGGCTGCAAGCCGCAGGAAAACGCCTGCCGCTTGCAGCTTCAAGCTTGCAGCTGCCTCCAAAGGAGGCTCCATGCCGCATTTCGTTGCTGAATACACCGACAACATCGAACAAGCCGCCGACTTGCCGGCCCTGTTCGAGAAGGTCCATCACTACCTGGGCGCCAGTGGCGTGTTTCCCCTGGGCGGTATCCGCAGCCGTGGCGTGCGCCTGGACACCTGGCGCATGGCCGATGGCAAGCACGACTACGCCTTTGTCCATATGCGCCTGCAAGTCGGCGCCGGGCGTGACCTGGCCACCCGACGCCAGGTGGCCGAGGAGCTGTTCGAGATCATCAAGGAGCACTTCGCGAAGCTCCAGGCACAGCGTCTGTTGGCGTTGTCGTTCGAGATGACCGAGCTGGATGCCGAGCTCAACTTCAAGCACAACAACGTGCACGAGTTTCTCAAGAACCAGGCCTGACAGCGCTCCCTGGCCAAACCGCAGACGGTGCCCCGGATGTTCATCCAGCGGGCCTGAACCTGTCGCGCAATAGCTAGACGCCCGCGGCCTTCTCGCCGTGGGTATGGGGAGCCTTTGTCCCGGCTTTAAGCAAAATAACAATAAGGAGATCACTCCAATGCCCGGCTCGACACTTGCCATGAACACCGCCACAGCAGTCAACGACACCTACCGCCAGATCACCTGGCGCCTGATGCCGCTGCTGTTTACCTGTTACATCTTCGCCCACCTGGACCGCATCAATATCGGCTTCGCCAAGCTGCAGATGACCCAGGACCTGGGGTTCAGCGACAGCGTCTACGGCTTTGGCGCCGGGCTGTTTTTCATTGCCTACGCGTTATTTGGCGTGCCGAGCAACCTGGCCCTGGATCGGGTCGGCCCACGGCGCTGGATCGCCACCCTGATGGTGGTCTGGGGCCTGCTGTCGGCCGGCATGCTGTTGATCGACAGCGCGCTCGGCTTCTATGTCCTGCGCTTTCTACTGGGGGTCGCCGAGGCCGGCTTCTTCCCGGGCATCCTGGTCTTGCTCAACCGCTGGTTTCCGGCCGGTAAGCGTGGACAGGTGACGGCCCTGTTCGCCATTGCCGTGCCCATGGCCGGGGTCATCGGCGGACCCTTATCAGGCTGGATTCTCGAAGGTTTCCATGATTTCGGCGGCCTGCGGGGCTGGCAATGGATGTTCCTGATCGAAGGCCTGCCAGTGGTGTTTCTCGGCTTGGTGGTACTCAAGGCCCTGCCGGAAAGCATCGATCAGGTCAGCTGGCTCAGCCCGCAACAGAAGCAACAATTGCACGCGGCGCTCCAGCAGGAAGAACAGCACAAGTCGATCACCAGCTTCAGCGGGATCCTCAAGGACAAATACATCTGGCTGCTGGTGTGCATCTACTTCGCGGTGATGCTGGCGGTGAACACCATCGCCTTCTGGATGCCGACCCTGATCCACCAGGCCGGCATCGCTCGCGACAGCAGCGTTGGCATGCTCAGTGCCCTGCCCTACCTGGCCGGCTGCCTGTTCATGATTGGCATCGGGCGCTCCTCGGATCGCCTGCGCGAACGCCGCTGGCACCTCAGCGTGCCGCTGCTGATGTCGAGCCTGGGCTTGATCCTCACGGGCCTCGCGCCGGACAGCGCCTGGCTGGTCATGGGCGGCCTGATGATCGCCGGCATGGGCGCCAGCGCTGCCCTGCCGATGTTCTGGCAACTACCCCCGGCCTTTCTGGCCAGCAGCACCCAGGCGGCCGGCATCGCGATGATCAGCTCGTTCGGCAGCATTGCCTCGTTCCTCGCGCCGTACCTGATCGGCGTTGTCCGCGATGCCACCCAAAGTGCCAGCCTGGCGCTGTATGCCCTGGCCCTGCTGATCGCCTGCGGCGCCTGGTTGGTGCTGCGGGTGCCCGCCCTTATTGTCAATCCACGAGAGAAATAATCATGCTCAGCACCTCGGACATCCAACAGGCCGCCGCCCGCCTCGACGCGGCCGAGCGCAGCCGGGAACAGATCGGCCAACTGTCGCTGCAATTCCCCGGCATCACCATTGAAGACGCCTACGCCATCCAGCGCTGCTGGGTCGAGCAGAAGATCCGCGACGGTCGCAAGCTGGTCGGGCACAAGATCGGCCTGACCTCGCGTGCCATGCAGGTGTCGTCGAACATTACCGAGCCGGACTTCGGCGCGCTGCTCGACGACATGCTGTTCGATGAAGGCAGCGACATCCCCTTCGAGCGCTTTATCGTGCCGCGGGTCGAAGTGGAGCTGGCGTTTATTCTCGGCAAACCCCTCAAGGGCCCCAATTGCACCCTGTTCGATGTGCTCGATGCCACTGAATGGGTGATTCCGGCGCTCGAAATCATCGACGCTCGAATCCAGCAGCTAGACCCGCAGACCCAGGTCACGCGCAAGGTGTTCGATACCATTTCCGACAATGCGGCCAACGCCGGGGTGGTGATGGGCGGCCGCGCGGTGCGGCCTGGCGATATTGACCTGCGCAAGGTGCCGGCGGTGCTGTACCGCAACGGGGTGATCGAAGAGTCCGGGGTCTCGGCGGCGGTGCTCAACCATCCGGCCAAAGGCGTGGCCTGGCTGGCCAACAAACTGGCGGCCTATGACGTTGGCCTTGAAGCCGGGCAGATCATCCTCGGCGGCTCTTTCACCCGGCCGGTGGCCGCGCGCCCCGGCGATACCTTCCATGTCGACTACGATCAACTCGGCTCCATCGCCTGCCGTTTTGTCTGAGGACGCTGCCATGCAATTGCCGGTCAACAGCTTCAAACAACGCCTGCTCCACGCCGAGCCGCAGATTGGCCTGTGGCTTGGCCTGGCCAATGCCTACTGCGCCGAACTGGCGGCCAACGCCGGTTTCGACTGGCTGCTGCTCGACGCCGAGCACGCCCCCAACGACGTGCGCAGCCTGCTCGCCCAGCTCCAGGCGATTGCGCCCTATCCGGCGCAAGCCATCATTCGCCCGCCGATTGGCGACACTGCGCTGATCAAGCAGTTACTCGATATCGGCGCCCAGACGCTGCTGGTGCCGATGGTCGAGACTGCCGCCCAGGCCCAGCAACTGGTGCGTGCGATGCGCTATCCGCCGCAAGGTGTGCGCGGTGTCGGCAGCGCCTTGGCCCGGGCGTCGCGCTGGAACAGCATCCCCGGCTACCTGGATCAGGCCGATGAACAGATGTGCCTGCTGGTGCAGATCGAAAACCTCGAAGGCCTGGCCAACCTGGATGCGATTGCCGCCGTGGAAGGCGTCGACGGGCTATTTATCGGTCCGGCAGACCTGTCGGCCGCCATGGGCCATCGCGGCAACCCGGGGCATCCCGAGGTGGCTGCGGCGATAGAGGATGCAATCCGGCGGGTTCGCCAGGCCGGCAAGGCGGTGGGAATTCTCAGTGCCGACCCGGTACTGGCGCGACGTTACATCGAGCTGGGGGCACACTTTGTCGCGGTCGGGGTGGACACCACTGTCCTGATGAAAGGCCTGCAAAGCCTGGCCGGACAATACAAGGGCCATGTCGCACCGACCGGTGGCGGTGGGGTCTACTGAGGCATCTGGCGCCCTCCGCCAGGTGCGATGGGCGCTGACTCGACAAACCACGCTGAATCCGCAAAGGCCGTCTCGGGTTCAGCGCAATCGACAGCTCAGTTGAGCTTTTGCGCCGCCAGCCGCCACAACCGGGCAATCGCCTCGGCACGCTCGCTCAAGAGCCGTGGAGCCTCGGCGCAGGCCTGCTCCAGGGTCATGGGCCCGGAAGCCAGGGCGAACGCGGCCTCGACGCCATGCTGGTACATCTGCTCATACCCTTGGCCCAGGGTGCCCGCGAGCACAATCACCGGCACGCCATGCTGCCGGGCCACCCGGGCTACGCCGAAAGGCGTTTTACCGCGCAGGGTCTGGGCATCGAACCGGCCTTCGCCAGTGATCACCAGGTCGGCGCCACGCACCGCCTGCTCCAGGCCTACCAGCTCGGCTACCACCTCCACCCCGGGACGAAACTGCGCATCAAGAAATGCCTTGGCCGCGAACCCCAGGCCACCGGCAGCGCCACTGCCCGGTTCGTCCCGCACATCCCGGGGCAAGACGTGCGCGCAGTGATCGGCAAAATGCCCCAGGGCCCGATCCAGTTGCTGCACCTGTTGCGGCGAAGCGCCTTTTTGCGGACCGAAGATCGCCGACGCACCGTGCTCGCCACACAGAGGGTTGTTCACGTCTGCGGCTATCTCAAAACGGACCTGGGCCAGACGTGGGTCCAGGCCTTCGAGGTCGATGCGGGCCAATGCGCCCAGTGCCAGGCCGCCGCGTGCCAGGGTTTGGCCCTGGTCGTCGAGCAGCTTCAAGCCCAGTGCCTGCAAGGCGCCGGCACCGCCATCATTGGTGGCGCTGCCGCCAATCGCCAGGATTATCCGCTGGGCACCGGCATCCAGCGCGGCCAGGATCAACTCGCCGGTGCCGAACGTGCTGCTGGTGCACGCATCTCGCTGGCCTACAGGAACCAACTGCAGACCGCTGGCCTCGGCCATTTCGATGATGGCCGTGTGGCTTGCCGCCAGCCAACCCCAATGCGCCTCAACCGAAGTCCCCAGCGGCCCCTGCACCGCAGTGGTGCGCAATTCGCCCTCACAGGCGGCCAGAACCGACTCCACCGTGCCCTCACCGCCATCGGCCATCGGGCACAGCAGCAACTGCGCCTCGGGCCAGACCCGGGCCAGGCCCTCGGCAATGGCCGCGGCGACCCCTTCGGCACTCAGGCTATCCTTGAACGAGTCGGGGGCGATGATGATTTTCATAGGCTATCTCCAGTTCTTATGCGGCCCATGCTGCCACTTGGCGCCAGTGCTGACGCCTGTCCGCTGCACAAGAGTGCATGGGCTTTATTGTTCATTGGTACAACAGCGGTCAGCACCGGCCTGAAACCTGACACCCTGCGGCGTCGGTGCTGGCCGGCGCAGCCTCGCCGGCTCGGCAGCGGCTATGGGGATTCCGGGGGTTGGGGGGCGATGGTTTGGGGTAGCAATTGCACGCCCAGGTACAGGGCGAGCATGCCGTCCAGGCGCAAGGGGTCGACGCCGCTGAGTTCGGCGATGCGCTCCATGCGATAGCGCAGGCTGTTGCGATGGATACCCAGGGCGTCGGCGCAGGCCTGGCTCTGGCCGTCGTGTTCGCACCAACTGCGCAAGGTCGCCAGTAACTGACCATTGCCGTCCTTGGCGAGCACTTTGCGCAAAGGGTTGAGCAGCTCATCCAGGGCGTCGTCGTTTCGATGCCGCCAGAGCATGACCGGCAGGCGAAAGCGGTTCAGGGTCAGCAACCGGGCATGCGGGAGCAGGTCTCGGCCGTAAGCCAGCAAGTCGCTGACCCGTCGGTAACAGCGCCGCAACCCGGCCAGCCCATCCGCCTGGCCGCCCACGGCAATCCGCAAGATGTTCCAACCCAGGCCGTCGAGTTTTTCCAGCAGCCGCTGGTTGTCCACCGTCAACGTGGCGGGCCGGCACCAGAGCAGCGAGGTCTGGGCCGAGCTGACGCACCAGCTGTCCGGGTAACGCGATATCAGCCAGGCACTCAAAGCTTCGGCGGTTTGCCCGACACCGTGCTCCAGGCCCAGCTCGAACAGGTACGGGGTACGTGCCAGCTGGGGTTTGAGGCCCATCCGCTGGGCTTCGTCGGCCAGCCGTGGCGAATCCCCGTCGTCGCTGAGCAACAGCGCCAGCAAATCATCGCAACGCTGGCGCCGCCATTGCTGCTCGGCCTGCTGATGGCGCTGGCCTACCAGCATTTCGGCGGTCATCTGCACCAGGGCGGCGTAGGTGCGCAGCAGTTCCGGTTCGCCGGTGATGCCCAGCACGCCGATCAACTTCTGGTCATGCAGCAAGGGCAGGTTGATGCCCGGCTGCACGCCCTTGAGGTGCTTGGCGGTCTGGGCGTCGATTTCCACTACCCGACCGTTGGCCAGCACCAGTTGCGCGCCTTCATGGCGGGTGTTGATGCGCTCGGGCTCGCCACTGCCGAGGATCAGGCCCTGGCTGTCCATGACATTGACGTTGTACGGCAGAATCGCCATCGTCCGGTCGACAATATCCTGTGCCAGGTCATGGTCCAGTTCGAACATAGCAGCGTGTTCCTTGAAGGCGGGCCGGCAACAGGCCCGTAGGGTTGTTCAGCAGCACAGGGTTAGCCTGCAAACCCTGTGCGTGGGCACAAAGACAGCAGCCGGGGCTGTGGTCGAGACTCTCAGGGCGATCAACGTTACCCTTGCATCGCAAAAAATCATAATAAAGAGAGACCCGCCATGTCACAGAGCGCCGCCGCTACCCTGGCCACCGATGACGACAAAAATGCCGTCTACAAGCGCATTACCCTGCGCCTGATCCCCTTCATCTTCATCTGCTACCTGTTCAACTACCTCGACCGGGTCAACGTTGGATTCGCCAAGCTGCAGATGCTCGATGCCCTGAAATTCAGCGAAACCGTGTACGGCCTGGGTGCCGGGATTTTCTTTATCGGCTATGTGCTGTGCGGCGTGCCGAGCAACCTGGCACTGAACAAGTTTGGCCCCCGGCGCTGGATCGCGCTGATGATGATCACCTGGGGCACCCTCTCCACCTGCCTGCTGTTCGTCACCACGCCGACCGGTTTCTACACCCTGCGCCTGTTCACCGGTGCCGCCGAAGCCGGCTTCTTCCCAGGGGTGGTGCTGTACCTCTCGCAATGGTTCCCAAGCTTTCGCCGTGGCCGGATCATGGCCCTGTTCATGTCGGCGATCCCGGTCTCGGGCTTGCTGGGCAGCCCGTTTTCCGGGTGGATCCTCAACCACTTCGCCGCCGGCCAGGGCGGCCTTGCCGGCTGGCAGTGGATGTTCCTGCTGCAAGGCATACCGACCGTGATCCTCGGCGCGCTGGCGTTCTTCCTGCTCAGCGACAACTTCGCCAGTGCCCGGTGGCTGACGCCTAAAGAGCGCGCCGTGCTCGAAGCGGACCAGGCCCAGGACGCGGCCAGCAAACCCAAGACGGCCACCGATTCACTGGCCGCGGTGTTCAAGAACCCGGCGATCTGGGCGTTCGGACTGATCTACTTCTGCATCCAGAGCGGGGTGTATGCGATCAACTTCTGGCTGCCGTCGATCATCAAGAACCTGGGGTTCAGCGACAACCTGGTCATCGGCTGGCTCAGCGCAATCCCTTACCTGCTGGCCGCTGTATTCATGTTGCTGGTAGGGCGGTCTGCGGACTTGCGTAAAGAACGCCGCTGGCACCTGGTGGTACCGATGCTGATGGGCTCCGTCGGCCTGCTGATTGCGGTCAACTTCGCCGCCAGCCCGGTGCTGGCCATCCTCGGCCTGACCATCGCCACCATGGGCGCCCTCACCGGCCTGCCGATGTTCTGGCCGGTGCCGACCGCACTCCTCAGCGCCGGCGCTGCCGCCGGTGGCCTGGCGCTGATCAACTCCATGGGCCAGATGGCCGGTTTCCTCAGCCCGTACCTGGTGGGCTGGGTCAAAGACACCACCGGCTCCACCAACCTGGCGCTGTACCTGCTGGCCGGCGTGATCATTGGCGGCAGCCTGCTGGCTCTGCGCATGACCCGCAACCTGCGCAACAGCTGATTGCGTAAGCGGGGCGCCGTTTTTTTTCAAATCCGGCGCCCCCTCTCGCATGGGTTTCCAGGGCTGGACAATGCCCGCAAACCCGCCCCCTACCGCTGTCTGGCCCCTTCTGCGCGCCAACACGCCGCAGCCCTCCCTCGTCGATTCCGTTTGCCCAAGCCGATTGTTCTGGTATTTGATGGGCGGCCTGGCCAGACGCTTTTCGCCTGGCTCCAACCCCGCGCACAAGGAATCCGTCCATGAGCTATCGCCTCCTCGGCCACTCCGGTCTACAGGTCTCCACGCTGACCCTGGGCACCATGATGTTCGGCGAACAGACCAGTACCGAAGAGTCACTGCGCATCATCGACAAGGCCTGGGACCAGGGCATCAACTTCATCGACACCGCCGATGTCTACACCCAGGGTCGCTCCGAAGAGATCGTCGGCGAAGCGATCGCCCGGCATCGCCATGACTGGGTCCTGGCGACCAAGGTCGGCTTCGGCCCGGCCGACGGCGTGCCCAACCGCAGCGGCTTGAGCCGCAAGCATATTTTCAACGGGATCGAAGCCAGCCTGAACCGCCTCGGCACCGACTACCTGGACATCTATTACCTGCACCGCGAAGACCACAACACACCGTTGCAGGTCACGGTGGCGGCCATCGGTGACTTGCTGCGCCAGGGCAAGATCCGCTACTGGGGCCTGTCCAACTACCGTGGCTGGCGGATTGCCGAAGTGGTGCGTCTTGCCGACGAGTTGGGTATCGACCGGCCGGTGATCAGCCAGCCGCTGTACAACATCGTCAATCGCCAGGCCGAGGCCGAACAGATCACCGCCGCCAAGGCCTATGGCCTGGGTGTGGTGCCCTACAGCCCCCTGGCCCGCGGGGTGCTCAGCGGCAAGTATGCGCCGGACGTCACGCCGGACAGCGCCAGCCGCGCCGGGCGCCAGGACAAGCGCATCCTCGAAACCGAGTGGCGGGTCGAGTCCCTGCGCATTGCCCAGCAGATTCAGCAGTACACCCAGCAACGCGGGGTCGGCATGGTGGAGTTCGCCATCGCCTGGGTGCTGAACAATACCGCCGTCAGTTCGGCGATTGTCGGCCCACGCACCGAGCAACAGTGGGACGCCTACACCAAGGCCCTGAGCGTGCGAATCAGCGCTGAAGACGAAGCCTTTATCGATTCGCTGGTGACCCCGGGCCACGCTTCCACCCCTGGCTTCAACGATGTCAGCCACTTCGTTTCCGGGCGTACACCTTTCCCAAGTTGATACTCGATGGTGGCTGCTGCCTGACAGCAGCCACCGTCTTTTCCCCCTAGCGCACCCTTTGCGCGCTGGCATTGCCCGAAGGCAGCGGGCAAACGAGATATTTTCCCGTAACCCACGCTTAATCCGAGTAAACCTCTCGGGCCAAACCCTCTATATTCCCCCCCACGGTTCATCACCGTTTTTTCCGTTCGCTCAATGACTCTGGTCGTACGAGGACAGTGTGTCTAAAGGTATTGTTTTATCGGTCCTGGCGTCGGTGCTGTTTGCCGTCATGTATTTCTACACGTCCTTGCTGGAGCCGCTGACCGGGGTGGAAATCTTCGGCTGGCGAATGCTGCTGACGGTGCCGTGCATGACGGTCTTCATGGTGGTTTCCGGGGAATGGCGCCGAGTGCACGAAGTGCTGCTGCGAGTGGCGGGCAAGCCGCTGTTGCTGCTGGGCCTGCTGCTGTCGTCAGGGCTGTTGGGCGTGCAGTTATGGCTGTTTATGTGGGCGCCGCTCAATGGTCACAGCCTGGATGTGTCCCTGGGGTATTTCCTGCTGCCGCTGACCATGGTCCTGACCGGACGCCTGGTGTATGGCGAACGCCTGTCGCGCCTGCAGAAGATCGCAGCGTTTTTCGCCTGCCTGGGGGTACTCAACGAGCTGTATCAGGTGGGCAGTTTCTCCTGGGCCACGCTGCTGGTGGCCATCGGTTATCCAACCTATTTCGTGCTGCGCAGGCGCCTGGCCGCAGACAACCTCGGCGGGCTGTGGCTGGACATGGCGTTGCTGCTGCCTGTCGCCCTGTGGTTTGTACAGAGCGGCGAACAAGGCTTTGCGGTGTTCGACCTGTGGCCCTGGCTGTATCTGCTGATTCCGTTGCTGGGGGTGATCAGCGCCTCGGCACTGGTGTGCTACATCATCGCCAGCCGGCTGTTGGCGTTCAGCCTGTTCGGCCTGCTGAGCTATGTCGAACCGGTGTTGCTGCTGGGGGTGTCACTGCTGCTGGGGGAAAGCATCAAGGCCGGCGAGTGGCTGACCTATGTGCCGATCTGGATGGCGGTGCTGGTGTTGGTGTTTGAAGGGTTCAAGCACCTGGTGCGCCAGCGCCGGGCTTGAGGCGTCGTCAGTACGCTTGGGCCCTGGGCGAGTGTCAGGGCCAGCGCTGCCTGCGGGCAGCGGCGACAGGCAACGCCTCACCTACCGTGCTCACTCAGGGCTTGATTTGTTTCAGCTCGTTGAGCAGGGCCAGCAACGCCTGCATCTTCTCCTCGCCGAATTGCTGCTGGATCTTCTGGTAGTTGATTTCCATGTCGCCGCTCATGGACTCGAAACAGGCCTGGCCCTTTTCAGTCAGGGTGATGAACAGCCGGCGCTGGTCCTCGGGTGATTTGCGGCGGCTGACGTACTCGTCACGCTCCAGGCGCGTCAGCACTCCGGTCATGCTTGGGGGCAGGATGCACGCCATCTTGGCCAGTTGATGGCTTTCCAGTTCACCGTTCTGGCGCAGAATGCGGATCACCCGCCACTGCTGTTCGGTCAAGTCATGCTGGTTGAGGGACGGCCGGAAAAAAGCCATGGCCGCTTCACGGGCTTGGAGCAGCGTTAAGGTCAGGGAAGGTCTTGGCGTCGTCATCTAAAGGTCGGTCAACAGGCTGGGAATCAACGCTAGGCGTCGCGGAAATAAACATTAACACATTCACTATCAGCAATTCCCGGGCAAAACAAAGCCCGATCGAAGAACCTTCGATCGGGCCTGTTTTCAAGCGGTCACTGGCTTACTCGGTGGCGAGTACACCACGACGAACCTGATCACGTTCGATCGATTCGAACAGCGCCTTGAAGTTGCCTTCGCCGAAACCATCGTCGCCTTTACGCTGAATGAACTCGAAGAACACCGGGCCCATCAGGGTTTCCGAGAAAATCTGCAACAGCAGGCGGCGGTCACCGGCTTCCGACGAGCCATCCAGCAGAATGCCCCGCGATTGCAGTTCGTCCACCGGCTCGCCGTGATTCGGCAAACGGCCTTCGAGCATCTCGTAATAGGTTTGCGGCGGCGCGGTCATGAAGCGCATGCCGATCTTCTTCAGGCGGTCCCAGGTACCCACCAGATCGTCGGTCAGGAACGCCACGTGCTGAATCCCCTCGCCGTTGAACTGCATGAGGAACTCTTCGATCTGCCCGGCGCCCTTGGACGACTCTTCGTTGAGCGGGATGCGGATCATGCCATCCGGCGCGGTCATGGCCTTGGAGGTCAGACCGGTGTATTCGCCCTTGATGTCGAAATAACGAATCTCGCGGAAGTTGAACAGCTTCTCGTAGAAACCGGCCCAGTAGGCCATGCGCCCGCGATACACGTTGTGGGTCAGGTGATCGATGATCTTCAGACCCGCCCCTTCCGGGTTGCGGTCGACGCCGTCCAGGTACACGAAGTCGATGTCGTAGATCGAGCTGCCTTCGCCGTAGCGGTCGATCAGGTACAGCGGCGCGCCGCCAATGCCCTTGATCGCCGGCAGGTTCAGTTCCATCGGGCCGGTGGCGATATGGATCGGCTGCGCACCCAGCTCCAGGGCACGGGAGTACGCCTGTTGGGCATTCTTGACGCGAAAGGCCATGCCGCATACCGACGGACCGTGTTCGGCGGCGAAGTACGAGGCCACGCTGTGGGGCTCGTTGTTGAGGATCAGGTTAATGGCGCCCTGACGGTACAAATGCACGTCTTTAGAGCGATGGGTCGCGACTTTGCTGAAACCCATGATCTCGAAGATCGGTTCGAGGGTGTTTGGCGTAGGCGATGCGAATTCGATGAATTCAAAGCCCATCAGGCCCATTGGGTTTTCGAAGATATCTGCCATGGTTGGCGCCTCATCATTATTTTTAGAATTAACGTCCGCGGTCGCGGGCTGCTAGTTGCTATCAATGCTGAGGGCTGGAGGTGGCGCGCAAGAGATGCCACGCACGCTGCGGGCGAGGAAATCACCGTAGATCAGTTGGAACCCGAGTATCTTCATTTCGACCCTGACTTGCTTACAGGCTGCGGGCGAGGCTTCTGCTGCCAGAAGACGTTATTCTTGTATGCGTAACCAGATTCTACACAGCGTAAATAGGTTTGTCCGCAATCTCTATAAAATCCGCTTTTTGGCCGGACTCGCAAGGGGTTTGTTGCACTGATAGATCCCCAGCAGGATCAAGGCTGCGCCCAGCCCCATGCTCAGACTCAGTTGCTCGCCCAACAGCAGTGCCCCCAGGATCACCGCCGTCAGCGGGTTGAGTGCAATGAAAACGCCAGAGCGCGTGGCGCCGATCTGGCGCAGGCCATCGTAGTACCAGATATAGGCCAGCGCCGACCCCATCAGGCCCAGGTACAGCAGACTCAGGCCTTGCACGGCACGCAAATCCAGCAACGCTTGCAGATCCAACTCGCCGCGCAGGGCGGTGGCGGCACCCAGCATGAGGGTCCCCAGAACAATCGAATAGGTCACGGTATGCAGCGGCCCGAGGCTCTGGTTGAGCCCTCGGGAACACAGTGAGTAGACGCCCCAGCCCAGCACGCAACCCAAGATCAGCAAGTCGCCGAGCCCACTGTCGGCCGTGCCCCGCAACGCCTGCGGGTCTCGACTGAGGATCACCAGCGCGGCGCCCAGCACGCAGACAACGATGCCGAAAACCTTGCGCCGACTCAGTTGCTCACGCAACAGCAGCCACGAAGCCAAGGCAATCACCGCCGGGTTCAAGGCCACGATCAAGGACGCCCGCGACGCGTTTATCCGCTGCAGGCCGTAGAAGAAGCACAGGTTGTAAAAGAAAATCCCGAAGAACCCCAAGATCACCAATTGCACCCACTGGCGCAGGTTCGGCCGTACCAGCGCAATCCGCTTGCAAGCCATAAACAGCAACAGCGCAAGGCTCGCCAGCAGAAACCGCACGCTGGCGGCCAGCAGCGGCTCCAGCGCCCCCGATAACAGGCGTCCGGCGACAAAGGTTCCGCCCCAGATCATGGTGACCGCGATGAGCTTGCAATAAACCGCTCTGTCAGAGGGACCGGAGAGCGTTTGGTCGAACGTTTTCATCAGATTTCAGCACTGCCTTGCCTGGGATGGGCTTATTCTTCGCCTAATCAAAGATCATCGTAAAATGAGCAATCACTCATGACCCTGACCCAATTGGAGATTTTTTCCCTGGTCGCCGAATTGCGCGGTTTCACGACGGCCGCCAGCCGCCTGGGGATCACCCAATCAGCGGTGTCCCACGCCATCAAGGCGCTGGAGCAAGAACTGGGCGTGGAGCTGATTCGCCGCCATCAGGCGCAGGTCGAGCTGAGTGATATTGGCCAGCAACTCTTGCTGCGTGCCCGGACCATGCTTGGCCTGGCCGCAACCATGCACCAGGAAGCCGCCGATGCCCGTGGCCTGAAGCGCGGCACGCTGCGCATCGGCTCGTTCGGCCCGACCTCTTCGATGAAGCTGCTGCCGGCCATTCTCGCCGAGTACCGCAGCCGCTATCCGGGCATCGAGGTGCACATCGACGAAGGCCCAGATCGCCAAGTCGTGCAGTGGCTCGAGGAGCGGCGCATCGACGTGGGGTTCGTGGTGCTGCCCCAGGAGCGCTTCGATACCTTTGCCTTGTTGCAGGATCAATGGATGGCGCTGTTGCCGGCTCAACACCCACTGGCAAATGAAAGCGCCGTCAGCCTGGCCCAGCTGTGCGTCGACCCCTTCGTGCTCACCGAAGCCGGGTCCGCCGAGCTGGTGACCCGGCTGTTTCATCAGGCCGGCCTCAGCCCCAACGTCCGCTATCGCAGCTCGCAGTTGCTGAGCACCCTGGAAACCGTGGCCCGTGGCGAGGCGGTGAGCCTGGTGGCCGAGCTGGCACTGCCGGCCAGACACGATCCGCGCTATGTACGCAGGCCCCTGACCCAGCCGGCCGAGCGCCAGATCGGCATGGCTGTACTGGATCGGCGCCAGTCATCGCCGGCGACGCTGGCGTTTATTCAACAGGCCCAGCGCCTGTACCCAAGATCCCAGGGCGCAAAATAGGCATCCCGTCTATCCTCCACTCACCCGGGTTCGATATGTACCCACCGCGATTTCCCCGTCTTCTGTCGCCCGTGTCCAGGCGCCGTCCCGTTATAGGTTTGGTTTATGCCATTGACCGTAAAAGGTCCGCAGAAACGCTCCACCCGCGCTCTGCGCACGCTGCTCATCGGCTTGCTGCCGGTGCTGCTGGGTATGATCATCCTGTACCTGCAGGCTGAGCGGGCGCTGCTCCAGAGCAGTCAGCAAACCGCCGAGGAAGCGATCCGCCAGTTCGACCTGATGCTCGACAACAGCGACATCGCCGCCCGGGTACTGCTGCCTCTGGTTGGCGAGCCTTGCGATGAGGCCCGGCGATTGGCATTACGCGACCAGGTCACACGCCGCCCATTCGTGCGCTCGACCAACCTGGTCTGGCGCAACGACAACTACTGCAGTTCGTTGCTCGGGCGTATTTCAACCACCCTGGACCCACGAGACTATGTCGACGGCCGATTGTGGTTGATGAATGGCAACCCGATCACACCCGACACTGCCCTGCTGATCTACCGACTGAGCCAAGGCGAGCGTTCCGCGCTGGCGACCATCGACGGCTATCACCTGGCGAACGCACTGCGCCTGATCAGCCGTTACGCCGACCTCACACTGCAAGTGGGCAACAGCTGGCTGTCAGCGGACGGCAAGGTCCATGGGCTACCTGTGCCATCCGCTCCGGTGGCCCACCAGGAGCTGGATTCCAGGCGCTACCCCTACCGCGTCAGCGCCGGCTTTCCCGAGGGCGATGTCTGGCTCTATATGAAAGCCCAATACCAGCCGCTGTTCAGCCTGCTGCTGTTCTTTGGAGTTCTCTCGGGATTCGCCGGCCACTGGTGGCAAAAGCGCTCGTCATCCCCCAGTCACGAACTGCAGCGGGCCCTGGGCGCCGGCGAATTCATTCCCTACTTCCAGCCGGTGGTGCGCGGCGATACCGAGCAGTGGGCAGGCCTTGAAGTTCTGATGCGCTGGCAGCACCCCAAGGAAGGCCTGGTACGCCCGGATTTGTTCATTCCGTTTGCCGAGCATTCCGGCCTAATCGTCCCCATGACCCGCTCCCTGATGCAGCAGACTGCACAGCTGCTGGCCCCCAGCGCCTCGAGCTTCAGCGATAACTTTCACATCGGCATCAACATCACCGCCAGCCACTGCCATGACCTGCAACTGCTCGATGACTGCCGCGACTTTCTCGCCCAGTTCCCCGCTGGCAAGGTGGCACTGGTGCTGGAGCTGACCGAACGCGAGCTGGTGGAGCCCACCGCCATGACCCACAAACTGTTCGAAGAACTGCACAAGTTGGGGGTAATGATCGCCATTGACGACTTCGGCACCGGACATTCCAGCCTGGCGTACTTGCGTCAGTTTAATGTCGACTATCTGAAGATCGATCAGAGCTTCGTTGCCATGATCGGTATTGACGCCCTTTCGCGCCATATACTCGACAGTGTCATCGAGCTCTCGGCGAAGCTGGACTTGGGTATCGTCGCCGAAGGTGTTGAAACACTAAAACAACGGGATTATCTGGCGGGGAAAGGCGTCGATTTCCTGCAAGGTTACTTGTTTGGTCGACCGATGCCGGGGGATGAATTCCTAACTGAGTTGGCGCGCCACTAAATAGCCACTTGCGCAAAAAAACACACAATGCATTGCCATTATCATGCACCAATTTGAATCATCACTCGCAATTGATTCTTGCAAGAACAACATGATTTACTCTTGGCCCGTTAACTACTACAATTTTTCTGGCCTGTACAAGATTCGCCGATAGGTCATTAAATTGAGTCGTTCACCGGCTCCTGGCCTCATCGCTTTGTATGTGCTTGGTATCAGCCAAATACCTTATTGGAGTAAAGATATTGTCCAGACTCGCTGAATTTCGTGCAGCAGAAAAAGCACTTCAAGAACAGCTCGCGCAGCTGGAATCCCTGAAGAACGATGCCGGGCTCAAAAAGGAAATCGAGTTCGAGGAAAAGCTTCAAGGCCTGATGAAAACCTACGGCAAGAGCCTGCGCGACATCATCGCGATTCTCGATCCGAACCCGGGCAAGTCCCAGCCAGCAGCCTCTGCCCCTAAACAACGCCGCGCTCGCGTGGTCAAGGTCTATCAGAATCCGCACACCGGTGAGCTGATTGAAACCAAGGGAGGCAATCATCGCGGGCTCAAAGCCTGGAAAGAAGAGTATGGCGCTGCCACTGTAGATTCCTGGCTGCGCGGTTAACAACGCTACGGTCACCAGGGCCCCGCATTCGCGGGGCCTTTGCTTTTTAGCAGTTTCGTTTATAGCCAATTGCATTAGTTACAACAGGCTAAATATTCACACGCTCAAGCATCGGCAATAAGGTCTGGCAAGAATCGGCACCTGCGCTCCAGATCAAGCGCATAACGCAAGAGCCACCCCATAACTTTGTGCTTAATACGTTGTCATGGATCATCTGCCAATGGAAATACCCTGCCAAGAGCAAGGTTAAAGTTTCAAGCTATTTCGGGTAGCGAGTATTTCATCCTGACTCTCTGCATAAGCCGCCGCCTGGCCGGCGTAAGAAAGTACATAGGCCTTATCGGCATCCAACGCTGCCACCAGTGTTTGCGACAACACATGCCGACCGTTCTGAGTAATGGTGCAGGTGGTTTCAAGAGCGGAGAGGCGACTCAGTTGCGCCTCATGAATCCGATTGCACACACTTTGATAGCCACCTTGTGCAAAGTCCTTTTGCACTGACTTGCGCATCTCCAGCAGCACACCTTGAAGATTCACTGCATGACCACTTTCAACCTCCGTCATAGTCAACTCCATGACCAGTACCGGAGTGCCGCTGGCATCATTTTTCACTGCGCGCTGGCGAGAGACTTTTGAACTCAGTTCGGCCGGTTGTTCAGGCAGCACCTCCACTTGCCAACCGCTGGGCCAGGCAATCACCGGCTCCGCAGCCTGGGCCAGGGCACAGAGCAGCAGGCTGCAGGTGACGGCGGCGGTTTTTACGAAAAAGGGCATTTCAGCAATACCTGAGAAACGGGCTTCAAAGTTTGCAGGTGACACCAGGATTGGGCAATAGATCAGGAGCTTTGGGTTTGGCGCCAAGGGCGGCTGTTGCGTATCATTGCGCATCCCAAGGATGCCTGAGTCATCGCAAGCCAAGGCACCGCTCGTTTGCCCGAGCGCCGTTTGCCCCACTTTTTTTCCGGAGGGCCCATGAGCCTGCACGAACTTGATACTTTCCCCGGCGTTACCGCCCAGCCTGACTCCGCCACCGCCAACTTTGTGTTCAACCACACCATGCTGCGGGTCAAGGACATCACTCAATCCCTGGATTTCTACACCCGTGTCCTGGGCTTCTCGCTGGTCGAAAAACGCGACTTCTCCGAGGCTGAATTCAGCCTGTACTTCCTGGCCCTGGTGGACAAGGCGCAGATCCCGGCCGACGCCGCAGCGCGTACCCAGTGGATGAAGTCGATCCCGGGGATTCTCGAACTGACCCATAACCACGGCACTGAAAACGACCCGGATTTCTCCTACCACAATGGCAACACCGACCCTCGCGGCTTTGGCCATATCTGCATCTCGGTACCGGACATCGTTGCCGCCTGCGAGCGCTTCGAAACACTGGGCTGTGACTTCCAGAAACGCCTGAGCGATGGCCGCATGAAAAGCCTGGCCTTTATCAAGGACCCGGACGGCTACTGGGTCGAAATCATCCAGCCGGCCCCGCTGTAACCCGGCAACTCGTTTTACCGGGCAAATAAAAACCCCATGGGCCAGGCTCATGGGGTTTTGTTTTTTACATCACCGCTTCAGGCCGGAGCCGAGGTCCGGATCAAGTGGTCGAAAGCACTGAGAGATGCCTTGGCCCCCTCGCCTACCGCAATCACGATCTGTTTGTACGGCACCGTGGTCACGTCACCGGCAGCGAACACCCCTGGCAGAGACGTTTCACCGCGAGCGTCGACAATGATCTCGCCCCGTGGCGACAACTCGACAGTGCCTTTGAGCCAGTCCGTGTTGGGCAGCAAGCCGATCTGGACAAAGATCCCTTCCAGCTCGACGGTATTGAACTCACCCGAATCACGGTCCTTGTAGACCAGCCCGGTAACTTTCTGGCCGTCGCCCTTCACTTCGCTGGTCAGGGCGCTGGTGATGACCTTGACGTTCGGCAGGCTGTGCAACTTGCGCTGCAGCACCGCATCGGCGCGCAACTTGCCGTCAAATTCCAGCAAGGTCACGTGACTGACGATACCCGCCAGATCAATGGCCGCCTCAACCCCTGAGTTGCCGCCGCCGATCACTGCTACGCGCTTGCCCTTGAACAACGGGCCGTCGCAGTGTGGACAGAAGCACACTCCCTTGGCCTTGTACTCCTGCTCGCCCGGCACACCCATTTCACGCCAGCGGGCACCGGTGGCCAGGATCAGCGACTTGGCCTTGAGGCTGGCACCGCTTTCAAAGCGCACCTCATGCAACCCGCCCACTTCGGTTGCCGGGATCAGGGCGCTGGCGCGCTGCAGGTTCATGATGTCGACATCGTACTGACGCACGTGGGCTTCCAGGGCTCCGGCCAGTTTCGGGCCTTCGGTTTCCTGCACCGAAATAAAGTTTTCAATGGCCATGGTGTCCAGCACCTGGCCGCCAAAACGTTCGGCGGCGACACCCGTGCGGATGCCTTTACGAGCGGCGTAGATTGCGGCTGCGGCGCCCGCCGGGCCACCGCCGACCACCAGTACGTCAAAAGCGTCTTTGGCGTTGATTTTTTCAGCCTGCTTCTCGATCGCGCTGGTGTCGATCTTGCCGAGGATTTCCTCCAGACCCATGCGGCCTTGGCCGAAGTTCACGCCGTTCAGGTACACGCTGGGGACGGCCATGATCTGACGCTCGTCGACCTCGTCCTGGAACAGCGCGCCGTCGATGGCCACGTGGCGGATATTCGGGTTCAGCACCGCCATCAGGTTCAGTGCCTGGACCACGTCCGGGCAGTTCTGGCAGGACAGCGAAAAGTAGGTTTCGAAGTTGAATTCGCCCTTCAACGAGCGAATTTGCTCCAGCACTTCAGCACTGGCTTTCGAAGGGTGACCGCCGACTTGCAGCAAGGCCAGCACCAACGAAGTAAATTCGTGGCCCATGGGGATACCGGCAAAACGCAGGCTGATATCGCTTCCCGGGCGGTTCAACGAGAACGAAGGCTTGCGCGCATCGGTACCGTTATCAAGCAAGGTGATCAGGCTCGAAAGACTGGCAACTTCTTTGAGCAGCTCGAGCATTTCCTGGGATTTCGCACCGTCGTCGAGGGAGGCTACGATCTCGATCGGCTGGGTGACCCGTTCCAGGTATGACTTCAACTGAGATTTAAGATTGGCGTCCAACATACGGGCGATTTCCTTTTAATTCGGTAAAAAAAACGCCCGAGCGAAGGTCGCCCGGGCGTTTTGAGGGCGGTGCAGCTTACTTAAGGTGCGGTAAAACCCGCCCTGAGGTGCTTCACAGACTTAGATCTTGCCGACCAGGTCCAGGGATGGAGCGAGGGTGGCCTCGCCTTCTTTCCACTTGGCTGGGCAGACTTCGCCTGGGTGGGCGGCAACGTATTGAGCGGCCTTGATCTTGCGCAGCAGCTCGGAAGCGTCACGGCCTACACCGCCATCGTTGATTTCGACGATTTTGATCTGGCCTTCAGGGTTGATCACGAAGGTGCCACGGTCAGCCAGACCTGCTTCTTCGATCAGTACGTCGAAGTTGCGGGAGATGGTCAGGGTCGGGTCGCCGATCATGGTGTACTGGATTTTGCCGATGGCTGGCGAAGTGTTGTGCCAGGCAGCGTGGGCAAAATGGGTGTCGGTCGAGACGCTGTAGATTTCGACGCCCAGTTTCTGGAATTCGGCGTAGTTGTCGGCCAGGTCTTCCAGCTCGGTTGGGCAAACGAAGGTGAAGTCAGCTGGGTAGAAGAATACGACAGACCATTTGCCTTTCAGATCGGCGTCCGACACTTCGACGAATGCGCCGTTTTTGAATGCGGTTGCTTTGAACGGTTTAACTTGGCTGTTGATGATAGGCATCGTTGACTCTCCGTCAGTGGTTGAAAACTTGATGGGGAGGATCTTAGCCAAGCTGTCGCCGATACGCTCATTGGCAAACCTGATGCTACCGATTGGTTTTGACTATCAGCAGACTGTATTAATAGAAGAAACCCAAATCTACTGTTCGACCGGTTTTTCTTCGAGACGGGTCATGCCCAGGAACGGGCTGGCTTCGACGTAGCGCATGGCTGACTTCACGTCTTTCCAGCCGACATAACTCATCAGCGACTTCAGATCCCAGCCACTGCGATGAGCCCAGGTGGCAAACCCACGACGCAGTGAGTGGCTGGTGTAGGCTTCGGCCGCAATCCCGGCCCGCTCCAGCGCCTGGCGCAATAAAGGGATCACGCTGTTGGCATGCAGCCCCTGCTCGCTCAGATTGCCCCAGCGATCGATGCTGCGAAAAACCGGGCCGCGCACCAATGCCGCGCTGGCGATCCACTCGACATAGGCCTGCACCGGACAGAGCCGCTGCAACGATGGCGTCTGGTAGGTCCTGCCGAGGTTCTCTCGATCACTCTTGCTGCGCGGCACGTACACACTGATGCCGGAGCCGGGGATGGCCTGCACATGCTCGATGTGCAAGCGGCACAGCTCGTCGCTGCGAAAGCCGCGCCAGAAACCAAGCAGAATCAGCGCCGTATCTCGTCGGGCACGCAACAGGGCCGGCGTGTCCTCATCGACAATGGCCTGCCGTGCTTCCACAGCGAGGCAGTTGACCACCTGCTCCAGATGCTGCAACTGCAAAGGCTCGGCCTGTTTTTCCTGGACCGGATGCAAGGCGCGAATCCCCTTGAATACTTGCCGCACCACGGGCGCCTTGGTCGGATCAGCAAAACCCTGGCTGTTATGCCACTGCGCCAGGGCCGAAAGCCGCAGCTTCAGGGTGTTGATCGATAACTCACCAGCATAGGCCGCCAGATAGCGCGCCACGCTGTCGCTGGTGGCGGGCAGGAAACCACCCCAGCTCACCTCAAAATGTTCAATCGCGGCTCGATAGCTGCGCCGCGTGTTGTCACGCGTCGCGGCTTGCAGGTAACGATCCAGCTCACTCATGGGGGGCTTCGCTCTGAACGTACGGAAACTCGAAGAAAAAGCGTGCAAATTACTACTGACACGGGGTAATACCACTATATCCCATGTCATATATGCAAATGATTTTATTCAAACAATGCGCTATATTGTATGTAATTACATGGTACATACCACAACACGAAATCGTAGGAGAGCACATGGCTCGCGGCGGCATAAATAAAGCGGTGGTGCAAACGGCACGCCTGGCGATCCTGGCGCGCGGCGAGCACCCGAGCATCGACGCAGTACGCATCGAAATGGGCAATACCGGCTCGAAAACCACTATTCATCGTTATTTGAAGGAGCTGGATGACGGGCTTGCACGCACGGGCACCCCGCCCCAGGAGCTTGAGGACGAACTGGCACAGCTGGTTACGCGCCTTGCAGAGCGTCTGCGGGAGCAAGCCCAGGAGCCCATCGAGCAGGCCCAGGCACAATTTGCGGCGCACAAGCAGGGCCTCGAAGAGCGTCTCGCAGAGGCTGAAAACACACGGGCTCAACTGCAGCAGCAACTGGACGTTCAAGGCGTAGCGTTGGCTAATGAGAGCGCCACCCTGCTCAGCACCCGCTCCACGCTACAGAGCGAACAGACCCGCAATGCCGGCCTGAACCAGGCCTTGAGTGATTTCGAACTGCGCCTGAATGACAAGGACCAGCAGATCAGCTCCCTGGAAGACAAGCACCTGCACGCCCGCGACGCGCTGGAGCACTACCGCAGTGCGGTGAAGGACCAGCGCGAACAGGAGCAGCGACGCCACGAAGGGCAGTTGCAACAGGTTCAGATGGAGCTGCGTCAGGCACAGCAAAGCGCGTTGGTTCGCCAGGATGAGATCACCCAGCTGCATCGAGACAATGAGCGACTGTTCAGCGAGAACCGCGCCACTCAAAAAGAGCTGAAACAGGCTCAGGAGCAGGCAAAGAAGAGCGATGCGCGCATCGAGCAGCTGCTGGAGCAATCAGGCCGCATGGACAGCGACCGGACGCTGCTTCAGGAACGCCTGCGCGTAGCCCTTCTGGAGAGCCACGCGCTCAAGCAGCAAACTGAAGAGCAGGCCCGCAGCAACAAGGAGTTGGAACTGCGCGCGACCAAGGCCGAGGCCGGCCTTGAAGCCCTGCGCCTGGCCACGCAGCACAAGGCGCAGCCAGATGCACAGGAACCGCCGCCGAGCGCTTAGGCGCCGACCGGGGTGCGCATGGTGACGAACTCTTCGGCGGCGGTCGGGTGCACGCCGATGGTTTCGTCGAAGTCGCGCTTGGTTGCGCCAGCCTTCAAGGCAATAGCCAGGCCCTGAACGATCTCCCCCGCTTCAGGCCCGACCATGTGGCAGCCCAGGACCTTATCGGTCTTGGCGTCCACCACCAGCTTCATCAGCGTGCGCTCCTGGCATTCGGTCAGGGTCAGCTTCATCGGCCGGAAACGGCTTTCAAAAATCTGCACCTCGTACCCCTCCTCCCGCGCCTGCTCTTCGGTCAGGCCGACCGTACCGATATTGGGCAGGCTGAACACAGCGGTGGGGATCATCCGGTAATCCACCGGACGATACTGCTCAGGCTTGAACAGGCGCCGCGCCACAGCCATACCTTCGGCCAAGGCGACGGGTGTCAGCTGCACGCGGCCGATAACATCGCCAATGGCCAGGATCGAGGGCTCGGCGCTCTGATACTGCTCATCAACCTCGACAAAGCCACGCTCATCCAACTTGACCCCGGTATTTTCCAGGCCCAGGTTGTCGAGCATCGGCCGCCGACCCGTGGCATAGAACACACAGTCGGCCACCAGCTCTCGGCCATCCTTGAGGGTGACGTTCAGACTGCCGTCGGCCTGTTTGTCGATGCGCTTGATATCCGAATTGAACTGCAGGTTCATCCCGCGCTTGGTCAATTCTTCCTGCAAATGCTTGCGCACCGCACCATCGAAGCCCCGCAGGAACAGCTCACCGCGATACAGCAATGTGGTATCCGCGCCAAGGCCATGGAAAATCCCGGCAAACTCGACCGCGATGTATCCGCCCCCAACGACCAGGACACGCTTGGGCAGTTCCTTGAGGAAGAACGCCTCGTTGGAACTGATGGCGTGTTCACGCCCTGGAATATCCGGGATCTGCGGCCAGCCACCGGTGGCGATCAGGATGTGCTTGGCGGTGTAACGCTGGCCATTGACCTCCACCTGATGGGGATCGATCAGTTTGGCGTGGCCCTCGTGCAAGGTGACACCGCTGTTGACCAGCAGGTTGCGGTAAATCCCGTTGAGGCGATGGATTTCCCGATCCTTGTTGGCGATCAGGGTTGGCCAGTCAAAGCTCGCATCGCCCAGGGTCCAGCCGAACCCTTGGGCCTGCTCGAAGTCTTCGGCGAAGTGCGCGCCGTACACCAGAAGCTTCTTCGGCACACAGCCGACGTTGACGCAGGTGCCGCCCAGATAGCGACTCTCGGCCACGGCGACTTTCGCCCCAAAACCTGCGGCAAACCGCGCCGAACGCACACCGCCGGAACCGGCGCCAATTACATAAAGATCAAAATCGTAGGCCATTTCACTCTCCCAGGCAGGCTGACAGCATAACCGCAGATATCGATGCGGTCAGCGCAGTGCATTTAACATCGGGGCAGAAAACGAAAAAGCCACCCGAAGGTGGCTTTTCAGTACAGGGTCCCGCCAGGGCTATCAGTAAGCCTTGCCAGTCTTGTAGAAGTTCTCGAAGCAGAAGTTGGTTGCGTCGATATAGCCTTCGGCGCCGCCGCAGTCAAAACGCTTGCCTTTGAACTTGTAGGCCATCACGCAGCCGTTTTGCGCCTGCTTCATCAGGGCGTCGGTGATCTGGATTTCGCCGCCCTTGCCGGGTTCGGTTTGCTCGATCAGGTCGAAGATGTCCGGGGTCAGGATGTAACGACCAATGATCGCCAGGTTCGACGGTGCGTCTTCCGGCTTTGGCTTCTCGACCATGCTGTGTACGCGGTAGATGTCGTCGCGGATCATTTCGCCGGAGATTACGCCGTACTTGTGAGTTTCTTGCGGGTCGACTTCCTGGATGGCCACGATCGAGCAGCGGAACTGCTTGTACAGCTTGACCATCTGGGTCAGCACGCCGTCGCCGTCGAGGTTCACACACAAGTCATCCGCCAGGACCACGGCGAAAGGTTCGTCGCCAATCAGCGGGCGGCCGGTGAGAATAGCGTGGCCCAGACCTTTCATTTCGGTCTGACGGGTGTAGGAGAACGAGCACTCGTCGAGCAACTTGCGGATACCGACCAGGTATTTCTCTTTGTCGGTGCCCTTGATTTGGTTTTCCAGCTCGTAACTGATGTCGAAGTGGTCTTCGAGGGCGCGCTTGCCGCGACCGGTCACGATGGAGATTTGGTTCAATCCGGCATCCAGCGCTTCTTCAACGCCGTACTGGATCAGTGGCTTGTTCACCACTGGCAGCATTTCTTTAGGCATGGCCTTAGTCGCTGGCAGGAAGCGAGTGCCGTAACCGGCTGCTGGGAACAAGCATTTCTTGATCATATGAGTCCTTAAAAGGGCTGTGCTTACGAGTTCGGCGCAGTCTAATCAGGCGGCGAGCACCTTACAATGCCCCGCGCTGGCTAACCGCTGCCATCATAGAGAAATATTCAGGCAGATAGTTCCACAGCATCCTGCAGATCGCTCCCCAGGTAAATCACTGCTGCCCTGGCTGGAGGAAGTTTCAGAACAATCCCCTGTTGCCCCGAGCGGCAAATGCCACGCCCTTGAGAGGCGTTTGCCGCTATCATTACGCCCTTGATCCCGCTCACGAGACCTTTAGATGTCGGCAACAAAAAGCATAAACGGTTACCTGATCAGTAAAGCGCAAGATGGCCAATGGTGGGTGACCAGCAGCAGCGGCGAAAACATCGCCGGGCCGTTCGCCTCCGAAGCATTGGCGATTGAAGTGGCTTCGGTCCTGCAGGATCAGCCTCCGCCCCCGGCCCGGCGGCGCAACGCCAAGCCCTGAGCGCGCAATAACCGCATCGAGCCCTGCAACTAGCAGGGCTTTTTGATTGTCTGTACCGTAATGGCCGTTGGCTATAGCATCACGCCTTGGCCTCGGCAACCGCGCCGCCCCTACTCTTGAATGACGACAACCTACATGAACAGACTTTTGGCACTGACCGCTGTATTGGCTCTGAGTGGATGCGCGACGGCCTCCAACACTTACCTGGCAAACGGCGAACAAGGCCTGAGCATCGATTGCTCCGGCGAAGCCAGCTCCTGGGCCAGCTGCTACGAGAAGGCTGACGCCTCTTGTGCGGGCACGGGCTACCGGATCGTCGGCACTGAAGGCACCCCCTCCCTGAAAGAGAGCGAAAAAACCCTGGGCGTCGATGTCGGCAACTTCAAGAGCCGCAGCGTGGTGGTGGTGTGCAAATAACCGGCACCTGCCGGCCTACATATGAATCTCGGCGAACTTGATACCCAGGCCACGGATCGTCTCGACCAGCTCATCCAGTCGCGAGAATGACTCGACCTCGTCGTTGTCATCCACCAGGAAATAGCTGCGCCCGGCGCTCTTCTTGAAAAAAACGATCCACTCTCCCGAATTCGCCGGATTTTGAATCACATGGGTCGCAGAGATATTACCCTCTGCATGCCGCTCCCTTACTTGCTCACGCTTCATGCCTGCTCCCAAAAAGACAATGCCGCCAAAGCATGGGCTTTGACGGCATCAGTGACGATGGTCGACAGTTTATCGGATGCCTTGGCCAATCAAAACGCCATCCAGCGTCTGACCGTACAAATTCACCCCATCATTGGCGTGAAACTTGACCCGGGTTTTCTCGATCGAGCCTTCCACCAGCCGCGGATCCTGCGGCCGCTCATGCTTGTTGACGAACGCCGCTACATCCCAGGCCTGCTGATCACTCAGGGTTCCGGGCTTGCCCAGGGGCATGTTGTGCTTGATAAAGGACGCCGCCGTATTGATCCGGTGCATCCCCGCGCCCCAGTTGTAGGAGTCCTTGCCCCACAACGGTGGCATTACATAATCCTGCCCGACCTTCTGCCCTTGGCCGTTATCGCCGTGGCAAACCGCGCATTGCGCCTTGAACACCTGCTCACCACGGGCGATGTCGTAGCCCTGGGCCGGTTTGGGCACTTCGGGGTAACCGCGCCCCGGCAACTCAACGCCGAGCGGCGCCTTGCTCGCCAGCCAGTAGGCGTACACCGACAACGCGGTGATTTCCTTGCTGTCGGCTGCCGGCGGTGTGCCACCGTTCATGCTGAACTGGAAACAGCCCTGCAAGCGCTCGGCAAAGGTGTTGACCTTGTCGTTCTTTTGCCGGTACGCCGGGTACATCGGGTAGGCACCCCACAGCGGCGCCGAGTTGGCCACTCGCCCCTGGCCAAGGTGACAGTTGCTGCAATTGAGACCGTTGCCGACAAAATTGGGCGCCATGCGCTTGGTGTCGACAAACAGTGCATAGCCGTCACGGACCATCTTGCCGTAGGCGTTGTTCGGCAGTTCGCTCTCAGCCGGGGGCTGGAAGTATTGCCCGTGGCTGGCAGCCGCCGGGGTCTGCAACTGGCTCTGATCCTCCATGGCAATGGATGCCGCCTGTACCGAGGTGGCCAGCAAACCGAAGGCCAGCGGAAACGAAAAACGAATATTCATGGCCGGCTCTCCTGGCTGTTCACTTTGGAAAAATAATCAGCCACTGCCGTCACTTCCTCTGCGCTCAAGGACTTGGCGATGTGCCCCATCAGGTCGTCCGGGTCATTGCGTCGTGTGCCGTCGCGCCAGGCGTTCAGTTGGGCGCTCAGGTAGGCTGCGGATTGCCCGGCCAAAGGCGGGAAGGTCTGCCCCACCCCCACGCCACCCGGGCCGTGGCACGTCACACACTCTGGGACCTGACGATCCCAGGCCCCACGCAGGGCCAGGCGTTCGCCCAGGCTATTGGGCGTTGCACTGCGGGAAATGGCGGGGGTCGCCGGGGCAGGCATGGCGGCGAGCGTTTGAGTGACGGCGCGAATTTCGTCCTCGGCCAGGGCCTTGGCCAATGGCTGCATCACCGGGCTGGTGCGCGAACCACTGCGAAAATCTTCCAGCTGCTTGCTCAGATAGCCGGCCGGCAGCCCTGCCAGACGGGGAAACCCGGCGGCCGCCAGGCCCATTCCATCGGCTCCGTGACACGAGACACAGGCCATTGCAGCAGGCTGCGCGCCACCCTGGGTGAAGACTTTCTGCCCCTCCACGGCGTGGGCAGATTGAACGGACAACAGCATCAGACTACTCAGCAGTATTCGATCCAGTGGGATCATGTCGAACTCCATTATTTTAGTTATATGCTTAGGCCTACTTAATATAAGCCTAAAAACAGTCGGCAAATAGCCATCACTGCTACAACCGCAAAAACGGAGGCGACCCACTGCGCGCCTGATCAATCACCCACAAAAAAGCCCGCGGCGCTTCGAGACCCGAAGCGCGGCAGGCTGTTGAAAAAATAGAGCGGTGGTCAGCCGGAAATGCATTCCTCGGCGGCCTTGCGGATATCGCCCGGACGCATTGGAACGTTGGACATGCTCTCGTGCAGCTTGATGCTGCTGCCTCCCGAGCGCTCTTCAATATCAAACACCGCAGTCGGACCTGAAGACACTTTCTGCGGAACAATGATGCGCATGCCATCCTTGTGCGGCTCGATCTGCAAGGCTCCCCGGCTGCCGGCCAGCTTCTCGGTGACGCACTTGGCGTACTCCGGCGGCTTTTTCCCCGAAATCACGTTCAGGGTGGGCGGCGCCTGGTTAATATCCGAGACGGTCGCACAACCGCTGATCGCCAGAGCCAGAATCAACACACCCCACTTCATACAAATCCTCCAATAAAAACCGTCCGACAGTGTAAATGGTGTTTTTCTCCAGCGCGGGAGGTTTTATCGCTCATAAATCGGTAAATAACTGTTTTAAATTGTCAAACCCGGCGGGCGCGGCCCGCTACTACCCCGTGCGGCCTGATAAACTGCGCCATCTTTCAAGCTATCGTTTTGATTTTGTAGAAAAAGCCCTTCTGGAGGCGCCCATGAAATTTATCCACCAGCGCGAGCACCTCAACGAGGACGATATTGTCGTCATCGAATGCTCCCAGACCTGCAACATTCGCCTGATGAGCGACGCCAATTTCCGCAGCTTCAAGAATGGCGGTCGCCACAGCTACCACGGTGGCGCCTTCGACAAGTTCCCGGCCAAGATCACCGCGCCGAGCACCGGTTTCTGGAACATCACCATCGACACCGTGACCACCCGCGCCATCAGCGTTACCCGCAAGCCGAGCCTGAAGCATTCGATCAAGATCGTCCGCCGCTCCAGCTCGAAACTGCGCTGATTCCGCTCCCACCTCGCCAACCCAAGACAGGTACGCCCGTGGCTCAAACGACCAAGTACGTCATCAAATACAAGCTCAACGGCGAGCGTCGCTTCGAATTCGCCCAACTCGAGACCGGCACCCAGGAAGAAGCCCTGGCGGCCTTGCTGGCGTTACATGGCCAGTCCGAAGACGTGATCAGCGATGTCAGCGTGAGTAAAGCCCTGTAACACCCGCGCCCTGTCCGACGTCCCCTTCAAACGGCGCCGAGCCGGCATGTCCTCGGAGTGTCCCTTGAGCAGTCACAGCAGCGACTCCTTCCCCAGTCTCGGCCTGTTTACCGAGACTGATCTGGCACAACCCGCACGCACCGAACAGATCGGCCAGCAGTCCCGGGTACTGCGGGGGTTCGCCTTGCCTTGGATCGAGCGCCTGCTGCCGGCCCTCAGGTCGGTACTTGCCGCCGCGCCGTTTCGCAGCATGGTCACTCCCGGCGGCTTCACCATGTCGGTGGCCTTGAGCAGTTGCGGCAACCTGGGCTGGACCACCGACCCCAGTGGTTATCGCTACGCCCGCCTCGACCCGCAGACCGGCCAACCCTGGCCGGCAATGCCCGGGGTATTCGAGCAACTGGCCCGGGCCGCGGCCCAGGCCGCGGGTTTCGATGGCTTCAGCCCCGACTCCTGCCTGATCAACCGTTATGTCGCCGGGGCCAGGATGTCGTTGCACCAGGACAAGAACGAACGCGATTACAGTGCGCCCATCGTCTCGGTCTCCCTGGGTCTGCCGGCGATGTTCCTGTTTGGTGGCGAGCAACGTAGCGACCGACAACTGCGGGTCCCGTTGCTGCACGGTGATGTGGTGGTGTGGGGTGGCGTCGACCGGTTGCGCTTCCATGGCGTGCTGCCGCTCAAGGCTGGCCGCCATGAGCAAATGGGCGAGCAGCGGATCAACCTGACGTTTCGCCACGCGGGCTGACGCCCCGACTAGCTGCGACCGCCTCCAGCGCAACCCCCTGGCAACCACGTTTTAACGCATTGCCAGGGGCGTGACCTGTTGTCAGTGGCTGGCGACCGCTGCATCCGTCGAATGAACGCCGATATAGACCGCAACCGAGTCCGGGCCGGTATAGACCTCGAAATCCGTAGCGAACTTGCGGCGCAACTCGGGACGGTCTTCGAAGTAGGCCCAGACCAGGCCCCAGGTCTGGATCACGCTGTCGGGCAGCGGCCCCTTGGCGCTGAACACCAGGTATTGGCCACCCTCGACCTGCACCGACTGATAGCCCTCGGCCGCACCGGTCACTTCAACCCCGGCGGTGACATCAAAGGCTCCCGTGGCATCGGACTCATACCCGGAGTACACGCCATAAACAAAGGAGTCAGGCTCGCGAGGTTCGATCTTTTCGAACAGCCCTTCGATAAAAAAACGCGCCCACATCGGGCCGATCTGCGCCGTCTCCGGCTGTTGCTCAGTGGCGTTGAGGGTTCGCACCTGCAAACCGGCAACACTGAACGGCAACACCTCACGCATTTTTACATCCATGGGCCTTATTCCTTGTTCAGGTATTGATTGAAATTGATTATTGGCCAGCAGGTCAGCGGTTGACGTCCACCACCACCCGACCGCGCAACTGGCCCGCCAGTAAGCGCGGTGCGGCCTCGATGGCTTCGCTCAAGCCGATTTCGTGGCTGATCAGCGGCAGCAGCGCCGGGTCAAGATCCTGACCCAGACGGTCCCAGGCCAGAACACGCAAGGCTTTGGGCTGAGTCACGCTGTTGATCCCCGCCAGGGTCACGCCGCGCAGGATAAACGGCGCAACCGATGCCGGGAAGTCCATGCCCTGGGCCAGGCCACAGGCCGCGACCGTGCCATTGGCCCGGGTTGCAGCACAGGCATTGGCCAGGGTGTGGCTGCCCACCGAGTCGATAACCGCGGCCCAGCGCTCCTTGGCCAGGGGTTTGCCAGGTTGGGAAAGGCTGGCGCGGTCGATGATGTCACTGGCCCCCAATTGCTGCAGGTAGGCGTGTTCTGCAGTACGCCCGGTTGAGGCCACCACCCGATACCCCAGGCGTGCCAGGAGGGCGATGGAAAAGCTGCCAACCCCGCCATTGGCCCCGGTGACCAGCACTTCGCCCTGATCCGGCGTGACGCCATGACGTTCCAGCGCGAGGATCGCGAGCATCGCCGTGTAACCTGCGGTGCCGATGGCCATGGACTGGGCCGCGCTGAAGGCCTTGGGCAAGGGGATCAGCCAGTTCCCGTCAAGCCGGGCCTTCTGTGCCAGTCCGCCCCAATGCCCCTCGCCGACACCCCAGCCATTGAGCAGCACCTCGTCACCCACCTGGTAGTCGGGATGGGCGCTGGCTTCGACCGTGCCGGCCAGGTCGATCCCCGGCACCATGGGAAAGCTGCGCACCACCGGGCTGCTGCCGGTAATGGCCAAGCCATCCTTGAAATTCAGTGTGCTGTAGGCCACACGCACCGTCACGTCCCCCGGCGGCAACTGCTCTTCGCTGATCTGCTGCAGATTGGCGCGATAACCCTGCTCGTCTTTCTCGATCAAAATGCCGTTGAACATGACTGTCTCCCGAATGGCCCGTGGCTCTGATTGCCCGTGGCAGGGTAATGAACTTCGACCTTGAATCACAAGGCACCAACCTCCCGCTCGGCCAAGGCAAAGGGCCGTTCGCCAGGCACTAATGATGCCGGTGCTGGCCTGCGTGCGCCGCGGCGGGCATGGGGCGTTGAAGCTGGCTGCCGGAGTAACCGCTACAGTCGGGCTCTACAGGGACCTGGGCAGCCTTTTGACCCTTCAGGCGATAAAGTCGGCTGGCCTTTTCCAGGTGACTCCTGCTACAAACCCTGGCGCTGTCGTCATTACTTTTACTGCGCAGAGGAGTTGCACATGAGCCAATGGCCTGACACCCGAATTGTTGACTTGCTGGGGATCGAACTGCCGATCATTCAAGCCCCGATGGCCGGTGCCACCGGCTCCGCCATGGTTATCGCGGCGGCCCAGGCCGGCGCGCTGGGCTCCCTGCCCTGCGCCATGCTCAGCCCGGAACAGATTCGCCAGGAAGTGCAGAACATTCGCCAGGCCACCCAGGCCCCGCTGAACCTGAACTTCTTCTGCCACCAGACGCCTGCCCCCGATCCCGAGCGCGATGCCCAGTGGAAAAACCTGCTGCAACCCTATTACCGCGAACTGGGCGCCGACTTCGACGCACCCACCCCGATCAGCAGCCGCGCGCCCTTCGACCACGTGAGTTGCGAGCTGGTGGAGGAACTGCGCCCGGAAATCGTCAGCTTCCACTTCGGCTTGCCGGAGCCCTCGCTGCTGGAGCGGGTCAAGGCCACCGGGGCGAAAATCCTGTCGTCGGCCAGTACTGTCGATGAGGCCGTCTGGCTCGAACAGCATGGCTGCGACGCGATCATCGCCATGGGCTACGAAGCCGGCGGCCACCGGGCGATTTTCCTCGGCGACGACCTCAACAGCCAGGTCGGGACCATGGCCCTGGTGCCGCAGATCGTCGACGCGGTAACGCTGCCGGTGATCGCGGCCGGTGGCATCGGTGATGCCAGGGGCATTGTGGCCGCGTTTGCCCTGGGCGCCTCGGCGGTGCAAATGGGCACGGCCTACCTGTTTACCCCGGAGGCCAAGATCAGCGCGGCCCATCACCAGGCCCTGCGCAGTGCCAAAGAGAGCCAGACCGCGCTGACCAACCTGTTCACCGGCCGCCCGGCGCGGGGCATCGTCAACCGGATCATGCGTGAAATCGGCCCGATCAACCCGCTGGCTCCGGCGTTCCCCCTGGCCGGTGGCGCCTTGATGCCATTGCGCGCCAAGGACGATGCCGACTTCGCCAACCTCTGGTCAGGCCAGGCCCTGCGCCTGGGGGTTGAGTTATCCACCCATGAACTGACCCGACGCCTGGCTGAGCAAGCCCTGGCCCAGCTGGCCCGGCGCTGAGGGTTCGACACCACGATTGCCCGCGGGATGGCACGCCGTTCACCCCATCCCGCAGCAGAGTTCCGTTCGTCGGCGATTCGCTATATATTCCGCTATACAGCGATTACCCCCCTCGCTTCGGCGCAGTCCACTTCCAACAACAAACTGCCCAGCGCACTTGCCCTCAACGGAGCCGTTTCATGACCATTCGTGCCTCAGGTTTTGCCCCGACTTGCCTCGCCACCCTCCTCGCCGTGTTTGCCTTCGGCTCGGCCCAGGCCGATGAAGTGCAGGTTGCCGTCGCCGCCAACTTCACCGCGCCGATCCAGGCCATTGCCGCTGACTTCGAAAAGGACACCGGACACAAACTGGTCGCAGCCTACGGCGCCACCGGGCAGTTCTATACCCAGATCAAGAACGGCGCGCCGTTCGAAGTGTTCCTGTCGGCTGACGACACCACGCCGCAAAAGCTGGAAACCGAAGGCGATACCGTCAAAGGCTCGCGCTTCACCTACGCCATCGGCACCCTGGCCCTGTGGTCGGCCAAGGAAGGTTATGTCGACAGCAAAGGCAAAGTGCTCAAGGACAACCAGTACCAGCACCTGTCCATCGCCAACCCGAAAGCCGCACCTTATGGCCTGGCTGCCACTCAGGTCCTGGCCAAGCTCGGCCTGACCGACCAGGTCAAGAGCAAGATCGTTGAAGGCCAGAACATCACCCAGGCCTATCAGTTCGTGTCCACCGGTAACGCCGAGCTGGGGTTTGTCGCCCTGTCGCAGATCTACAAGGACGGTAAAGTCAGCAGCGGTTCGGCGTGGATCGTTCCGGCCGAGATGCACGACCCGATCAAACAGGACGCGGTGATCCTCAACAAAGGCAAGGACAACCCGGCCGCCAAGGCACTGGTTGACTACCTCAAGGGCGCGAAAGCCGCCGCCGTCATCAAATCCTACGGTTACCAACTCTAAATGCCGCTGGCGAGTGCCGACTTTTCCGCGATCTGGCTGACCCTGAAGCTGGCATCGCTGACGACCCTGATCCTGCTGGTCATCGGCACTCCGATCGCCCTCTGGCTGTCGCGCACCCGCTCCTGGTGGCGCGGGCCGATCGGCGCGGTGGTGGCCCTGCCCCTGGTGCTGCCACCGACGGTGATCGGCTTTTACCTGCTCCTGGCCCTTGGCCCCCACGGTTATATCGGCCAGCTCACCCAGTCCCTCGGGCTGGGCACCCTGACCTTCAGTTTCAGCGGCCTGGTGATAGGTTCGGTGATCTACTCCATGCCGTTTGTGGTCCAGCCGCTGCAAAACGCATTCTCGGCCATCGGCACCCGCCCGCTGGAAGTCGCGGCGACCTTGCGCGCCAACCCGTGGGACACCTTCTTCAGCGTGGTCCTGCCCCTGGCTCGACCCGGGTTCATCACCGCGTCGATCCTGGGTTTCGCCCACACCGTCGGTGAGTTCGGCGTGGTGTTGATGATCGGCGGCAATATCCCGGACAAGACCCGTGTGGTTTCGGTGCAGATCTACGATCACGTCGAAGCCATGGAATACGCCCAGGCCCATTGGCTGGCAGGGGCCATGCTGGTGTTCTCGTTCCTGGTGTTGCTGGCGCTCTACTCCAGCCGCAAGACCAAAGCCGGCTGGAGTTGAACCCCATGAGTTCCGAGATTCGCGTCAGCCTCACCCTGGATTATCAGGACTTTGCCCTGGACCTCGACCTGCAGCTTCCGGGGCGTGGCGTCACCGCCCTGTATGGCCATTCCGGCTCGGGCAAGACCACCTGCCTGCGCTGCATCGCCGGGTTGGAAAAAGCCGGGCAAGGCCTGGTACAGATCAACGACGAAGTGTGGCAGGACAGCCGCAGGAAGATCTTCGTCCCGCCCCATAAGCGCTCCCTGGGTTATGTGTTCCAGGAAGCCAGCCTGTTTCCCCACCTGTCGGTGCAAGCCAACCTCGAATTCGGCCTGCGGCGCATTCCGCGCGCCCAACGCAAAGTCGACATGGCCCACGCCACCGACCTGCTGGGCATCGGCCACCTGCTCGAACGCCACCCGCATAACCTGTCGGGCGGCGAGCGCCAGCGCATCGGCATCGCCCGCGCCCTGCTGACCAGCCCCAGGCTGTTGCTGATGGACGAGCCCCTCGCGGCGCTGGACGCCAAGCGCAAAAGCGAGATCCTGCCCTACCTCGAACGCCTGCATGACGAACTGGATATTCCGGTGCTGTACGTCAGCCACTCCCAGGACGAAGTCGCGCGGCTGGCCGACCATATCGTGTTGCTCAGCGAGGGCAAGGCCCTGGCCAGCGGTCCCATCGGCGACACCCTGGCCCGGCTCGATCTGCCCCTGGCCCTGGGCGATGACGCCGGCGTGGTGATCGAGGGCCGGGTCAGCCACTACGATGCCAACTACCAACTGGTGACCCTGCAACTGCCCGGCAGCCAGCTGACGATACGCGTGGCCCATGCGCCCCTGGCCATCGGCAAGAGCCTGCGCTTCAAGGTGCAGGCACGGGACGTCAGCCTCAGCCTGCAAGCCGGCGAACACAGCAGCATCCTCAATCGCCTGCCGGTCACGGTCAGCCAGGAAACCGCCGCCGACAACAGCGCTCACGTGCTGGTGCGCCTTGATGCCGCTGGTACACCGTTGCTGGCACGGATCACCCGCTTCTCCCGCGACCTCCTGGCGCTGCACCCCGGCCAGCAGCTGTGGGCGCAAATCAAGGCGGTCGCGGTCCTCGCCTGAGGCACTCGAAAATCCTTGGCACGACTGCCGGACGCCGTGGTCAATCCGATACAGGCCCGCTCGTTTTGCCAAGGATTACTGCCATGCCCGACACCACACTGCCCGTCGACCTGCCACCCGACCTGCATTACGTCGATGACAGCCAGCCCGGTATCCGGCGCAAAAAGCTGCGCGGCAAATTCTGCTATTTCGACGCCGATGGCCAACGCCTTAAGGATACGGACGAGATCAAGCGCATCAACGCCCTGGCCGTACCGCCGGCCTACAGCGATGTGTGGATCTGTGCCGACCCGCGCGGCCACCTGCAAGCCACCGGCCGTGATGCCCGGGGCCGCAAGCAGTACCGCTATCACGCGCGCTGGCGCGAAGTGCGCGACGCCGACAAATACTCGCGCATGCTGGAATTCGGGGGCGCCCTGCCAAAACTGCGCCGCCAACTGGAGGCGCTGCTGGCGGCGCCCGGGTTCAGTCGGGACAAGGTCATGGCCACCGTCATCACCTTGCTCGACGCCACGCTGATTCGCGTCGGCAACAGCCAATATGCCCGCGACAACCGTTCCTACGGCCTGACCACCCTGCGCAGCCGGCACGTTGCAGTCAAAGGCAGTGCGATCCTGTTCCAGTTCCGCGGCAAGAGCGGCATCGAGCATCAGATCACCATCAAGGATCAACGCCTGGCCCGCATCATCAAGCGCTGCCTGGAGCTGCCGGGGCAAAACCTGTTCCAGTACCTGGACGAAAACGGAGAGCGCCACAGTGTCAGTTCCTCGGACGTCAACGCTTACCTGCAAACCCTGACCGGCGCCGATTTCACCGCCAAGGATTACCGCACCTGGGCCGGCAGCACCCTGGCCCTGGCGGTACTGCGCGAACTGCAATGGGAGTCGGAAACCGAGGCCAAAAAACACATCGTCGAGATGGTGAAAGGCGTCTCCCGCCAACTGGGCAACACCCCGGCCGTGTGCCGCAAGTGCTACATCCACCCCGCCGTGCTCGACAGCTTTCTGCTCGGCGAACTGGCCAAGCTGCCCAAGCCCAGGAACCGCAAGGGGCTCAAGGCAGAAGAGGTGGGCCTGGCGATGTTTCTGGAAAACCTGGTGGATCAAGTCGCCGCCCGTTGACGCACACCCGGGTTGTCAAAGGCCCGGGCTGCGCGTTAGGCTGTGCGCCCTCTCCCGTTCCAGGACGATTGCCGACGTGAACAACTAAGCCTTCCAAAATGTACTCGCAACAAGCCGCCCCGGCGCTTGTTGGCTTTTTTCGACATTTTCTGGAGGTGCTGATGACTCACGTCACACGGCTGCCTGCGCTGGTCTCTTTGCACCAGCTGAGTTTTCAATTGGCCAATGGCCAAACCCTGTTCGAAGCCCTCGACCTCAGTTTCAACCCCCTGCCTACCGGCCTGGTCGGGCGCAATGGCGTGGGTAAATCCGTGCTCGCACGCTTGATTGCCGGCGAACTTGCCCCTGCCAGCGGCAGCATCCATCGCAACGCCCGGGTCAAATACCTCGCCCAGCAGCCGGACATCGCACCCGGCCGCAGCGTCGCCCAGGTCGCAGGACTGGCCGAGGCCCTGGACACCCTTGAGCGATTGGGCGCTGGCACCGCCTCCCTTGAGGACCTGGAGCAACTGGATGAACGCTGGGACTTGGCCGAACGCCTGCGACGCCAGCTGGACGCTGCCGACCTCGTTGATATCGGGCCAGACACGGCGGCGGCCCACCTCAGCGGTGGCCAGTTGGCCCGGGTCGCCATGATCGGCGCCCTGCTGAGCGGGGCCGATCTGCTGGTGCTGGACGAGCCGACCAACCACCTCGATGCCCAGGGCCGGCGCTGGCTGCTGGCACAACTGCAACAGTGGCGTGGCGGCCTGATCGTGATCAGCCATGACCGCCACCTGCTGGCCCACATGCAGCGCATCGTCGAGCTGACGCCCCAGGGCGCCCGGGTCTATGGCGGCAACTATGCCGTGTTCCAGCAGCAGCGGCTGACCGAAAGTGACGCAGCCCAGGCCGCCCTCGAGCAGGCACGAACCGAGCGCAGCCGGCAGCGCAAACGCCTGCAGCACGAACACGACAGCATCCAGCGCCACGCCGCCGGCGCCCGCAAAAATGCCGACACCGCTAATGTTTCCCGCTTCGAGCGGGCGAAGATGAAAGGTGCGGCGCAGGACATCATGGGCCACGTGCGCCATGCCCATCAGGCGCAAAAAACCGAGCTCGACCAGCAGGTCAGCCAGGCCTACGCCCGGGTGCTGCCAGACACCCCGACCGTGGTCACACTGCCCGGAAGCGCAGTGCCCGGCGGCCAGCAGCTGTTCTGCCTGACTGCCGCACAACTGCCGTGGCTACCCGCCAATGCACCTTCAAGCTACGTCACCTGCAGCGCCAGCGGGCCGTTGCGGATTGCCCTTCGCGGGCCCAACGGCTGCGGCAAATCGACCCTGCTGAATATGCTCGCCGGCAACCTTCAGCCTTTGAGTGGTGAGTGCCGGGTCGGGGTCCCGGGGGCCTATCTCGACCAGCAACTGGCCCTGCTCGACCCCGAGCGCTCGATTGTCCAGCACCTGGGCTTGCTCGATACGCCGTTAAACGAAGGCGAACTGCGCAGTCGCCTGGCGCAGTTGCAACTCGATGCCCGGCGGGTGACCCAGCCTTGCGGCCAATTGAGCGGTGGCGAACGCTTGAAAGCGGCGCTGGCGGTCGCCTTGTGGAGCGCAACTCCCGCCAGGCTCCTGCTGCTGGATGAGCCCACCAACCACCTGGATCTGGAATCGATACAGGCCTTCGAAGCGGCGCTGCGGGGCTTTCCCGGGGCGATGGTGGTGGCGTCCCACGATGAGGATTTTCTGGCGGCCCTGGCGCCCAGCCATCAACTGCAATGGACCACCCAGGGCTGGGCCTTTACCCAGGTCACGCCATGAATGCGTTGCCCGGCCTTACGGTTGCAGCCCCTGTTTCAGTCATACGGTCTTGCAGCAACACACCACGCGGCGGCGGGCCACATGATAATGTTCCGCCGCCCCTCACCAACAAGGATCGTTAAACCATGAAATTCGGTTACACCATCGTCTACGTCCCCGACGTTGCTGCCTCGTTGACATTCTTCGAACAGGCTTTCGGTTTCAGCCGCCGGTTCCTGCATGAGTCCGGCACCTATGGCGAACTGGAGAGCGGCGCTACCACCCTGGCCTTCGCCGCCCATGAACTGGCGGCCATGAATTTCGCCAGCGGTCATGTCGCCGCCCACTCCTCGCCGCAGCCCCTGGGGATCGAACTGGGGCTGGTTACCGACGATGTCCCTGCGGCTCATGCCAAGGCCCTGGCCCAGGGCGCCAGCGAACTCTCGGCGCCCAGCGCCAAGCCCTGGGGGCAGACGGTGTCTTATCTGCGCTGCCCGGACGGGACTCTGGTGGAATTGTGTACCCCGATTCACCCCTGAGCCCGCGGTGTCTATCTGAGCTTGACCGCGGTGCCGGTGACAAACACCACCACCATCCGACCGCGACCTGACGACATGCTGATTTCGTAATCCAGGCCAACCACCGCGTCCGCCTGAAGCACCTCGGCGCGCTGGCGGATTTCCTCGGTGGCCTGGGCCCGCGCCTCTTTCAGGGCGCGCTCCAGGGTCTGTGAACGGCCGCCGAAGAAGTCGCGCAGGCCGGCAGAGAAATCGCGCACGACGTTAATCCCCTGGACCGACTCGGCGCTGACGATATCCAGGTAGGCGGCAATCGTCCGGCCTTCAATGCTGTGGGTGGTGGTCAAAATCATGCGGTTCTCCGTGGCCCAGCCTGCGCGCCGGCGTAAATACGCCAGCGCACGTAAAAAACCATCGACACCCGGAGGCGTCGCTGCGGGTGGGCAATAAAAAAGCCCCGCTCGTAGGCGGGGCACGTCTCAAGGCTTCAGGGGCCACTCTTCATCGCGCTCCGAAAGGCTTTTGCCGTCATCCGGGTGCTTCCAGGTCTGTGGCGGCGGCTCATCGTGCTCGACGAGGTCCTGATCCTGGTCCTGCGGCTGTTGAGGGTGTTTCTTATGCTCGTCAGTCATGCCCAGCTCTCCTGCAAAGGGTCAGATCCAGCCCGGTTCAGGGTAGAACATCTGTCGGCGGATGCTCCGGCCCCGCAGGCCACCTTGAACAGGAAATGACTCACAACCTTGCCGTGGATCAGGCAAAGATGAATTTTCTTTCACTGTGCCCGGCACCATCGCTGGTTATAGTCCGCCTGCTCATTCAAGAAACGACGTTCGCCCGCTCTCCCGCGGGCTTTTTTTTGCCTGCTCAAAAGACCCGGGGCTGGACTGACGTAAGCCTCGACCTGCCTCATTCCAGACCAGGCAGCTCCTTGCAGTCCTTCAGGATGGATTCTTCTTCGGCAGTGTGGTCGGCAGCCATAAACGACAACATGCCGCGGTCACCCTTGGTGTGCCAGCGATAACTGTTCTGTTCGTCGTCGGCCACATACAACGCGCCGGAGCCGGACTGGCTGATGTGCATGGGAATCAGATGCCCTTTGTATTCAAGCGTGGCGAATGAGTCGCCATTGGGCAGATTCAGATAAGCCGCCTCAATGCGCATTCCGCCTTCGCACTGGTAGCGAGCAACCGTACTTTGAGCGGCCTGCTCTTGAGAGTCGTCGGCCTGATCGAGGTCATCCGTTGCTGCGTGGCTGAGCAAGGGCGAGGCCAGAAACACCAGCAAAGCAGCGGACCTGAAACATGGAGAAAGCATGGGCTGAACCCTGGAAAATTGATCGTCCCTATCGGACGTTCGAGGCAGGGTTAAGTTCATGCCGAAAGGTATGCGCCGGAGGGGAAAAGTTTGCAGTGCTGGTCGATAAAACCTGTTCATCGAGACAACCCATAACCTGCACAACTATGAAGGTGAAACAGTGACTGCGACTAAATTTCAGGCAAAAAAAATCCCAAGTAGCTGATGGAAACTTGGGATTAAAAATGCATAAACCGTGGTAGGTGAACGCGACGCAATCTTATCTTATCAGCGACAGATGTAACAAGATATTTGACGCCTTTCGTCGGAATTAAAATCACCTAAGTCCTTAAATAACCACATGTTTTTAAAGGTGTACGGTTTGCAGGGATTAATAATCGCCCTGTTTTGGCGCACGTTTAAGGGGCTGAAACGGTGGCTGAAGTTCAATAAAACACCTGCCAATAACAGCCCTCTCTCCAAGGCAGCAAAGGGAGGGCCCTGCCGTAAAAAAACGCCCCAAAAAAGTGCACACGCCAACCGTCCGCTATTTGCCGAATCTTTCCTTCATGCATCCAATACCCGCGCCCGGGAAGTGACACAAAAAAGACGCGTCAGGCGCTTTGCGGGAAAAAAATTGAATCTGGTATGCCATGTCGAGTGACAGCCTCCGACGCCGAGTACTCGGTGCGCGCTCAACGCTGACAGTGCCGCTGTTAGCGTTGTTGCAGCGCTGCCCGTGGGCTCCAAACTCCGCTTGTTTAGCCCGCTTCTTGCGTGCCGGTACCCGCCATCGCTCGCCTCTGCGGGCGTCACACGCTCATAAACTTTCTTGTTGTGCAGCAACAAGTTTATTTGTTGGACGCCTCCCCCCCGAGCCGCAATGATGCGGGCCACTGACGCTCGACCTTCCAGGTCAAATAATAAAAAACCGAGTCGGGCTGCACGCCAAGCTCAGGAAGCGAACCAGACTGCTGAGGTCTTCTTCACTTCCGGCTGTTCTGGCGCCGCGGCACGCTGCTAAGGACCTCCACTCCATGCAAACTGTTGTGAATTTATGGCCGCTGATAGGCGTGCTCGTCATCGTGGTCGGCTTCGTCCTGCGCTTCAATCCGCTGCTGGTGGTGACCGCCGCCGCGATTGCCACGGGTGTTGCCGCTGACTTTTCCCTGGAGAAAATCCTCGCCGCCATGGGCGACGGCTTCATGGAAACCCGCGCCCTGCAACTGATCCTGTTATTGCCCCTGGCCGTCATCGGCCTGCTTGAACGCCATGGCTTGCGCCTGCACGCGCAGAACTGGATCGCCCGCTTCGAACGGGCCACCGTCGGGCGCCTGCTGATCATTTACCTGTTTGTTCGCGAAAGCACGGCCGCCATGGGTCTGACCAGCCTTGGCGGTCACCCGCAAATGGTCCGCCCGTTACTGGCCCCCATGGCGGAAGGCGCTGCGGAAAAACGCTATGGCCCGCTGCCGCAAGTGCTGCGTCACAAGGTCCTGGCCATGTGCGCCGCCACCGATAACGTGGGGCTGTTTTTTGGCGAGGACATCTTTGTTGCCTTCGGCGCGATTGCGTTGATGCACACCTTCCTGCTGGGTTCGGGGATTGATGTCGAGCCACTGCATATCGCCTTCTGGGGCATTCCCACGGCGATTTGCGCCTTCATCATTCACGCGATACGCCTGCACCGATTCGACCGCATGCTGAGCCGCAAACTGTCGTCCACTGACCGCCATGCCTCCCCAGTGGAGACCGCAGCATGATCATTTCCATTGAGTACCTGTACTGGCTGGCCGGGGTGCTGCTGCTGATTACCGCGGGCATGATCCTGGTTGACCGCAGCCATCCCAAGCGTTGGTCCAGCGGCCTGTTCTGGCTGTTGTTCGCCATGGTCTTCCTGATTGGCGAGCGCCTGCCCACGGTCGTGATAGGCGCCGGGGTGGTGCTGATGGCGCTGATCGCCGGCCTGGGTGGCGTGGGCCGCGGCGCTCACGCCGAGTTGCATGTCAAGGCGGCACGAGCCAGCGCCGGACGCCTGGGGCACAAGCTGTTCATCCCTGCGCTGGCGATTCCGCTGACCACGGTAATCGGCTCGGTACTGCTCAAACACTACGAGATTGGCGGCGTACCGCTGCTTGACCCGAAAAACACAACCTTTGTCTCCCTGGGCGTGGGCTGCCTGATCGCCCTGGCGCTGGCCTGCTGGCTGACCCGGGACACGCCGTTGCAAGCCTTGCGCGAATCGCGGCGCCTGACCGAAGCGCTGGGCTGGACCATGGTCTTGCCGCAGATGCTGGCGATGCTCGGGTTGCTGTTCAATGACGCCGGCGTCGGCAATGCCGTGGCGCACGTGGCCACCACCTATATCAACCTGGACTTCCGTTTGGTCGCGGTGATGGTCTACGTGCTGGGTATGGCGCTGTTCACGGTGATCATGGGCAACGGTTTTGCGGCGTTCCCGGTCATGACCGGCGGTGTCGGAGTGCCGGTACTGGTGGGCGTGTACGGTGCCAACCCCGCGGTGATGGCGGCGATCGGCATGTTCTCCGGCTACTGCGGCACGCTGATGACGCCGATGGCGGCCAACTTCAATATCGTGCCGGCGGCCCTGCTCGAACTGCCCGACAAGAACGCCGTTATCAAGGCCCAACTGCCGACCGCGCTGATGATGCTGCTGGTCAATATCGTTCTTCTTTACCTGCTGATGTGAGGCAATGATGCGTACTGTGCTGCTGACGGGTTTCGAACCCTTCGACCAAGACACCATCAACCCATCCTGGGAGGCCGTGCGCCGCCTGGACGGCACCGACCTGTGCGATGGCGTACGAATCATCGCCCGCCAGTTGCCCTGTGCATTTGTCACCTCGGGTACACGCTTGAATGAACTGCTCGCCGAGCACAGCCCGAAGATGGTCATCGCCACCGGCCTGGCCTCGGGTCGCAGCGAGCTGTCCATCGAGCGCGTGGCGATCAACCTCAACGATGCGCGTATCCCGGATAACCTGGCCTATCAGCCGATAGACACCGCGGTCGAGGCTGGTGGCCCGGCGGCGTACTTCAGCACGCTGCCGATCAAGGCCATGGTCAAGGCCCTGCGCGAAGCCGGGATTCCTGCGGCGGTGTCGCAGACCGCCGGCACCTTTGTCTGCAACAAGGTGTTCTACAGCCTGCAGCACGCCCTGGCCGGTTCAGGGGTCCGCAGCGGGTTTATCCACGTGCCCTACCTGCCCGAACAGGTTGCGCGCAGTGCACCCGGGCAACCTTCACTGGCTCTGGAAACACTGGTCGAAGGCCTGCGAATCGCCACTTTGAGTGCCTGGAACACCCAGGCCGATATCGCAGAAAGCGGCGGCCAAGTCAGCTGATCCCGCACAGTGCGATGAGGGTCGCCGCCTAGCACCGACATTGACTTATCGGCAACACACCCCCAGGATCCGCCGATGAACAACATTCGCCACACCGCCATGATGCGCCCGTACATGACCGCCTTCGGCGGGTCGTGAGGGCATACGCAGCGCTGTTGACGTATGACCAAAAAGGCCCCGCCAGCGATGGACGGGGCCTTTTGGTTTCCGGGTCCTGCTGGCTTCAAGGAGAAACGCCATGCTCACATTCAGACCCGCCAGGGAAGCGGATGCCCAGGCCTGCTGGGACATCCGGGTTGAGGCCATAAGAGCCGGCTGCTCAAGGGTGTATAGCCCCGAGCAGATCCGTGTCTGGACCAGCGACAGCCCTACCCCCGCCTATGCCGCCATGGTCGAGCGCCACTACCAGTTGGCAAGCATTGAGCAGCAGATCGTCGGTACCGGGATGATCGATCTGCAGACCGGCAAGGTGGATGCCATTTTTATCAGGCCAACGTTCATGGGCCTGGGCGTAGGCCGGCAGATGCTGGCGCACCTGGAGCAACTTGCCCGGGAGCAGCACCTGCGCCAGGTCAGCCTGGAGTCGACGCTCAACGCCGCGCCGTTTTACCGACACTGTGGCTACGCGGGAGAGCAGATCGCGACCTATGAGTCGCCACTCGGTATCTCCTTGGACTGCGTCCCCATGAGCAAAACATTGCACCATTCGTTCGAGCAATGACCGGCCGTTGAATTACCATGGGCGGCGTTTTTTATTGGCCGCCCATAAGGAGATCCCGCGCCCATGAGTGAGTTTGATTTTACCCAATTGCAGGCCGACCTCGAGTCCGCCTCGAGGCTGGCGCTGCTCCAGATCGCCAACGCCCATCCCGAAGAAACACTGTGCAGCTTCGCCCTCTACAGCGATTGCGGGGCCATGACCGCCTGCATCGCCAGCAATACCCGGAGCCACCAGCAGCGGCATCAGGCCGAAAACCCCGATGACCAGGCCTACTACAAATTCTCCCCGGCAGAGTGGTGTTTCGAAGGCCAGGGCGCCGATCAGGAAATCGGCCAGATCTGCACCCGACTGCGGGAACACACCCTGGATATCGAGGACGACCCCGGCTTCGATGCTTTCCGCGACCAGCTGTACCAGACCTGCGTCCAGGCCCTGGAGAACTTGCGCAACCAAGGGGTTTTCTCCGGCTTCGGCGAGGACTTCCTGCTGGTATTCGCGGTGTCGGATGACGACCCGGATCCCGCCGTCGAACTGGCCAATCTCAGCCGCCTGAACTCGCCCGCCACTGTCGAGGAATACAAGGCCTGGCAAGCCACCTGGGCCGGGTAATAAACCCTCGAGGCTGGCAGCTCGATACGCTGTGGCCTCAGGCAGTCGCCCTTGTTTGGCACAGGCAAGGGCTTACAGAGTCACTGGGTAGTCACTTGGGTCAAAGGAATGAAATCAGCAGAAAACACCAACCCAGTATCCCCTCGCCTCTCGATCGCTGTAATCGGCGTTGCGCTGGGCCTGGCCGTTGCACTCTGGATCAGCGCACAAGGTCCGTACTTCTGGAGTAATTTCGCAGGCTATTGGTTACCCCAGGCGGCAGTGCTGGCGATGGCCATGCTGTTCAAGGCGTCTCGGGCTGTGCTCGGTGGCGTCGCGCTGACGATGGCGCTGTACTTGTACCTTTTCGACAGCTGGGCCACCGAGTCCATGGCATGGCTGTTCTACCTGTTCAGCTTCCCTGGCGTGCTGGTGGGAGCACTGCTCGCCAGCGTCACACCGTCACGCCAGCCTTACGAGGTACTGATCGCCGCGGGCTGGGTGATCCTGGGCATCGTGGTGAACCTGGCCATAATGCTGATCACGATGGGGTAACACGGCACCTGGGGCACCCTGGACGGGCATGAGTAGGCGGTTACGCCTCATGCCTCCTCGGCAAACGCGTCCTTGATAAATGCCTCCAGTTCCTTCTCCTCAAGCAACTCAATGGAAAAATGCCCAAAGCGTTTCGGCAACCAGATGATGCGTGTACCACTGGGTGACTGCAGATTATCGCGAGACAGCGGATGGCCGTTTTCATCTTCCGGCTGGACTCCTTCCTCGACCAACTCGTCGTAGGCTGCCTCGATGTCGGGCGTGGAATAACAATGGCGGTAGATCATGCCTTCGCCGTTAGCGTCCATCAGCACCTTGAGATTGCCGGTAAACGGCTGCACGAGCATAAGGCGCTCCGTTCCAAACATCACAATCGCAAAACGCACGTGCAGGTCGCCACGCTGCCAGTCGAGGGTCTTTGAAATCCTTGCGCTAAAGACTCGAGCGTAATACCGGCAGGCTTCCTCAAGATCCTTGACCAGAACATCCACGTGGCTGAACTTTAATTTCAACGGCCTCACCCTTTTCCTGAGATGGGATTCATCGGTTTTCGGCCCGGAGCCACTGACCAACGTGCTCAAACCTATCACTGATTGCGGCCCGGCAGGCGTTCCTCAACCCTCGAAATGCCTGGGGCCCGCCCACCTGAAACCTTAGGCATAGGAATAACGCTGTCGCCGACACGTGCAATAATCCCGCGCGTTCCAAAGTAACGTCGCCTACAGCAAATGGAGTTGCCCTTATGAAGAAGTACATCCTGTATCCGCTGCTTGCACTGCTTGCCGGATGCAGCACGGGGCCTTACTTACATCCGGAATCGACCCTGGGCCAAAACGCGCTGCTGTCACGCACCTGCCCGGGACCCAAGGCAGCGATGAGCTTTGCCCCACTATCGGAGGAGCTCAATTGGGTGCACCTATTGGTCTATGTGGCGCCGCCAGGAACCTCAAGCTGGCCTGGCAAGCAACGTTCGACCGACACTGAGCTGCGCCTGTTTGGGCGCCTGTACACGCCTCCCTACTTGCGCAACCTCAACACCCCGGAGCAACGCAGAGCGGCCTACAGACAGACCCCACCCGCACTGTGGCTCAGCGCTGCATCGCCGCAAGTCACGGTGACGCTGGCGACCGGGCAACGCTATCAAGTCAGTATCGAACAGCTGAAAACCGGCTTTGATCCGCGAAAACAATTCCACAGTGGGTGGAAGGGAACACCCCTGGGCAAAGGCGACATGGACGACTTCACCCTGACCTTCCCCGACCTTTTCATCAACGGCGAGAAAATCCCCATGGCGCCCATCCACTTCAAGAAACGCGAAGAACGCTACGCGCCGGTGTTCAACTGCTGACGGCCCATCATTCCCGGCTGGCTGCCACAACGGGGATCACGCTCAAGACTGCGTGCGCTCCCCATTGGATGGCAGCGCATCGAGCTGTATATAGGTGCGGAACACGTGGTCCCAGAGCGGCGAGGACACCCCGAAGTTTTTCTCGATGCCCTTGCGGTGATGCAGGTCATGATTGGCCACCAACCCTGAAATAAAGCGGTAGGCCCAATGCTCCGGACGGTGCATCACGTAATGCAACGAGATGTAGCAGAAGTAACCCACCACCACCCCGGCAAACACTGACGTCAAGTCCGTCCACCACGCAAGCAGCAAAAGCAGCGCGTACACCGAACTGGTTTTCCAGCTGGACACCCCGATGTAAGCCAGGACGTCGACATGGTGCGTCCAGTGCTCGCGGCGGTACAGCGAGTGAAACAGGGAGCGGTGCACCCAATACTCGACCAGCGACCAGGCCAGCAGGCCGACTAGCGCCTGGCCAACATGAAAGGGCCCGAGGTACAGCGCCAGCAAGACAAACAAAGGCGCGGTGAAAAAATCGAGGTAATAAGCCAGCGACGACATCAGCCATTTATTGGACGCAGCCATGCGCGAAATTCCTTGTGAGAGCCGACGGACATCAGGCTATGAGCAGATCGAGAAAAGCGTGCACACACTAACAGATGAGCTGTGGGCAAACCTATGGAGTCGCGGCCGCATTGAGCGACCCCCCCGCCCCCTCGGACCGTCAGATGGCAATGGATTACCGATTGAGACTGACGTTACCTTGAGCACGCAGCACAAGCCCGACCCAATAACCCCGTCGACGTGATTGGCAAAAGAGCGCTTCTCTCAAGGTGTTACGATTACCGGCTTTCACCGCGAGGATCTGCCTTCAATGACACCCATCATCTGTGCCAATGAGTTCGACATCTGCGTCTCAATGCCCGACCTGGTCACATGGATCGAAGACAAGCACATCCCCAACGCCGATCTGTCGGCCGCTTTGAATGCCGCGGGAATCTCACTGAACATTACCGAGCTTTACGATACCTACTTCGACGACACGCCTGCTGGCGCGGGTGACGTGCATATTTACCCTTGCGCTGATAAGCAAAGTTTCCTGGTCATTGATCTATATCGTGATCTGACCGATCAACTGGACATCGTGACCGCCTCATTGAAAATCGAGCCAACCGTGCTCCATTTGGCCCTGCCTTACCTGCGACGCTTTTTCGACGCGGCCGAATGTCAGGTCGCCTTCAGGCAATCCAGTCACTCACAGCAGTTGCGCTCACTGATCGATGAAAGCCGATACCCTGCACCGGTCGATAATGGCGGCTATCAGCAGCAGCTCATTGCCCATGGTTGAGCCCTGCCCGTAGGCCCATGACTGGCGTTTCATCCTCCTGCCCTATTCCTCACGTTGAATCCAATAAAAAGCCGCCAGCGGCGTACCCGCGTGGCGGCTTTCATGACGACTGCCCAACCAAGGCCAGGAAATGCTCGACGCTACCGGGAAAGGTCGCGGCGCATCACCACCATTCCGATTTCAGCCTTGTCGGTACTGAAGGGTATTTCGCCCACCGCCTCGAATCCGAAGCGTTCATAAAAGCGCTGCGCATTGGCATTGGTCCTCAGCACGTCCAACGCTATACAGCCTTCGTCACGCTCTTTTGCCATCTGGCAAATGACCTGCAGAAGTTGCTTCCCATAGCCATTGCCCGCCTGAGACTTCAGGAAGTAGATTTTCTGCAGTTCCGCGCCCACCTCTGCAGACACTGGCATCGTTTTAGACCAGTTGACCTTTGCAAAGCCTAGAACACGGCCCTCTGCGTCGGATGCCAAGAGCCAGCAATGCTCGGCGGGCAACTGCAGTGACTGCTGAAGTTCGTCGATTGAGAAGTCCTGATTCAGGAAGTCATGCATCCCCGCGGTAGTCCAGATGTCCGAAAAATGCTCGCGGTAGGTCTCTCTGCCAATATCACTCAGTGCTTGAATATCGTCGGTAGTCGCTTCTCGAATAGTGATCACTGCCTGCTCCCTGCCTTTGCTTGACGCCAAGCAATACTCGCAACCAGTCCCTCATTCAAGCCTTGCCTGAGCGAGGGAACAAAGGAGTGTGTCGAGCAAGGGTTGACGTAGCCGTGTACAACGTCCAAAGCAAAATGCCGGGTTGGCCCGGCCAAGCAACGGCTAACCTGCCATTGGAAAGAGGAATTCCCATGAACAAATACACGTTGCCCCTGATTCTGCTGCCGCTGCTCACCCTGGCCATGACCGGCTGCAAACAGGAGCCGGCGGCAACCTACAACGGGCCTTTCGGCCTGCAGATGGGAATGACCATCGAGCAGGCCCGGGCCGTCACCCAGGTGTTGGGTAGCAATACTCGCCGCAACATTCTGCTGGTCGAACGACCACCAAGGCCTATTGCCGGATTTGAAGCGTTGTCCCTCAAATTTGCTAAAGAGGCCGGCCTCTGCGAAATCTACACGGCGGTCGAGATCCCTGGAGATACGCAGGACTCGGCTATCCGCACCCGATTCGAAGAACTCACCCGGTTACTCGCCCAGCGATATGGCCCGCCTTCGGTTGCCATCGACCAAACCGTCGATGACGAGCGCCAGCAGGTTTTAGTATCCCAGTGGCTGGCATCCCGGGGAGCGAGCCTGGAAGGTGCGTCTGAGGCCGTACTGACGGTGGGCAGGCGCGATGTCGACCCTATCAGCATCGGCCTGTCCATTTCAGGCCCTGGTTCCGAGCAGTGCCAGCAGGAGCAGCGCCAGGAATAGCTGATGGTTGTAACCCTTACGGATAGACCGCCCGGAAAACCCTTGGCCATTGGAGTGCTGCGATGAAGAAAAATACCCCAGGCCTGCTGTTCGGCGGTGAACGCGCGGGTGCAGTTCGACGCCAGCGTGCCTGAGAGCCAGCTGCAACTGAAATGAGTTTCAGATACCGAACTCAGCACGTGGCATCCGGATTTCAATCGCGGCCAGTTGCAGCTCCCGAACTCAGGTCGTGACCAAGAACCACATAGAATACGTTTCCACTCAAACTAAGGATCGGTTACCCAGCATGAGGATTCCAACAGCGCCCACAGTGGACTTTCTGAATATCTCTCTCCGGCAACTGGAGCAAACGGATATAACAGCCTGGTACGCCTACCTTTCAAACAGGGAGGTGACTCAACATACCAGTTGGAATTTGCGCTCCGAGGAAGATCTTCTTCCTCTGTTTGACGAGATAGAGTCGACACACCCCACTTCAATAAGACGACTGGCAATCATCAATCAAGCCAGTGGTGATTTGATCGGGACCATAGGGTTCCACAGCATTTCTGAAGCAAACCGAAGCGCGGAAATTGCTTATGATCTAGCGCCTGCGTACTGGGGGAAAGGCATTGCGAGCGCCGTCTGCTCGTCTGTTACGCAATGGGCATTCACGGAGTACGGCTTTGTACGGGTGCAAGGCACCGTTCTTGAAACCAACCGTGGTTCAGCCCAGGTTCTTGTGAAGTGTGGATTCCAATACGAAGGAAAACTGAGAGCGTTTCGTATGGTGCGCGGACGCCCTGGCAACTTTGAAATGTATGCCATTTTGAATACCGATTGAACATTCAAACGCTCTGGAACGAGGCGTCTCGAGTTTGATTGCGCGTACGCTGATGACGCAAAGCCAGGGGTACCCGATGAAGCCAGGACCCGCAATCAGGCAATCATGGCCGCGCCTGCGACGATCCCGGCACAGCCTACGATTCGGATATTTTTGTTCGATGACTTCAGTTCGATTGCGAAAACACGCCTATCAAAAAATGGCAGTCGAGGTTCTGAGTGCCGCCACAGATCGCCCGCTGCTCGCAGCCCTCGAACGCCTCAACGCTTATCGTGAACTTCAGCCGGCCAGGCACTGAAGAAAAATAGGATCCCGGGAATCATTAAGTAGATCCAGTTAGTACTTGGATGCACAACCAGCCCGACGATCCACGCGACAAGTAAAACGCCGCCAACTCGACGCCGACGTTTGGCGGTGAACCACTCCTGAAAGGCTGCAGGTTTTTCACTGGCCATCATTACGCTCCTTGTTTGATAAGCCGCGAAGCATATCATCCACCGCAACAACTCACGCCAGCCGGCGGAGATCCTCTATGCCCGTCACACAGGGTTGAGTTTGCTTGGACATAGAGGTTTTGCGATTAAAACGCTGGCGGCAGTCTTACCAAGGCCCGAGCGCCAGCACCCGCTATCTAGGTCCCCCGACCGGCCTTCAGGCTGCGATGATTAGTCAGCATTCCATTGTTATCAAACAGGAAAATCATTTGGTTCCCTGCGCCATCCTGGCAAACAACGCCGTCACTCTCGCTGTCGACAATCCCTTGGCACGCCATGTTCCAGACATAAGGGCGGATTTGGCACTTCAACGTTTTACCGTCCTCAATCACCAAATGATGGGTGGCTGAGATGCTTTCCGGGGCCGGTTTAGGGCAAGCGCCCTCCCCCCAATTGACCCCATGGTGATTGGGTTGCGAAACACAGCCGGTCAACAGGATTACAGGCAGCAGATGTTTGTAATTCATGGTCACCATCCTTAGTTGTGACGACGCGATCGAGCGTCTGCCTTAGAGACGGGCATTATTGTGCGTCAATTCACGTTGGCATTTAAAGGCAGTGCCCTGCCGTTCTCGACGGCAAGCGCGAGGCAGATCCAATTTATAGAGGCGCGGATTGCAGGTAACGGCCAGCGATGGAGCGAAATGATAAGTAAGACCAAAAGGTTACCTGAACCAGCCAGCTGCACTTATCGTCAACATCGGAGCGCATCGCAGTCAGTATTGCTGCTCAGCTCATTTGAGAAGCTCGCCCGGCCCTGCAACGTTGAACCATAGGCAGTAGGCAAGTTATGGGCCGGGAGAGCGCAGGAACCATAACGAGGCGTCGCAGCGGTGGAAATCAGAAAATTCTGAAACTCACTACGTGGAACGACCGCAAATTCAGCATTACCGCCCTTGCCAAGGAGGCTGGGCTATTTGCGCTGCAACTACTGAGGTTGGCGTAAGCGCTGCAGTTCGGTCTGTAGCCAAGTACTTGCAGGTTGCGTCCCTGAAGGGCATCGCACCTCATAAGCTTTTCCACTGATGCTGCTTTTGCTGGCGGCGAGATTGATGAAGTCCTCGGCACTGCTCACCATATTTTTGTTTTCGAGATAACTCAGCTTTTTCTCGAGATGCTGCCGTGCTTGCGGTGCTGGATATTCGGTCCCATTGCGTACGAACAAACAATCGCTGCGCTCAACAAAACTCAGCAAGCCGTTTATTTCCTGCGTGGCCTGCGGCGTCGTCTGAGCCTGTAGATTACTAACCGTTAGAACTGCGCCAAGACCCATTGCCGTTAGCCATTGCGCCAGTCCGAGCCTCATAATTCGCATACCGCTCCCTCATCTTGATTTGGCGGGACTGTAGCACTGCGGGGGCAACGCAAGAACCCCAGAGTCACTGTTCCTCTTCCCCCCTGAATCGACTTCCGCTTTCGCTGTAGCTCATCTCGGGCAGCGCCGTGCTGCAACTATTAGAAGCCGTAGCGTATCGACTTGACGCCACCCGGGTTCGACGAACAGGTGGTCGCCTGCTTGAGCTGTTCCACAACGTCATTGTAATTAGCGACAACGTGACGCGGGACTTAAGCAATGAACGCTGTGCGAGCTCAAACATGGCTCTGCCAATACAGTCGGTGGTCTAGATCAGACCTTGGTTGACTGGGTGAAAGCCCAGCCAAATGCGATAGCGGCAATGCTGGGCCGTATCAGGTCTGTTGCTGGCGCCGAGCCGGTCACTATCTGCAGGCTGGCGATTATGAAGACTACAACTGCGGCAAGAATGCCCAGCACCGAAATCCAACGGAAATATCTTGGAAACATCGAATGACTCCTTTAAAAGAGCGCGAGCGTAATTGCAATTAGCCATCATTTCAACTGACAGCCACTTTCGGCGCCGTAGACCTAACCGGCATTCCTCCAACTTGAGATGCTGGCGGTGCCATGGTCAAATAGATGATGGCATTTTGATATGGATCTCTCAGTTGAAGCAGTACCGCGGATTAATCATTCTTTTTTCGGCAGCGACTCTACTCTTTGTCCTGGCCCAGGTGTGGCATGCACAGTCTGCTCCGGAAGAGAAAAAACAAGAGCAAGAACGCCAGCTTAGAGGGACCGCGCTGATCATGAATGCCGGGGCCCCAAAGATGCTCGATGAATCAAATCGCCTCGATTCAGTAACCTACAAAGATGGGATCATGCGGATCTCATACACGCTCACCACTGTCTCGAAAAACGACGTGGATGCCGATGCATTTACGAAGGAAAGAAAAGCCATTGCGGCGTCTGTATCCTGCGCTGAAAAAGGGCTAGGGACTTTCGTGAAGTCAGGACTGTCGGTTTATTACACCTTCAACGACTCCAGCAACTCACCGATTGCGGTCTTTCAGATAGACAAGTCCGTCTGCCTCTAAAAGTCAGTACTTGAAGCCCGCCTCGATCGCGGGCTTTTTTAGGTGCGAGTCGAGATTCAAGCAAAATTTTCGGGTCGTAACCACGCTCTAGAGCAGTGCTTCGCCCTTAGACAAAACAGAAGAACAACGCTCGCAGCATCTGCGCGAAACAAGGGATGGTAACTGAGTAGACCGACATCGTTGTCCCTAAATAGCCATTCCACCTCATGCGCCACATAGCCCGCATTCAGCAACGAAAACGCCGCCAGGCCTTGGCCAATCTGATGGCTCAGAACGCTTGGAATAAGAAAAATAATTAGGCAGGCAGAGCAAAAAAGATCCCGCGCACGACAGCCCCTCATCACAAGGGGCCATCGAACAACGCGTCAGAATAGATCAGTAACGACGATGAGGATCGTTGTAGGCGCTCCAGTCGAAACTAAAGTGCCCGCTATTGCTGGCTGGGTTGTAGTTCTCCATCAGTACATTGCGCTGGACAGTATCCCAATCCAGCGGCGCGATGGCCTTGCTGGACTCGACAATGACCGTACTGTTCTGAGTGATGGCCGACAGGTAGTACAGGTCCAGGCGCGAGCCCACCGTCTGGGTTTTGTTGTAGGCGAACGCATTACCATTCTGCCTGCCCGCCGAAGTGGCGTTGTGCGCGTAAACAAGAACAACCTGATAGACGATGAAGGTGCCAGGCCCCGTCAGTTGAGTGCTTTCGCTGAACGTCTGCGTAGTAGACCAGGACTCACTGCTGCTAAATCCAACGGAGATATCCGACCCGACGTTGACGATGCCGATACTGCCTCCAACGCTGTATTTGGCAGTGACACTGGTCGTGAATGTTTTGGTGTGCCCCTTAGTCAACTGGTAGCTGCGAGTCTGTGTCACCTGCTGCGGAATGGAAATGGTGTCCATGTACTGCAGGTAGGCAAAGACCGGGCGAGTGTAAGTGCCCCAATTCTGCTTGCCGATAAAGATGTCGCCGTAGACGGTAATGCCATCGACCCAGCAGCCTTGTTTGGGCGCGCTGTAATCCAGCAGGTAACTGTCGATCGCATAACCGCCGCGCTTAGTCGGGAACTGATCGAAGCTGCCGGCAAAGTTGGATGTCAAAATGGCGCGGGCATTTCCTTGCTCGCTGTTCAGGTCGTCAAGTTCAATCGAATGACTTTGGGGTTGGTTCAGTTCTTCCTTGATCGTCATACTCGCATCCCTCGTTGGGTGTGTACAAAGTGCCAGATGGCGCTGCGAAGTATTGAGCATTTCAATGGGTGTTCAAGGCGGATTGTTCGTGCCGCTGAAGAGGAGATTGCCGCCGTCAGGCGTAAGCAAAAAGCACACAGCGCTTAAATTCAATGACTTGGATGGGGCTCTATCTCAGGGGCGCTAGGCACGTCCTCCCCCTGGTAACTCGCCTGATTGACTGAATGCCATGACCAGGTGCAGTGCGCGCCCACTATGGTGTCCAGCAATAAGCGGTATACCGATGGCCAACTTGCGCGATGCCATCGTCGCGAAACCGAGCCGCCAGGCCGAATGGGTGCGCCTGGCCCCCGGAGGTCTGCAAGCAGGCTGAAAAAAGCCCCAACGCCACTCAGATCGCCACGGCAATGTCGATCAGTGCGCCACTGAAGGCTGGGTAGCGACAGAGATGGTGAAGGTCAGGATAAACAGCACGACGAGTACCCAGAACATCACCACGACAGTCAGCATGACGACCTTCAGGCTTTGATAAAGCCAGCGCAACCAATGGCCTTCGGGCTTTGCTTCTGAGCGGGTTCTGAGTACGCCTTTCAAATAGAAGCCAAGGAGGGCCAGCAGTGCGCCATCGATCAACATCGCGGGCAAGCCGGCTTCGGGGAAAATGCTCCCCCACCCATAGAAGGGCGAGCGGCTCAGGAACACCACATAACAAATGAGGCTGCCATAGGGGGCGGCTCTCCACCACCTACCGGCCAGCGCTCCGACCATCAGGCACATAATCACCATGAAAGGGTTGAGGAGAATATTGATCATCCAGTCCATTACGTTGGGGAAATAGCCAGGGGAATGGATGCTGCGCCAGATGTGTTCCCACATTGTTCGGGTTCCTGCGTTCTATGGAGTCAGTGCTGTTTGCGTACTTGCGTGCCGTTGCAAGGTATCGGCGTAGTGTCGGGTTACATAAGTGCTGTTGTGTAAATGTGCGCCCATACGAAAAGTCGCCGAGTGTCGATCAGCCAGTTTTCGTACAGAGTCTGATATCCAGATCAGACAAATCGGGATCAAGATTCGTCGGAAACAGCTCCCGGATGTGATGTTCACTCAATCACGTGTCGCTGGTTTTATTGAAGTAGATTATCGCCGGCTCATTGCGGCCATTGCTCAAGCAGGATCGAGACGAACTTCTCCGCCGCCGGCGAAAGCGATGCCCCGCGGCGGTAGACGAGGCCCAAAGAACGGTTCACCACCGGCTCGACCAAGGGCACGCTGACCAAGGTGGGATGATCCTGTGCCGGCATGGCCAGGCTTGGCATGGCCGAGACGCCCAACCCGGCTTCCACCAAACCCAGGGAGGTCGAGAGGTGTTGAACCTCGTAAAACCACTGTGGGCGCCAGCTCAAGCCGGACAAGGCGTGATCCAGCAGCATGCGGTTGCCGCTCAGGCGCCCAACCCCGATAAGGCGGTAGTCGCTCAACTCAGACCAGGTGACCGACGTGCGTCCAGCCAACTCATGATCACGTCGGCAGGCCAACACAAACGGCTCGATGACCAAGGGCACGAACTCGATGTCCGGATGCTGCCCACTCATCATATTGATCCCGAAATCAGCTTCCCCTCGCAACACCGCTTCAAGCCCCTCGTTGGCACTCAAGTCCAGTAGGCGGATGCGAATCTGGGGGTAGCGCTCGTTGTACAGGCGAATCACCGAAGGCAAGAAATAGAACGCGGCCGTAGGGATACACGCCAGGGTCACTCGGCCAATCTGCCGCTCGGCAAGTTCGCGGATATTGAGAATCGACTCATCGAAGTCATCCAGTAAGCGACGTGCCTTAGGCAGGAAATCGCGGCCGACGCTCGTCAGGCTGACCTTGCGCGTGGTGCGGTCGAGCAATGCGGTGCCCAACCCTTCCTCGAGTTTTTTGATGCGGCGGCTGAGCGCAGGCTGAGACAAGTGCAAGGCATCGGCGGCTTCGTGGAAGCTGCCTAGTTCGGCGATTTTCACGAAAGATCGAATATCGTTGAGCTCATAGTCCATGTCTTGCCTCATCAGCAGAAGAAGTCGGGCAGCAATTTAACGCAAATTTATCATTCGTAAAACGCAATAATCACGTCAATCTTTGCATTGGAAACATTTTTGAAAGCTTGAGACTCTTGCCTCCAGAGCATTAATTACCTCGATTGATCAACAAGAGTCAGTCTCATGCAAAGAATTCCCTGTGTGCTGATGCGCGGTGGCACCTCCAAAGGCCCGGTTTTTCTCGACTGGGATTTGCCGGCAGCCATTGAGGCCCGTGATGAACTGCTACTCAACCTGATGGGCTCCGGCCACGAGCTGGAAATCGACGGGATCGGTGGTGGCAGCCCGCAAACCAGCAAGGTTGCGATTGTCAGCCCTTCGCTGCACCCGGACGCGGATGTTGACTACCTGTTCGTCCAAGTGATGGTTTCGCAACGCCGGGTCGACAGCGCGCCCAACTGCGGCAACATGCTGTGCGCCGTCGGCCCCTTCGCTATCGAGCAGGGCCTGGTCAAAGGCACCCCGGGCCGCACCCGTGTCCGCATTCGCAACGTAAACACAGGAACCTTTGTCAATTCCGACGTGTACACACCCAATGCCAAGGTCAGTTACGAGGGCGACACCGCCATCGACGGCGTGCCGGGTACCGCCGCTCCAGTACAACTGACGTTCCTCGATGCGGCCGGCAGCAAGACCGGCAAGCTCTTCCCTACCGGCAATACGCAAGACGTCATCGATGGTGTTTCGGTGACCTGCATCGACATGGCAATGCCTATGGTGCTGATCGAGGCCAGCCAACTGGGCAAGCGTGGCGATGAAAGTCCCGCAGAACTGGACGCCGATAAGGACTTCCTGCAGCGCCTTGAGTCATTGCGGCTTCAGGCGGGCCGGGCCATGGGCCTGGGTGATGTCGGCGACAAAGTGATTCCAAAGCCGGTACTGGTCTCGCTCCCCAAAGCCGGCGGTACGATCCAGGTTCGCTACTTCATGCCACATAGCTGCCACCGCGCCCTCGCCATTACCGGCTCGATTGGTTTGGCCACCGCGTGCGTGACAGAAGGCAGCGTCGTCGCACAGATGCTCGGCGGGATCAGTACACCACGTCTTGAAGCGGTGCGTATCGAGCACCCAAGCGGCGGAATCGATGTCGTTTTGTCATACACCGGCGTCAACGGTGAGACAATCCAGGCTTCTGTCGTACGCACTGCCCGCAGGCTTTTCTCCGGCTTCGTCTATGCCGCGGACTCTCAGCGTCTCGCCGGATAACCCCGGCGGTCGTTGGCATTTTTGCATCCGCACAATTCTAAAAATGGGTGATGCCATGAAAGTTGTTAAATCGCTCTACTTCCAGATTCTCTGCGCCGTGGTACTGGGCATCGTGGTCGGACACTTCTGGGCCCAGCAGGCCATCGCGCTGAAACCATTGGGTGATGCCTTTATCAAGCTCATCAAGATGATGATTGCCCCCGTGGTGTTCTGCACCATCGTCACCGGCATCGCCGGGATGAGTGACAAACGCTCACTCGGCCGACTCCTCAGCAAAACCATGTTGCTGTTCTTCGTACTGACGGTGATCAGCCTGATCATTGGCCTAGTGGCGGTGTATGTGTTCCAGCCGGGCGCTGGCATGAACATCGATCCCAGCCAACTGAGCACCAAAGGCTTGGCCCAGTACACGGAGTCGGCCGCAAAGCTTGGGGTTGTGGAGTTTTTCATGCACATCATTCCCGAGACCTTTATCGGAGCCTTCAGTAAAGGAGAAGTGCTGCCTGTGCTGTTTATCGCCGTGCTGTCCGGCTTTGCCTTGTCATCACTGGGCGAGCGTGGCAAGCCGGTACTCGACTTACTTGAGTCCGCCTCGCACATGGTGTTCAAGATCTTCGGCTACCTGATGCGTTTTGCACCGTTCGGCGCTTTTGGGGCCCTGGCGTTCACCGTCGGCCAGTACGGCATCACATCGCTCGGCTCGCTGGCGAAGCTGATCATGACCTTGTACATCGCCTGCGGCTTCTTCGTGTTCGTAGTATTGGGCAGCATCTGCCGCGCCAACGGCTTCAGCCTGTGGAAACTGCTTCGCTACTTTCGCGAAGAGTTCCTGGTGGTACTCGGGACCTCCTCCACGGAACCTGTCATGCCGCGAATGCTGGAGAAACTCGAAGCACTGGGCTGCAAAAAAGGGGTCGTGGGCCTGGTACTGCCCACCGGCTATTCGTTCAACCTGGACGGCACGGCCATCTACCTGTCGTTGGCAGCGATCTTCATTGCCCAGGCCTGCAATATTGACCTGAGCCTGACGCAAATCATCACCATGCTGGCGATCATGCTGCTGTCCTCCAAAGGCGCCGCCGGCGTTACCGGCAGCGGGTTCGTGGCACTGGCCTCGACACTGACGGTCATTCACGACATCCCGTTGGCCGGCCTGGCGTTACTGATCGGCGTTGACCGCTTCATGTCTGAAGCGCGAGCCCTGACCAGCCTGGCCAGTAACGCTGTTGCGACGGTGGTGATTTCGATGTCTGAAAATGCCTGCCACCGCGAAACGCTGTCCCGGGTGCTCGACGCAAAACCCGAACCTGCAACCGGAAAAGCCTGGCAAGACCTGAAGGTCGCCAAACGCATCTAGCGAAAGCCGCAAACAGCTTCCCCTCACTTAACTGAACCCCCTCCCCGCCAGGCGCCATTGTGCAGCCAGGCGGGTCAGGACTCGTGCGCCTCGGCGTTAGCCATTCTTACGATAACAACAAGAGAATCGTCCTATGCTCGCTTTCCTTGGCCTGGCCATGGTGGTCGTATTCACCGTCCTCATCATGACGAAGCGTTTGTCGCCAATCGTCGCGCTCACCGTTGTACCTATCGTATTCGCGGTGATTGGCGGTTTCGGCGGCACCACCGGCAAAATGATGCTCGACGGCCTGAAGATGGTCGCACCGTCTGCCGCATTGCTGCTGTTTGCGATCCTGTTCTTCGGCCTGATGATCGACGCAGGCTTGTTCGATCCGCTGATCCGCAAGATCCTCAAGCGGGTCAATGGTGACCCAATGAAAATCGCGGTGGGCACCGCACTCCTGTCTTTGCTGGTCGCACTCGACGGCGACGGCACCACCACCTACATGATTACCTGCGCGGCGATGCTGCCGCTGTATAAGCGTATCGGCATGAACCCGATGATCCTGGCGACCATCTCCATGCTGTCGCTGAGCATCATGAGCGGCATGACACCTTGGGGCGGCCCCGCCACGCGGGCCATCGCCGCGCTGGGCCTGGATGCCGGCGAATACTTCGTGCCGTTGCTGCCGACCATGATCGGCGGCGCCATGTGGGTGGTCTTCACGGCCTTCATACTGGGGCGAGCCGAGCGCAAGCGTATCGGCAACGTGCAACTGCAAAGCGGTGGCGGCAACTGCTACATCAACGCGATTCTTGAGGACACCCCCCACAAGCGTCCGAAACTGGCCTACGTCAACCTGGTTCTGGTTATCGCGGTGATGGCGGCCCTGGTGATGGGGCTGATGCATTCCGCGATCCTGTTCCTGATCGGTTTTGTGCTCGCGCTGATGATCAACTACCCGCAATTGGATATTCAGAAAGAACGCATCCTGGCGCACTCGGGCAATGCCATGACTGTCGTGCTACTGGTGTTTGCCGCCGGGATTTTTGCTGGGATTTTTTCCGGCACCAAAATGGTCGATGCCCTGGCCCAAACCCTGGTCGACTGGATCCCGCCGTCTTGGGGCCACTTGTTTCCATTGGTGGTTGCGATCACCAGCATGCCGCTGACCTTCGTCCTTTCCAATGACGCCTACTACTTTGGTGTGGTGCCGATCCTGGCCAATGCCGCAGCGGCTTACGGCATCGATCCGGTAGAAATCGCGCGGGCCTCGATCCTGGGGCAGCCCGTGCACCTGATGAGCCCGTTGGTTGCCTCGACCCTGTTGTTGGTCGGTATGGTCGACCGCGACATCGGCGATTTCCAGAAAGCCACCGTCAAATGGGCGGTGCTGACCTCCTTGGTCGTCACCGCGCTGGCCTTGCTGACCGGGGCCATCAGCCTGTTTACCTGACTCACCTCCCTGCTGCCTTTCAACGCGCCTCCCCTCGGGGCGCGTGCTGCCCTGCACTCCAAAAAACAACAATGAGACATTTGCCATGAACCCTGTGTATACCCGTCGGGCCCTGTTTTGCGTGTTCGGTCTGGTGCCATTCGCCGGCGCCAGTGCCGAAGGCTTTATTGATGACAGCACACTCAAACTGCAACTGCGCAATGTGTATTTCAACGAGAATTTTCGCGACGAGCACGGCTTGAGTGCACGAGCGGCCAGAACGGCGAAAAGCGAGCGCACTGAATGGGCCCAGGGATTCTTGCTGGACTATCAGTCCGGATTCACCGCTGGCACTCTCGGCTTCGGCGTCGATGCTCTGGGGTTGTATGGCGTAAAGCTTGACTCAGGACGCGGTCGCAGCGGTACCGGGCTGATGCCGGTTCATGACGATGGCCGCGCAGCCGGCGAATTTGCCAGCGCCGGCGCCACCGCCAAAGCGAGGTTCGCCAAAACCACCCTCAAGTACGGCACCCTGCTGCCCAAAACGCCGGTACTGATTTACAACGATGCACGCCTGCTGCCCCAGACCTACCAGGGCACTCAGATCAGCAGCAACGACATTGAAAATCTGACCGTCACCGGCGGGCACCTGGACCGTTTCAAATTACGCGACTCCACCGACAGCGTGCCGATCGTGCCTGACGGCTACAGCGGCGGGAAATCGGGGGACTTCAACTATGCAGGGGCCGAGTACAAATGGGGGAAAAACACCCGTTTGAGTTATTTCTACGGGGAACTGGAGAACTTTTACCGGCAGAACTTCGCCGGCATCCAGCACGACCTGCCGCTGGCCGGCGGGGTGCTGACCGCTGACCTGCGTTATTTCACCAGCGTGGATAGCGGCTCTGCCTACGCAGGTAAAATCGATAACGACATGCTCAGCGGCCAATTGTCCTACGCGATCGCGGGCCACACCGTCGGCGGGGGCTACCAGAGCCTGCGTGGCGACGCCGGTTTGCCCTACATCAGTGGCGCGACCGTGTACTCGTTCAGCAATGCCGGCATTGGCAAGTTCATCGAGGAAGACGAAAAGACCTGGATGCTCAATTACGGCTACAACTTCGCCACCGTCGGCGTGCCCGGCCTGACCTTCTCTACGCGCTACCTGAGCGGCAATGACGGCAAGTCCACAACCACAATTAAGGAATGGGAGCGTGATGCTGAGCTGGCCTACGTTGTCCAGGCCGGCACGCTCAAGGGGCTGGGTGTGCGCATGCGCAACTATGTCTACCGCTCTGAGTTCTCCCGAGGGCGCGACAGCAATCGCCTCTACCTCACCTATGACATCGCCCTCTGGTAAGACGACGATTGCGGCCCTTGCGGCCGCTTTCCTACAGGTTCAGGTGAGGAAGCCCCTACATGCTGTTCAAGAACAAAGTACTGATCCTGGTGCTGGCCCCCGTGGTGCTGTTGTCCTCGGTGCTGGCACTGACAACAAGCGCCACCCTGCTGTCGAGCGCCGAGCGCGAAGTCACGGTGACCCGCGAGCGCTTGCTCGATGAAAGCCGGGAACGCTTGAAAGACTACGCCACGCTTGCGCAAACCTCTGTCGCGGAACTGTATGCGCAGGCTGAGGCAGGAGACAAGGCAACACGTGAGCGGGCTATAGCGCGACTGTCCAAAATGAAGTTCGGCGACGACGGCTATTTTATCGGTTACGACAGTCAGGTCGTGCGCCTGTTTCGTGGCGACAGCAGCGAAGGCGTCGGCACCAATATGAGTGACCGCAAAGACAAAAACGGGATTTACCTGAATCGGGAAATGGTTGCCGCAGCGAAGAACGGCAGCCACTTCGTCAATTATTCCGGAGCCCTGATCAACACCGATAAAGTTGTTCCAAAACTGGCCTACAGTCTTTACCTGCCGGCCTGGGACATGGTGGTGGTGACGGCCATTAACCTCGACACCATCGAAAACCAGGTGGCCCAGGTGCGAGGAGAAATCCATCAGCGTGTGCGCAGCCTCGTCTATGGGACAGCCGTCATAGCCCTGATCGCGCTGGGAATCATCGGCGTGCTCGGGTTGTTATTGGTGAAAAAAAGCCTGACCCCCCTCTCGCGAATTCGCGAGCACCTCGATGAAATCGCGGCGGGTGAAGGCGACCTGACGCGACGCTTACCCACCAGTCGCGATGAGTTCGGACAGGTGGCGGTGTCGTTCAATGCGTTTGCCGACAAGATTCACGGGCTGGTCAGCCAGATCATTAGCATGGCCCGGGAGCTGAATGAGTCGGTCACCCAAGTCGCGGAACAGAGCAAATGCATCGATCACGTCATGGCGCAACAACGCCAGGAAACCGACCAGGTCGCCGCAGCAATCAATCAAATGTCCTCCGCGGCGCATGAGGTGGCCGTCAGTGCCCAGAGTGCTTCAGATGCAGCAGCCGAAACCGATCAGCAGGCCCAGCATGCCAGGCAGGTCGTCAATGAAAGCATCGCCCGCCTGGACGCGCTGACCGCTGACCTGTCCACGGGCGGCGTGTCGTTAAAAAGTCTGCAAGGCGATGTAGAAGGCATTGTCACGGTGCTGGATGTCATCCGCTCAATCGCCGAGCAGACCAACCTGCTGGCACTCAATGCGGCTATCGAAGCGGCACGGGCCGGGGACGCGGGGCGCGGGTTTGCAGTGGTCGCCGATGAAGTACGCGCATTGGCAAGCAGGACGCAGCTAAGCACCCAGGAAATTCAAGCCATGATCGAGCGGCTTAACCAGGCCACGACCAAGGTCGTCACCGCGATGAGCCACTCCGGCGAAGCGGGCAATGGCGCCAGCCTGCACGCTGAGCAGGCTGGCCAGTCGTTGGGCAAAGCGGTCGAACTGATCGTTACCATCAATACGATGAACGCGCACATTGCCAGTGCCGCGCAGGAGCAGACCTCAGTGGCCGAAGAAATCAACCGTAGCGTCCATCAAATTGCTCGCGCGATTGAAAGCGTCGCGGACCAGACCCAAAACGGCGTGAAAACCGTCGATGAGCTCTACGCCATAGGCCATCGCCTTGAAGGTCTGTTAAGGCAATTCAAGATTTAACCAGGCTACGCGTGACCGACAATGCCAATCGAATTGAATTCCCTCTGGCTTGACACTCCGTGACTGCTCTTGGCTGTGGATTCAACCGTCCGAGACCAGAAAGGCGATCAACGCGATCTGTACACCCGAATTAGGTAATCAGGCGACATACCGGGGCACCGCCGTATGGCTTGACCTGACGTGTTAGGAAACCTTGATAACCACTTTCCCGAATGCGCCTCGGGCTAGATGCTCGAACGCCTGGTGGACGTCGTCGAACGAATAGGTTTGATCGATAACTGGGCGGATCGAGTGTTCGTTCAGGAATTCGTTCATGCGATCGAACGACGAACGAGGCGCCACTGCGATACCACGAATAGTTGTCTGGCGGAAGATTAACGGCATCAGACTCAGCGTGGTGGTCTGACCGGTCAGAAAGCCGATTTGTGCGATCTTACCGGCAGCCTTGGTTGCGAGGATGGACTGGTTCAAGCCCTCACCACCGGCTACATCCAGTAGCAGGTCTACGCCTTTGCCGTCGGTGAGTTTCAGAACTTCCTCTTCCCAGTGCGGGAAGGTCCGGTAGTTCACACCAGCCACTGCGCCAAGCTTTTTCACCTTCTCTAGATTGGCGTCGCTGCTGGAGGTAACGATTACCCTGGCGCCGAGCGCGGTGGCCAACTGCACGGTGAAAATCGATACGCCACCGGTGCCTTGCACCAAAACGGTCTGACCCGGTTGGATCTGGCCATAGTCGACCAGCGAATACCATGCGGTCAGCGCTGCAATCGGCAGCGTCGAAGCTTCTTCGTCGGACATGTTGTCTGGTGCACGAACAGCGCTTTCTTCGTGAATGATCATGTACTCGGCCAAACCACCTGGCAGCGGCATGCCGAAGCAGTAGGCAGGTTCGTCCGGCCCCGGCTCACCATCAATCCAGCGCGAGTAGAGGTGCGAGTTGACGCGATCGCCCATCTTGAATCGGCTTACGCCTTCGCCCACGGCGACTACAGTGCCCGATGCATCGCTGACCGGGATCAGTGGCCTGGGTACCAGATGCGGTTCGTAGAAGCCATCGACGATGGCCTTATCGCGAAAATTCAAGGAAACCGCGCCGATTTTTACCAGCAACTCGCCGGCCTTGGGAGCGGGCGTAACTGTTTCGCCGAGTGTCAGGTTATTGAGACCGAAATCGTTCAAAAGCCATGCTTTCATGTGTCTATCTCCAGTGAGGGTGACCTACTGGCGACATTCTTCCCATTCCGGGCCGTTCAATAAATACCCGGGCAGGCAAAGCATTGTTATTTAATAATGCAACAATCAGACTAGGAGCTCGCTATAAATCGGCAACAAAAATACTAAGTGAGAAGACGTAATGGAACTGCTCCAGTCCATGCAAGTTTTTGCCCGGTTGGCCGAACTTGGCAGTTTTACCCGTGCGGCGGATGACATTCAGATCGGCCGCCCGCAAGTAACCCGCGCGATACAGGAATTGGAAACCTCTCTTGGAGTTCGGTTGTTCCAGCGCACAACTCGTACGGTCAGACTCACCTCAGAAGGAGAGCAATTCTACGAGCGTGTTAAAACGATTCTTGGTGAGGTTGCTGATGCCACGGCGATGTTCTCTTCTCCTGGTTCAACCTTGCGTGGCCGACTACGGGTTGATATCCCTACCGCGCTTTCGCAGCCTGGGTTGATCGAGAGCTTGCGAGAGTTTTCAACCCGCTATCCTGCAATCGAGCTGGCCTTGGGAGTCACCGATAGAACCGTCGATCTGGTCGCAGAAGGTGTGGACTGTGCGCTGAGAATCGGCGAGTTACCAAGTTCAAGCCTCGTCGCCCGTCGTATCGGTATGGCCACAATGGTCACCTGCGCAGCGCCGCGATACCTAAAAGAATACGGCGAGCCCAAAACCTTGGAGGATCTAAGCGCACATCGCGGCGTGACCTTTCTCTCCGGACAGAACCAGCGCCCGCTGGCTTGGCAATTTATGGATGGAGGACGTGAGCATTCCCACATCAGTCGCCAGGGCATCACTGTCAACGAGTCAAATGCCTATGTCGAATGTGGCGTCGCGGGCTTCGGCATACTTCAGGCTCCAGGCATTACTCTGGACCGATTTCTAACCGACGGCACATTGGTGGAGGTGTTGCGTGCCTATCGTCCGCATCCAAGACCCGTATCGGTGCTATACCCCAGCCGCTCGCACCTGGCGCCGCAGGTCGAGGCCTTTGTGTATTGGGTGCGCGAAAAATTCCCCAACCTTTATGGACGCTGGCTAGAGAGTCAGGAAGAGCGCTAGAAAGGCTTTTCGATAGATGCTGAGAGGGTGCAACCGAGACTGATGGTTCGGAGTGACTGCTCCTGGCCGATGGCAGACGCTCGCAAACGTCTGCTATCGGCCAAAAGCGATTGCCCACTACCCAAGAAACCCAGGACGATTCAGTGATTCTCGTAACGGATGTTCACTGTTTTGATCTCGGTGATACAGGCTGCCCCGCCCCGCAGTCTCAATCATGCTCATGGTGCTTGACCCTATAGTGGCTATAACCCTCACTCTGGCCGCAAATTCGCATTTAATAGGGACTCATCATGGACAACCGTATCCCTCCGCCGCTGGTTGCTGCCCTGTTCGGTCTGCTGATGTGGTTTGCTGCTCGACACTTACCGGGAGCCCTGGAGCTGACTATCGGGTGGCGCATTAGCCTGGCGCTGGTGGTGTTGCTGGCAGGCGTAGCTATTTGTCTAGCCGGCGTGCTTTCCTTCCGCCACGCCCGCACCACAGTCAATCCACTCAAGCCGGAAACTGCTTCGGCCCTAGTCAGCTCCGGTGTCTACAAACTCACACGCAACCCAATGTACTTAGGCTTCGCCACAGTTCTAATAGCCTGGTCAATCTTCCTTGCCTGGCCGCCGGCACTCCTGGGCGTGCTGGGCTTCGTGATTTACATGAACCTCTTCCAGATCGGGCCGGAGGAACGAGCCCTTGCCAGTCTTTTCGGGAGAGACTTCACGCAATACTGCAGCCGGGTTAGGCGTTGGCTCTAGAAAGGGGAGCGGATCGGGGGCCTATTTTATGTCCGTGGAAACCAGCCCCCATAGACTGGTACACCGTAAGCGGCCGGTGAACACACCTAATCCGATGCAGTAATCAGAGCAACGATGCCCTCACGGCACTACCCGAAACTATTTCTGACCTATTCGATTTGGTAATTCAACCAAATATGGTGCGTGCCATCGATGTCGATTCTGATCCCTCCTGACCCCGATATCCCTCTCAAATCGCCTATACCGCTGCCTCCGACTATGCAGAAAAACTCATCTGCCCGATCAGTGCCTGTAGTGGAGGCGGAGTGGATGAAGTTGAAGGCGCCCTCTTTCCCATTCACCGCACCTTTGAAGCTTTCAATTGCGATGTAACTGCCCGTCCTAGTCGTCTGGTCGAACGCCGCAGTAAAAACTGTTGAGGAAACACCGTCGATAGCACCCGAGTAGCATTTCTCCATGGTGCTGATAGACACGGGCAGGGAGGTAGTAATCTCAGGGGTTGGGCTCAGGCCTGTTGGCTTGAAATTCTTAGTAGAAAAAGTAGCTAACGCTTCCATTCGCATCTGTCTCTATCCAAATGAGTGAGGCGCTAATTTTACTCCACAGCACAGCACGTACAGAGCCAAAACGCTCTGCGCAACTAAGCCTATTTCCATCTCAAAGCTTAAGCGAGTTGAGGCGCGACCCGGGCGACGAGATCATTGATCCCAGAGCAGCTCAATCAAAGGCTCCGTTGAGAACTTCGTAAATGATGCCGGAAGCAATTGCGACAAGTACCAGGTCAGTGCCCGCTTGTTGCCATTCATAGCCGTCGTAGTGGGGCAACCTGCCCAACAGGCGACCATCCAGCTTTTTTGCAATGCCTGGAGGAAGAGATTTTCCTCTAGCTAGGTTCTTTTGTATCCCAGGCGGTAGTGAAGGACCTGGGCGCCAATAGTCACGGTAGCCACCGACCACGCCCAGTACTCCGCCCCGGTCAATGCTGGGCCCGCTATCCCAATCATCTGCGCTGGAACCTTTCCCCTTGTTGCCCTGGTGGCCATGGCCTTGGCCGCCTTGGCCGCCTTGGGAGTTGCCCTTCCCACTTCCTTGGCCTTTCCCGTTGCCAGGATCGGCCAGGGCCGTCACTGAGCCTACGGCCAAAGCAAGACAGGTAACAGCAGCTACAAGAGAACGAGATTTAAACATGACCGTCTTCTCTGAAAGGGAATACCCCCTTGAAAGGTAGACGGTATTGCCGACTTTAGTTCCGCATAATCCACACTACTCGCTGCACCCAGTAACGCAGGACAGCTCTTAGTCCGGTATCGGGACAGCTCTCTCGCCCGGCAAGCTGTGCCAGACCACCGTCAGGAAAGGGGCGATCACCCGCGACAACCGGCACCGCCACTTAGCCGCCCCGCTTCACTTAAACGTTGAGCCGCCAGGCCTCCCGGCCCTGCTCGACTTTCTCGCACACCATGTAGTTCCAGAGCTGAAAGCCTTCGTTCCCATCATAAATACCGTGCTTTATCATGGGCCTGCTCGTTTGAGTGAAGCGCACTCGTAGCACCCACCGCCTGGACAAGGCTCGCTCAGACCGGATTTAGAGTGCGTACTGAAATCCAATAATTAGCTGCGCAGTCGAGTTGAATCACAGCGTTTAGTAGTTGAATTTAATGGCTACTTTCATTTGTCGAGATTTATCAACTCGCGCATCCGCTCTCCTATCATTCCTCGCAACCACGCACCATGAAATTCCATTTGCTCCAGAGAAGTACCATCAGCTAATCGATATTCGAACAGCTTGCCCTTCGCCCCGCGATAAACGACGAGAAAATGGCCATCGTGATCAAACGTTGCGAGCACGTAAGGACGGATGGAAATGATTTGGCTAAATGGCACGCGCACTTCAGTGGTTTTTCGGCCACGACGAGTGATCGTAAGGGTCAGTAGCTGCTGGTTTTCGTCGAACGTGAAAGCCTGCACTTGAGGCTCAGAGACAATCCAGGCAAAGAACGCACCCATGAATACTGCAATGGCCAGCATTAACAGAATGAAGGATGACGCCGTGAGGCTATCGCCATAGCTAGGCTGCACACCCTGTATGACATCCGGCCCGGTGAAAAGGAACGTCGCCAGCCCGTAGGCGGGTAAAAGCAGAATCAGCGCAAGAGAGAAACCAAAAACACCCATGCCATTGCTGCCGATAATGGGTATTTCAGGGCCGTAATACCAAATAGGCGGGTGGGCAGTGCTTGGCTCGCCAGGAGGTGTTGCTAAGTCGTTAGCTGGTCTTTGATGATTCATCTGGCTGTCTCAAGGGATTGCAGCGTAGACGCAATAACCCTCCCCCTGCCATAGCGGCAAGGAGAGGTTCTACGGCGCATATTCGCCCAGGCTTTCGCGAGCAGTCGGGATAGCGTACTCAAGCAATTCCAGAGGGACATCCTGCTCGAACAGGCTCACCTCAAAACGCAGCGTTTCGTCATTCCTGAATATCTCAAAGACCATATCGTTGCCGCGCCAGCACTCAATCCCCAAGCCGTCATGCCCCTTTGTCACGTGTGAGGCGGTAAAAAACGTGTATTCAACTCCGTGTACGACCACAGCGCACCTCCCTATCTGAGGTGGCAACGATACCTTTCCCCGCTATGACTTTGATATGGATAAAGCGGAATCCAGTGGTGACATCATGCAAGCCAAAGATCAACTTGGGCACCAGTGCGTGCGCCGCATAGCCCGGTATCAAGCGACGTAGCCATTCATTTGTCCTGATTCACTATTCCGTGCATCCGTGAGCCAATTATTCCTCGCAGCCACGCAGCATGAAACTCCATTTCCTCCAGAGAAGTACCCTCAGCCAATCGATAAACGAACTGCTTGTTCTTCGGTCCCTGACACACGACGCTAAAATGGCCATCGCGGTCATAACTGGCGAACACGTAAGGGGTGATGCAACTAATGTCGCTGAATGGCACCTGCACTTCGGTGGGCATACGGCCGCGACGGGTGATAGTGAGGGTAAGCAGCTGCTGGTTTTCATCGAACGTGAAAGCCAGAACTTTAGGCGCAGAGAACATCCACGCGAAGACCAGCCCCATTAGCACAACAGAAACAAGCAGGAGTTGGATGAGCAACGACAACGTGAAACTCGACCCATCGCTGCGGGATTCACCTTGCATCGCTTCGAACCCGAGGAGGAGCAATATCGTCAGCCCTAAGCCCGGCAACGACCAAAGCAACATGAAGCAGAAACCCCAAATGGCCCAACCAGCGCTGCCAATGATCGGTAAGTCCGGGCCTTGATGCCAAATAGGTGGATGAGTACCCGGGTTTTCAGTACTTGGCGCGGCTAGAGGTGTTGCGATGAGATGAGTTGGACTTTGACGAGGCATCTAACGGGCTCCAGGATGACTGCGCAGACGGTACCACCACTCTACTACCAGACAATCTGGCCCAGAGGCATCAGGCTTTTTCACGCCGTCCCCAGTACCCAAAAGCAAACGCCAGGCAATCAGGGCGCTAACGAATGGGCGCACACACCGGAATTGTAGAGGTTGGCCATGGCCGAGGAACAGCAAGAGCCGACGGCGGAGGCGCTCAAACAGCGCCGCAAGTGCGAGAAGGCAGCGGCGAAGGACGCAGCATTGGGCGTGGAGAAATTTACGAACGAGGGAGACTTCAAGGTGAGTAACCTTTGCTCACACGAGTTGGCTAATGCTCTGGCGCTCGCCTGAACTCTTCTCGAGTAGGCATCGTCCAGTCAGAAGCTTTTCTTTCATGGACCGACTCATCGCGACTGTATCCACTGTAGGTGAACATCAAAAGGTAAAACGCGAACGCCGTTGCGGCTAACGCTGCCCTGCCCATGGGGTTCCCATCCTTGGGCAATCCGCCCGGCCCAATGCCGACCCAGCCTCCTCGGAAGTAAGCAAATACTGCCTGGATGAACCATCCATGCACGAATAACGCCCCAAAGAAATTACGCCAATCCCCAGAAAAACGTACAAAAGCGTTCGCGAACGAAGCAGCCACCATCAACGACAGCAACAAGTACCGATAGCGCCTAAAAAACTCCATGACGTTGCTTTCCATAAGGCCCTGCCCTTTCAACCGATTGATATAGCTGTCCGCGTCGCCGGCTTACCCAGCATCGTTGATGCGGGGGGGGCGAGCTGACTCTAAGTCAAAAAAACAATTGCCCCCCCTTCAAAGTCAGCCGCTATAGCGACAAGGACAGGTAATGCCCATGGAAAACAAAATCGCTGAAGCGCTGAAGGTTGAGCGCTCGACAGTGACGAAGCTGTTCATTGCCGGCATGCCACACCTCGATGCGCTTTGCCCTGTCCAAGCTACTACAGCTCTCAAGACAGAAGTAGCGCCCTCAGTTGCTCAGGAACCTCAATAACTTCCCTGGTAACCGGCGAGATGCAAACGTGTGTAAGACTAGAAGTAAATGCTATGACATCTGGCGCTACATGACCCTCGACTAGAAATGTGAATGAGTGAAGCCCAACATTGGAAACACTTACTTTCATCGAGAGTTCTTCATCCCAAGTGACCGGACGAAGAAACTCTAGCGAGAAAGCCCTTGCTGGAGGCAGTAGATTAAAGCCCAACAGGGTTCTTAATCCGGGACCGGAAAGCCACACTGTAAGTGCATCATGAACAGCCTCAACAACGAAGTACGAAAACCTAGGTGTATAGACTATCCCCTCCGGATCACAGTCGCCGAACAATACCTTTCTCTTAACAATCACAGCGTTCGGCACAAGATCAATCCTTAATATTGAGTGACGTAGATCGCAAGACCACATCGCAGCTTCAGCGTGTTCGGGACGGACGATACCTTCCTCTCCCTTCAAAGTCAGCCGCTACAGCGGCCACCCGCGCAAATCGGGAAAAAGCGCTGTTGAGCGCTATCTGGAACTACGCCCGGGATAAGGGGCTACACACCGCTGGCCAATCCTTGCTCAGGAATCAAGGGCAACAAGGAGAAGGGCCGGGATATCTACGTCGAGGACGAACTATTCAAGCGTGTGCATGACAAGGCGGACGCCGGTCTGTGTGACGTCATGGATTCGGCCTATTTGACCGGTCAGCGAGTGACAGACACTCGACTCATCGATGAGTGTGATGTTCGGGAAGACCAAATCTGGGTTCTGCTGGGAAAAACAAAAGCCAAGCGACGAATCGAGGTGATCAGGGAGCTCAAGGCTTTGATTGATCGAATCATGAATCAGAAGTCGACGCACAAAGTCCGATCAATGCGGCTGATCGAATCAAAGGATGGCACACCGATGACGAGGGAGATATTGCGCAGGAAATTTGACATGGTGAGGGAGGCCGCTGGAGTTGCAAAACCAGAGTTCCAAATGCGTGATTTGCGCGCAAAGGCCGGAACGGACAAGGCTGAATCCAGTGGTGACATCATGCAAACCAAAGATCAACTTGGGCATAACACTGTGGTCATGACTGAGCAGTACATCCGTAACCGAAAAGGTAAAAAAGTTTCGCCAACGAAGTGAATTGCGGACCACCACCAAAATTGCGGAGCAGAAACAAACAAGGGTTTGCATCAGCTTTCGCCCGCAAACCCTTGATAAATATGGTGCCCGAAGCCGGAATCGAACCGGCACGCCCTTACGAGCGGGGGATTTTAAGTCACTCTGCCCTACGTCGCTTCCGGACAGCAGTCGAGAGCTGAGCTCAGCTTTGGGCCGTGTTTCTGGGCTGGAAAACTTGTCAAATCAGGCACTTAGAGTGAATCTTGCCGTGTTGGCGGGGGATGCCGAGAGCTGAGCTCGGAATGCTCCAGAAATTGGGAGCTTTCAGCCGCAGCTACCAAGCAGCTACCAAGAGCTACCAGATGCTACCGATGAGGAAATTGGTTAAAAAATAGACACAAGACGGCCATAAATCATCGCAAGGGCGTTAGACGCAGATGATAGATGGCTGTAGTCAAGGGTGTGGAACGAAGGGGTGAATCTGAAGATGGTGCCCCGAGCCGGAGTCGAACCGGCACATCCGTAAGGACGACGCATTTTAAGTGCGGTGTGTCTACCAATTTCACCATCAGGGCGGTGGGCAGCAGGCCAACGATTAGACACGAAAAGACAGAGCAAATCAACAGGTTAAGACGAATCTAAGGAACCCCCGTGGCCGCTCAAAAAATCAACTTCAACAAGTCTTCACTCGACGCCCTTGTATGCCCGGAAGGTAAGGCCGACATGCTGGTGTATGACTCTGAGACCAAAGGCCTTGCTATTCGAGTTACGAAGGCAGGTGGCAAGACTTTCTTCGTAGTAAGAAAAGTTCGTGGTAAAGATCATAGGATTAAGCTCGACGCTTTTGACGTGAAAAACACCAAGTTGCCATTGGTGCGCGAAAAAGCGATGAAGACCTACGCAAACCTTGACGTCATTCTGGAAGCCCAGCAGGCCAAGAGTTTACGCGATAGTGTTACTCTCGATATGGCATTTGAATGCATGCTCTCTCGTAAGGTAAAACTGACCCAGACAACTGTGGCTGATTATCGTCGCACCTATAAGAACTACATTCAGGCCCGGTATGGTGAACGCCCAATCTCAAGCATTACAAAAGATGACGTTCTGAACCTTCATACTGAGACTACTAAGCCTGCAGTTCGCCCTAATGGCAAGGTCACACCACCTAGGGAGAGATCTGCGAACAAGGCCGTATCGCTACTGGGTAGCATTTTTTCATTCTGCATTGCTTTTTACACTGATGAGATTGGTCATCGAATCTACACCTATAACCCGGTAGATATTATGACCACCATTAAAACCTGGCATCAAAACAAGCGAGACAAGATCCGCATCAATCCTGATGAGCTGAAGGCTTTCATTAACGGTTGTATCGATATTGCTGAAACGCCACCTCTAAGAGATGTCCCAACTTCTTTTAAGAGTGTGTCAGCTGCCGTGCTGTTCATGTTGTTCTCTGGTGTCAGGCCGGGAGAAATCATCAAGATTCGTCGCAGCTATGTTTGCCATAAAACCCGCTCGATTGTTTTTCCAAAGCGGAACAAAGAAAATGAGGCGAATACACTGAAGAATGGCCAGGAATTCCACCTGGTACTTAATGACTCGGCTTATTGTCAGTTGCTGTACGCGATGAAGCATTCAACTGGTGATTACGTCTTCTCCGGAGTACAACAAGAAAAGGTCAGCGAATCTAATGTGAGAGATTTTCTTGCGAGGATTTCAACGATTATTAACAAGCACTTGCCAAGAAAAATCCTCAGAGCCAGCTTTATTTCCATAGCAGAGCGTGCTGGAGTTGGCGCCTTTTACATCAAGGTTCTCTGCAATCACGATGGTGGCGGTCAATCTGTAGACGTTACTGACGGGTATAAGACTGCATATCTCTCTGAAATTCGAGATGCAACATCTAAGGTCGAGACTGAGATCTTTAAGAATGCCGAGCTTGACAAAGATCTCGTATGTCGCGGTTTACTGTCCACTTTGACCGAGCTGGATGCCCGAGCATTGAAATCTAAATCCGTACACTTGTAACGCCCTCCCCTAATATCGCACACAACCACTGCGAATTCGCAACATGTTATAGCGAAAGCACAACTACGCCTTGTGACTTAGCTCTACATGACTGTGAGTTCGCTCTAGTCGTTTGCGATTTCGCACTACCATACTGCGACTTCGCATTCACACCTTGCGAAACATTAGGTATATAGACAAATAATCTTAAATAACTTACTAATCTACTTGAACCACCTTTTCCTCATTTTCCATAATAGGTCTAGAGCTTGTTTATAGCCAGTTGTGTCTATGTCAGACAATTAAGCGGCTACTCACACCCCTTCGGGTGTTGCGTACTAAAGGCTCCCCTAAAACAATAATAAAAGGTGAGACAAGATGAAAATTATTGAGAAGCAACACAAGGACACCAGGATCACTATCAGGCTTAGTAAATCCGAGATGGAGTCACTTGAGAGCAAGATGTCCGAGGCTGGCTACAAGGCCGCAGGTGCATTCATCAGGGACTTCGTAGCGAACAATAGCGTCAAGCCAAAGGTCAGCCCTGATGTGGTTCAGATCGCACGTGAACTCATGAATCTGGCGGCGATGGTCAATGCTGAGAAGCCAGGCTGCGAACTTCTAGCCAAGGTAAAGCACATAGCCAAGATTAACGTTGGGGGTCTTCTATGATCGGCAAGATCTTTCCCAAATCCTCAGGCTCATTCAAAGGCCGAATCCGATACATCTTCGGCTGCACCAAGCACGATCACGAAATCACCGGCATCCTGACAATCGACTCGAACTGCCTAAGCCCAGACCCGCTTCCAGGCATCCTTGCGGGATGCGAAGACGACGTGCTGGAGATGGTCAAGGAGTTCGACAGCGTTGAGATGATGAGACGCATGACAATCGACTCAGAGAAGGCAATTAAGCCGGTCTTCCACGCCATGCTTTCCCTGCGACCTGGCGAGTCCCTCACGCCATCACAATGGCGCTCAGCAGTGCGTAAGTATCTAAACGACCTTGGCTTCGACGAAACGAATCAGTACGTCGCTGTCATGCATCAGGATAAAGATCACCAACACGTTCACATCGTTGCCAACCGTATTCACCTGGATGACAACTTCAGCATGGTCAAAGACAGCAACGAGCGCGCTGTCAGCATGGACTCTGTGTCAGAGATTGAAGACCGCTTCGGCCTCTCAAAAGCACCAAGACCTAAGGACACTTGGGGCGTCTCAATCACTCACGCGGAGCTCCAGGCCTCGCTGAAGGATGACGAGCTGCCATTCAAACATCGCATGATCGCCAAAATTGCCGGGGCCATTGAGGCTACCAACGCGGTCGATGGTGATATGTTCACGTTCACCAGGCTGCTAAGAAAGCAAAAGGTCTTCATCCACCTCACACTCAACGAGGAAGGCCAGCCGAAAGGCATCAGCTTCGAGTTTGACGGCAAACACATCAGCGGCAGGCAACTCAAGCGCTCCAGGCTCACTTGGCACAAACTAATCACACAGGAAGGAATTCAATATGACCCCGAAACCATTCATGAGCTTCAGGAAGAAATTGCAAGAAGAGATAGCGAGGAACAGAAAAGAGCTAGAATTTACTTCTTTGAATTCTCAAACAGAAGTAAACGTCTCTACATCCGCTTCACAGCAAAGCAGATCGAAGTCTTCAAGCTGATTGAGGAGATTCTCGCGATCATCGATAAGATCTTTGGAGGTGGATTCAAAGCTAAGGAGTCGAAGCCTGTCAGGCACTACATTGACTTCATTCCTGGGAGGCCGCTGATTATCGAGAACGAGCTTGACCTTTTTGAGCCTGGCGCCTGAGTGAAGCCATGCCTGTGGTGCCGGCAATGGCTTTATTCCTACCTTGGCGAGCGAGCCTCATCCACAGATTTACGCCACTCAATCAAAAATGGCACGACGCCCATCAGAGAAAATCCACTGGAGCTGCAAATGGACGCCAGCACATTTGAGAGTTGATATTCATTGCTATCTGCGACCAGCGAGATTTTAGGGTATGTGCGATTGTTCTCTGCAATTTCACCCGCGTTCCACCACTCAGCCTCATGCTTCCACCAGTTGGCGGCGGCATTGATGAGTGACGCATAAGGCATGTTCGAGGAATGTACAGGCCCAAGGCTGTAAGCTTTACCTTTATCGATTCCAGTAAATAAAAGTGTTTCGATCATGTATTGCTGCATGGCCACAAATCCGACACCAATAAAGTATTCACCCTTATCGAGTAAACCCTCGCTATCAGGATCGGTAGAATCGGAGATTTTGTTGTGTACGTCAGATAACTTTAGATCAAGCAACTCTAATAACTCACAGAGCCTGCCAAGTTCACCATCCGAATATTGATCGCCAAATTTTAAAAACATATTCACTCCACCCATGTAAAAGCAGCGCAAGACCAAATGCATCGCTCAATCATATTATTTGTATGTTCAACTATCAAGATGTATATTGAAGGCAGTTATTTTTGGAATATAAACATGGCTAGATCTGCCCTCTTATACGAAGCTTTAGTCGTCCAGACTGATAATAAAATCGCCATCAGCGGCCTTGCCTATGGCGTTATAGATAGCCAGCCAGTAGATGGTGAGCAGACGATGACTGATTTTGTTTGCAAATCATGGGTTGATGCGTTGGGTATTGGCATTCTAGATAGCAAAGGACGCGAATTTATGATTCTTAGCTTTGATGAGAAGTCGGAAACGCTCATGAGTGGTTTACCTCAAGTATTTGCCATGGCATTTCTGACCAGCGCTGAGGATCAAGCATGAGAGTCAATTGGTTAGTGCCGATACGATTGCTCATAAGCTTCCTGCGCTGGCTTATTGGCCAGATAAATACATGGGGTGGTGTCATCATCTCGATACCCGTGATTCCGGTCATCTGGCTATTCGTGATGATCATCAAGGGTGCAAAGCGCGTCGGAAGGATGATCAAGAGATCTATGAGTCCGAGCGATCATGAGCTGAGTGGCGTCGTAGCTGACCACGGAGGATGGATATTTGGCCAAGTGGACAGCGACCAGACAGCTTTGGGGCTCTTCGCTGAGCGACATGTACGGACTCGCCTAGCTAAAGAAGGCCTGGTGCTTCAGACGTCTGACGGTAAGACGTTCCTCGTCAAATCATTTGAAAAAGGCCAAGACTCCGCAGCCCTGGCCCCTTTACTCGCCGATGCTTTTTTACATCAGTAGCTCTCTCAGCTGTGCTTTCGACAGGCGGCACAGCTCACTAGCTGTATAGGCTCCGCTGAGAAGCAGTCCAGATGCCAAGTCCTAGGCATCCATGTCACCTCCAATGCGTCCCACAGCGCTTAGTAGAACGATCTGGTCGAACTCTGTGAGTTTCGCCTGGGCCATTATTTTCGCCTCGGCCTCCTTAGCCAGCTTCGCTCGAACTTTGATATCCAATTCATCCGCACGTTTCTCTGCCTGATTTACGAGAGCGCGTAAGCCGGCTTCGCCGAATACTTCGATTACATCCAACGTTAGATCAGTCAACTCTTCAAGTTCTTGAGCCTGGTCATGTTCATATTCATATTCCAGGCCACATGCACAGCCATTTCTGTGTAAGTCGCCACACTTCATAAACGCCCTGGCATTTTGTTAGTGATTGATACGGAACGCAAACTTACCGCTCATTTTATTTTCCTTTTTGGCAGCTCAATATAAACATAATATTGTATTAGACCCGCCAACCCAATAAGTAAATACAATCCATATAAAGTTAGTTTGAAGTCAAATAGCCCGGCCAACCTATTGCACTGCCCCACACCCCTTATATAATGGGCTTATAGAGAGATTTCCGGAGCACCCCATGAGCAGAAAGTTGTCGGCATTACTTGTCGCAATCGCATTCCTATTGTCTAGCGTAACTTCAATTTCCGTTGCGCTTGCGATATATGCGCTGATTGATGATAAACGCCTGGCACTACTATTTGCTTCGGCGGCGGTGCTTCTGGATATATTTAAATATCTTGCATGGCCGGTGGCTATTCGAATTCTGCGCGGTTCTACAGCAGCCCTTACCATCGCTTGCGCATTGATGCTTTCAGTTGTCAGCGGCTGGGCCACTTATGATCGATTGATGTCTTCAATTACTGCCAGCAAAGTTACTCATGATGTTATGTCGACAGACCGGGTGCAGACTATTACAGCAATGGCTCAGAAGGACTCGTCGCTAATAAACCATCTGGACAAGGAGATAACCGATGCGACTGCCCAGGCTAATGACTTGAGGGCTCGCGGAATGGTTTCCAAGGCTCTGGAGTTGGAGGAGTCCGTAGCCGCACGTGCAGCGTCACAGCGAGCTTCTGCTCTAGCCCGAATAAACGACGGGTCATTGGAGATCGCTCACATCAAATCTTCTGTAGCCAAAGCGTCGAGCCTTCCAGAACTACTTGCTCATTTCTTGTGCCTGGGATTTGCAATGTCTTTGGAGATCGTTCCTGCCTTGATCCTGTCCGGGGTTCGCAGCTCTAGAGGCCCTACCACGGCAGTTGCAGACTCGAAAGACAGCGCTTCGCCACCACTTGAGGTCGGGACGCTAGAAACCGCAAAAACCTTAGAAACCCTGCTGGATACAAACGCGGAAATCCTGAAAACCTTAGTCGACCAGGCGAAAACCACCTCACCTGGCACGCCAATCAAGCTCAAGGATTTCGCAAAAAAATCTAGGATTGGGAATTTGCGGGCGTGTGAGATCTTTAGAAACGCGGAGGCTTTGGGAGTAATCAAAAAAACTACAATTGGCTATGTTTCGACCTAATAAAAAACGTTTGAACAACAAAAAATACTGCAGCATGCTTTCTCCATCAACAAGTTAACGGAATTGACCAGATGAAAAGTTTTAAGAAGACCGCGATAATACTTGGGATGGGTTTATTAGCATCAAAGCTTGTAGTGGCAGCAATAGCATCGCCACTTAATAACACTTGGTCTGGGCCAGTATTAGAGTCAGCAGATCGTTTTACTGGCACCGGGATTACTCTTGATCTTAGGGTCTTCGAGCATCACGTTAAAAACGCAAATGAAGACGCGCTCTCTCTGCGCTTCACCGGGCCTTCATCTGTATTGTCCTCTTACGGACTGACGACAAATGAAATCATCTGCTCTGTTTCTGACACTGGCACCAGCAGCAACCCAATCTATAACAAGTATCTAAAGCTTTCTAAAGGCTACGGGAGTTGGGATGCCGACTACGACAACCCTTTGTGCTCATTCATCGGTATACGTGCTGAACAGGGCTGGTCAGAGATAGATGTTAGCTTCAAAGGTAAAGCGATGGTTGGCAGGCTGAAGATGAATAATGATCGCGGCTTGATGGTGGGTTACGCTCAAAAAATGCACTTCAACGAATGGGCTCGAAAATGAAAAAGATCACAATCAGTGATGGCACCTGGTACTTGTTTCTTTTGTGCGTGTTTACCCCAAGCCTCGTGATGAGCTTCGCTACCGGAGAGTTATCGGCAAGCGATACGTATAACTACGTCTTCGGCACCATCGCTGGCGTTGCAGGAGAATGGTTGGCGTACCTCTTATACTTGCCCCTTGGTTTTATCACGTGCCTGCTCCCAAACGACTCGTACTATGTACTTACCATGTTCCAGATGGTCGTCGGTGATTTTGCAGTTCTAGCGATTTTTCTCTTTGTGTGTACGACGTACCCGCCCTCATTTCTTCGCCGTTCCAGCCAGCAGGCCGAATCACTCCAGGCCGCTTGATAGCCATGTCAAAAGGCCCACCTGGGGTTTGTGTCTTAACGTGTGACGCTGATCGAAATCAATGGCGAATCCGCGAACCCAGCTTTCTGTGCAACGACTGCAAAGGTCAGGGCCTTGAAGTAGATCCCTCCGTTCAGACTTTGCTCATCATCGAAAGGAGTAGACTCACAATGACCGAGGAAATCGAATCTAACCTCGTATCAGAAAGCCCTTTTCACCAGGCAATCGAAAAACATGGTCAACACATCTATCTTCGAGTCGTCGAACGGGCCACAACTACACAGCAGGAAGCAATCGCAAATGGAACCCCGGTAGTCGACATTGCAAACAAAGTAAAAAAAATAGCTCTTGAGATGTTCGCAGATGAAAATCTGATGAAGGGAATGAGGCTAGAGCAGGATCTTGGGCTGTGAGCCGCCGAATGTGTCAACGGCACTTCGATTGATGCCCCATCTTTTAATTTGGCGCCAAAAGCCAATTCATACGAAATTTTTTTAAACCAATCCGGGTTGCTTTGTAATCAAAAGATAGCCGCGACATTCGTCGCGAAAAAGCGAGATAGCCGCGACTGCGTCGCAAAGAAGCGACCTCCCCAGCCCAGCCCAGCAGAGCTGTGCAAGTCTAGACTGCTGCCCTGTGTATCGTTGTTATTTGTCCTGAAATTCTCACAAAAGTAAAAGCAACATCGAAGCAATCGAATCGATTGCCCTAAAGCCAGGGAAATTCCATAAATGGCAGGGTATTGGAGAGCTTTGCTTTTTTTTGTTTTCAAACATAACAGCTCCGTTTTCTTTTTTTCTTTTCAAGGGGCCGACGAAATTATTTTTACACTTTTTTTCAGTAGCGGTTGAAAGACCACCGAAACGGGCCGACAGCAAGCCAATACAGCCTGAAAAATTTACAGGAGTGCGCAAGCGGCATGGGTTAAGGCGGTATCCAGATCGCCCCCCACTTGAAGGGCATTAGCCGTAGCTGGACAAGGGCCTAGTCAACTGAGTCAGGTTACACAAGATATGCCTGATGTTGTCCGCCCCCCTTCGTCTCAGCAGACAGCGCTCCATCCCAACGACTGCGCTCTCCCCTTCCTGAGCATCCCTGGATGACGGAGCATGCGAAAAGTCCCTCGCCTATTCCTGAATAATTCGGTATCAATTGGCTATCATCATGTTGCCGCTTTGTTGGGTACAGACGGTACCGTTTGGCCCTGCACCTCCACCTGTGCGTTACCTCAAGGAGCAGATCTCACCGCAACGTCCCCTTTCAGAAGAGCGACAGCCTGGACAATGCCAGAGCATCAAATTGCACAGCTTACGGAAGCACCAATCTAAGGATTTAAGATGCCAGTCATTACAAAACTCATGCTCCAAAACTTTAAGCAGTTCGGCTCGCTGACCCTGGATTTCGATTCAGGAACCAACGTGCTGATCGGGGACAACGAGACAGGTAAGAGCACAGTGCTGATTGCCCTCGATTTAGCTATGAGTGCCAGCCGAAGCCGAATCGAAACCATAGGCTTTGAAGCGCTAATCAACCGAGAGGCTGTCCGTGCGTTTCTGAATGGCCCTAGAGGTATAGACAATCTACCGAAGGTGATCGTGGACGTGTTTCTGCAAGAAGGTGATGAAGAGTACCTCTACGGTGCACAGAATCTCACCGACACATCGACAGATGGCTTGCGGATGAAAATCGCGCCTGTGGACGAGTATCACCCCGCCATCCTGCAGGTGCTTGCGGACGATCCACAGAATTTTCCATACGAATATTACGCTGTAACCTTCTTCACTTTTTCCGGGGCACCGCTCACAAGTTACAGGCGCCCGGTGAAACATCTCCACTTGGACAGCTCTCGTATCGATGGTGAGTACGCGGCCAGGGAGTACACGAGGACTGTGTTCGGCTTCCATGCAGAGGTAGGCGAGAGGTACCGGCTGGAGAACCTCTATCGAAGGGGCAAAGAGGTGTTCCGTGAGGATCAACTCGCGGAGCTGAACAAGAAGCTCCCGCCCTACGAATTCGGATTGAGAACCAGCATTCGATCCAACCTTGAGACCGACTTAGTCATCACTAAAGAAGGTATCCCGATCGAGAACCGAGGTAAGGGCGAGCAATGCTTCATCAAGACCGAGTTCGCACTTGGCAAACATGAGGCCCAGGGCGGCCTGCAAGCCTTATTGCTAGAGGAACCGGAAAACCACCTCAGCCACACCAATATGAAACGACTGGTTGAGCGCCTGGCGAGTACCGCAGATACCCAGCTTTTCATCGCTACTCACAGCAGTCACATCTGCTCCCGCCTCGACCTCCGACACGCTCTGCTGCTTGGCACAAACCAAAACGCCGGCAAACTGAAGGCACTATCAGAAAAGACAGCTGGCTTCTTCATGAAGGCACCAGACAACAACGTGCTGGAATTCGCCCTCTCCAAGAAAGTCATCCTGGTTGAAGGCGATGCTGAGTACATCCTCATTGAGGAGCTGTACAAGAAGGTCTCCGGTGGAAACACGCCGCAAGCGGATCAGGTTCATATCATCTCGATCGGTGGCACCAGCTTCAAACGCTACCTAGAGCTCGCAAAACTGCTCAACATCAAGGTAGCTGCGATCCGAGATAACGATCACGACTACCAGCAAAACTGCGTTGAAAACTACAAAGAACATACCTCCGACAAGGCAAAGATATTCGCCGACCCGGACAATGCCCGATCCACCTTTGAGATTGGCCTTTACCAGGATAACCAAGCTGCTTGCGACGACCTTTTCGCCGGGGGGCGCAAGAAACTGACCGTCCAGGAGTACATGCTGAAGAACAAGGCGGACGTGGCTTTTGAGCTCCTGCAGAAAAAATCCGCAGAACTGGTTGCTCCTAAGTACATAAAGGAGGCGATCGAATGGATAAGAGAGTGATCTTTGCGGTAGCAGGCTCAGGAAAAACGACCGAGGTGATCAGCAGGCTTTCTCTCGACAAGCGGGCCCTGATCGTCACCTACACCGAAAATAACTACGAGCACCTACGCAACAAGGTGATCAAAAAATTCGGCTACATGCCGCGCAACATCACCGTACTGACCTACTTCGCGTTCCTGCACGGATTTTGTTACAGGCCACTTCTTCAGTCGAAGCTGAGCACCAATGGTCTGTACTTCAAACAGCCCCCAGACTCAGCGCCCAGAGCTCGTGACAAGCTCGCGCACTACCGGCACAGGAGTGGGAAGCTCTATTACAATCGGCTCGCGAAGCTTTTGGAGCAAACAAACGCACACCCTGATGTGATCGCTCGGCTGGAGCGGTTTTACGACAACATGTTTGTGGACGAAGTACAGGACTTTGCTGGCAATGACTTCAACCTGTTGATCGCGCTGTCCAAGGCCAACGTTGAAATGCTGTTGGTCGGAGACTTCTATCAGCACACCTTCGACACCAGTAGGGACGGCAACATAAATTGTTCACTGCACGATGACATCGTGAAGTATGAGAAAAGGTTCCAGGCCGCTGGATTCACGGTAGACAAAACCTCGCTCGGTAAAAGCTGGAGATGCGGCACCACGGTCTGTGACTTTATCCGGGCAAACCTGAATATCGATATTCATGCCCAAGCTGATCGTCATACAGAAATCATCAACGTTGAGACTCAAGCCGTCGCCGACCAGCTCCATGCTGATCCGAACATCGTGAAATTGTTCTATCAAACTCATCATCAGTACGGCTGCCATTCCAAAAACTGGGGAGCCAGTAAGGGGCTGGATCACTACAATGACGTCTGCATCGTGATGGGCACAACGCACTGGAACCATTACCAAAATGGCAAGCTGCACGAGGTGAAACCACAGACAAAAAATAAGCTATACGTAGCTTGCTCTCGAGCACGGGGAAACCTGTACCTCGTTCATGAAAAATTCTTTAAAGCCTACAAGCATTAGCAGCACGTTTGAGCTAAATAGCGCCTGGAAAGCATTCAAAACGGGCTGAAGCAGGCCCCTCCTCCGGTATTCGACCAAGGAGACAGGATGTGACGTGCCGACCCATAACGCTGAAGGCGGACACAGCTAACCGACCAAACAGGCATATGGGATGGGCCGCTGGCGTCCATGAGCATCATGATCACGGGATGGATGCGTTTGGAGTGAGACTTTTCAGCAACCCACGCTACACACCGCGATTCGCTCCAACCGTTGTATGCGAGCAATGCAATTCCGCTGACCCGTCAGCCAAAAAATCATTGGGACTGGGGAATGATTTTTCGTTCTCATCTTCAGAGATATCTCGCTTCATCACTCCGACACCTCGCGGCTGGCACCTCCTCCATTACTCCGTGGCCGATGAGATCCACGAGACGATCCAGCCGGCCACACATTCATTTTTTTAAGGTAGAAAGTAAATGTCGAAGCAGGTCAGGTTGGTCAGGCACGCCGAGAGCGCCGCGAACGTCGGTCTGGCCACGACCGCCCCCGATTCCATACCGTTGACGGAGACAGGCCAGCGCCAAGCCAAGGCACTTGCTCAATCGCTTACCTCAATACCAGACCTGATCGTCTCTTCGCCGTTTGTGCGCGCAGAGGCCACGGCATTACCGACCGCACGGCGCTACCCCGAGGTGCCATTCGAGCTGTGGGCCGTCGAGGAATTCACTTATTTGAACCCAATCCGATTTTCCGGCAGCACCCAGGCCGACCGAAAACCACATGCGGAAAGTTACTGGGAGAGCGGTGACGCGACGATGACTGATGGGCCTGGTGCTGAGTCGTTCGATCATCTACTCGGACGCGCAGATGCGATGTTGGCCAAACTTGCGGATCACGATGCTCAGGACATCCTGGTCTTCAGTCATGGGCAATTCATCAGAGCTGCTGCTTGGCTGATCAAGCATGGAGATCACACTAGCTCACACGAGCTGATGCGTGAGTTTCGGGCCATCGATGTTCGGGAACCGCTGAGAAACTGCTGGAGTTACCAGCTTGTGTTTGACGACGGCGGATGGACAGTCGAATACCAACTCGATCCATCTGGCCAAGTGAGATTTATCGACGAGTTCTGCACGAGATAGCGCTCTCGCCTATGGCTATCAGTTACCGCGCTTGAGCTAGCAGCCTAGTATTCAGCAGTGCGTAATGGGGTACCCGACCAAACAAGCGGAAGTACGGGCCAAGGATAAACCTTGGCACGCAGAAAGCTGGCTATGCATAGCGTATTGGGCTATAGCCTTGTAAGAGCAAGAGAATGCGCCTGGAAGCGAGGCATCGACGGCGGTCAGAATATCTCGTCGTCATCGAAAGCTACACGCGTTTCCAAACTGACATCGACCGCCTTGTCCAACCTCAGAAGTGTCCCATTCCCCGGCGTCTCGCCAGCATTAATGCAGGCTGCCGAATCAGCGAAAATAACGATCGCCTTCTGCCCTGTTTTTGAGCTGGGATAGATGATCCCGTCTATTTGAGCCCCATCGTCCGTCCGGTACACATGTCGAAAATACTCGGTCACCACCTGAGTCGGCACATAATCGGCGTGTGCCCTTTCGCTACGCTCAATGGGCTTGGTGAAGTCGCTGATAAAGTTACTCATGAACCGGTAATAGTTCCGCAGATTCTGAAGCTCCGGATCGAAAAGACTGGGTATAAAAAACGACTTCGAAAGATCCACCACTCTCAGATTTCTAACAGCAGTGAATTCACCCGAGGCAGCTTTCTTCCCCTCTGCACCGCTAGGTTCGTAAGTTTCACGAATGGCCGTATTTAGATCGAATGCGCCATAGAACATCGGAATGCCAACTGGACTCATCCTATTAGGCATATTTGCTCGTTCTGCAGGAGGCGGGCCTAGATCCTTTGCCTGCGTTTTGACCTCATCCTGATTGACAATCCGAACTCGATAAATTTTTTCCCCAGCCGGAACCGTATCGATAAGACCTAGATCTCTCACAACGCGGCCCAATGTTTCCAGGATGTCGACCGGGTTCATCTCGTCATGCTGGTCACCATCGTATGCAGGGTTGACCGCCTTATAGAATACGAACCGTGCGGTGTGAATGATGAATCTACTGAAACTCTGCCAACCGTAAACCAATATCTTGTCAACAGGGAGAGAATACGGATCTCTCTCGCACCATCCCGTGTCATGAATTGCCCCGGCAATGGTATCTAGAATTTCTTCAGGGCAGTCTGGGCCTACATCGTCAAGCAACTCCCAAATGTTATAAACATCGCCCTGCCACCCACCTTCACGGGGCTCATAAGGGAGGCCTTCATTGGCTGGATCACCCCACTCCAAGCACAAGCTGTTCACCACGTGCTCTATCACGCTATCCATGGCGGATACCTTGACTGACTTATGGCAGTAGGAGCAGGTACCGGGACTACGATCCCTCCTTATGAATTTTTTCAGGCCCTGGTCTTGAATGCATCTCGCGCAGACATAGGTGTCCTCAACGCTCGAATAACCACGCCCCATGTCCTCTTCCCACATCCTTTTGACTCCACCCATCTCGGTAGCCTCGCACTGTATTGATCGTAATAGGACGGCTTGGCGAAGCCTCAACCCCTAATGTGGTTCCGAGGGTGATAATCCGAACCCGGCGTCATAAATTGTCGCATCTTCTCGCTACGTTAGAATTTAAATGATGCCGTGTTGCCAGCCTTCTAGGGCCGTATTATTAAGCAGAGGACTCACCATGGGCCCACGACTTAAGGCGGATTGAGACCACCCGGTTGGGCGGTGATAGCAAGAGATATCGTGTCGTAGATCTGGTCGACGTAGGCCGTGGGGCAAGGTATGACGTATACAAGCTTAGAGCTGAGGCACACGCTGTCTGCTCTAACCTGCTGCTGGTAATGATCGGCAGAGGTCGGCTAGGAACCATCCACCCCGCCTCAATCTCATCGATCAGCTTTCTTTGAAACCATTCGTTTTTTCTCATCCTGGCAGGAATCCAGATGGCCTCTAACAAGAATCAGCACTTCGTACCTCGCTGCTATCTGAGACCGTTCACGGTCAACGGCGAGAACGCAGCGATCAATCTGTACAACATTGATAGACATCGATTTATCCCAGGGGCACCGGTAAAAAACCAGTGCTCTCGCGACTACTTTTACGGACAGGACGCGGAGCTCGAGTCAGCTATCCAATACACCGAGAGTACCTATGGGGCCGTCCTGCGAGATGTTTTGACACCAGGCTGTCGCTTGAATCAGGGGCACCATGATGTGCTCAGAATATTCTGGATGCTTCAAAATTTGCGAACCGAGGCTGCATGTAAACGTGCCGTAGAAATGTCAGACGACACGTTCGAGGTGGTGCGACCCGACCCGAGCTTTGCCATAAATATCAAGGAGGCTGTCCAACTCGCGATGGGGATCTTCGCCGATTCGATGTGGATGCTCTCCGACCTGAAGGTGTGCCTGATCAAGAACGCAACAGACATTCCTTTCATCACCTCAGATGACCCTGCAATCCTCACGAATCGATGGCATCTCGAAGACAAAAGGACTCGTGGTCGTTCGTTTGGAATGCGGGCCGCCGGGGCTCTGCTGCTGCTCCCCCTGTCCCCTAAAATTTACTGCCTATGCTACGACCCTGACATCTATAGCATTGCAAACGAGGCTGGATGGATGACAGTTCGTAAGCCTTCCGATGTGGAGATATTGAATCAATTTCAGCTGTTCCATTGCCGAGCAAATCTTTTTTTGGGGGACGAGTCCTACTCTGAAGCACTGCACGAATTTGTTACCAAGTTTGAGCACCAGCGCCCCTCCGTCAGACACCTCGTAAACTTCGCAGTGTTCGATGGTGAGCAGACGGACAGTCACAAAAGGTACAGGGTCGTTCCGAAGGCAGAGTTCAGAGATTATGCCGACGGCATCATGCATTCCCAGACTATTCACCCTCGCCCGACTGCGTGGCCAAGCTTCCTGCTCCGAAAGAACAAGGGTGTTGCCTATTTCAATGGCACGGGGGCCGGGTATTTGAGAAACGTCCACACCGAGGGTAGAAGCAACATTCCGTTCTACAAGGTTGCGGCTTATGGGTAATGACAGGCCTGGCAACAAAGCCGCTCTCCCCGGCCAAAGACACAGGGAGGGCAAAGGAAGAAACGCCGACTCAGTCGTGGGCGTTGCTCAGGTACGTGAATAGCTCTTTGGGCGCGTCCTTATCCAGTCGCTCACTAGGAAAGTTATTTCACAGGAACCAGAATCGTGAACTATGTTGAGCTGATTCAGTTGCAAGCCGAGCAGGTGTTTGCAGACAAAGAGAAAGCGGCGGCCTGGCTGAATAAGCCGCAACCCGCGCTGGAAGGCATGACTTCGACACCGTTCTCAAGTAGTGAAGCTGGGTGCGTTGCCGTGAATTGGCACCTATAGCCTTATGGTTTCTGCTACTACCTCCCCATTTTTTCGCACCGGTTGAATCCACAACTGTAAGTCGTCATTCGGAGCATTCAATCAATGTCGATCAGCATCCTCAAAATATGAGCTAGATCAGTTGGATTCAAACCCGTGTCGCTATACTGGCTACCGCCCAGCACCAACCTAAGGTTTCCCCTGTGACTCATTCGCCCAGTGGCCAGCTAGATGTAGTCATTATCGGTGGGGGCCAGTCAGCCTTGGCGGTAGCGTATTTCCTACGCCGAACTCGACTCTCATTCGTTATCCTCGATGCGGAGGAAGAACCTGGTGGTGCCTGGCGGCATGGCTGGAACTCGCTGCGTTTATTCTCCCCGTCCACCTGGAGTTCGATCCCCGGCTGGATGATGCCGCCCGCGCAAGGTTACCCCTCACGAAATCATGTGGTCGACTACCTCAACCAATATGAGCAGCGCTACCAATTTCCGGTTGAGCGTCCAGTTCGGGTCGCTTCTGTGGAACGTACAGAGTCTGGCTTACGAGTACGTTCTGACGACAAGTATTGGGATGCCAAGGTTGTGGTCAGCACCACAGGCACCTGGAGCAATCCATACATCCCTCACTACCCCAATGCAGAGTTATTCGACGGTCAGCAGTTGCACTCTGCTCACTATGTCGACGCCCAAACGTTCGCGGACAAGAAGGTGTTGGTGGTGGGTGGTGGTAATTCAGGTGCACAGATTCTGGCCGAGGTCTCTAAGGTCGCAGAGACCACTTGGGTCACCCCCGTTGAACCGTTGTTCTTACCGGATGAAGTGGATGGTCGGGTACTGTTCGAGCGCGCAACTGAGCGCTGGAAAGCTCAACAGGAGGGACGCGTCATTGAGCAGCCCGTTGGCGGGTTGGGTGACATCGTCATGGTGCCCCCAGTTGTCGAAGCTCGTGAGCGCAACGTCCTCAAGTCTGTACGTCCATTTGAACGTTTCACTCGCGATGGCGTGATTTGGAACGATGAATCTGAATATGCCGTGGATGTAGTGATCTGGTGTACCGGATTCAGGCCAGCCCTTCAGCATCTGGATACGCTGGGGGTGATCAACACCGAGGGCCGCGTTGAGGTCGAAGGCACCCACTCGACCGAAGAGCCAAGGTTGTGGCTGGTCGGTTACGGCGAATGGACAGGTTCGGCTTCCGCCACGCTGATCGGTGTAACACGCACAGCACGCAGCACAGTCGATGAGATCGTGGCCTTTCTCGCCGATCAGTCCGCCTGATGCGGACTGCAGCCGGCCTTGTTATATACCGCTGACTGTTGAGGGGGGCCTTGCTTGATATCTTCCGCTGAAGCGTATAGCTGGATACTGACCATGCAGTCGTTTACTCGCTGAAGGAGGATGTCCTTCAGCAGTCCTTGGCTGTTGGCTGGACAGGTGCTGCCCTCTTTTACCACTAGCGATGCTCGCTTCTCGTCGCGGCTGATCAGGCTGCCAATCTCTGCCGTGCAATCACCCCATTGCAGACTGTCGGAGGAAAGCCGAAATGCCGGTGGCGCCAAAGCATCCCTACGATTATTGCGCCACTCACCTATAAACCATGTCCCTTCAATCGTCTTATCCATACCGGACGGACGCTTGGCTTGTGTCTCGCCTTGATCACAGGCGGCCAGTACAACAGCGGTAAGCACCACAAAAGACAGTGCAGGTATGCCGATAAACTTGTTCATGACGTGCCTCCGACATGTGTAGTTCAGGCTCTGCCAACTCCCTCACGGCGCGCAGCGCGAAGAGGGTCACTTCGTTATGTCTGACGGTTTAAAATCGCCTCGGCATGCCTGGGTAAGGCGATGGAAATTAGAGCGGCCAGCAGAACGAAGACCGAGGAAACCCACAAGCAGGTCTCCAATCCGTAACCCTGATAAATCCAGCCGGACAGCACGGTGCCGAGGAGTCGGCCCAGGGCGTTGGACATGTAGTAGAAACCCACGTCCAGCGACACCCCGTCTTCTTTGGCATACGAGACGATGAGATAGCTGTGCAGAGAAGAGTTCACCGCGAACAACGCGCCGAACACCATCAACCCACCCAGCAGTACAACGTGAGGTGACCAACCAGCCGAGAGACCGAGGGCGATTGCCGCAGGCAGCCCTGCCAGCGCAAGTGCCCACAGAAATGCCGCACGACCATCCGGTATGTGCCCACGCTTCTTCCCGGTGATGTTGGGTGCGAAGGACTGCACGATGCCGTAGCCAATGACCCAAGCTGCGAGAAAGCCACCAACCTTCCAGAAGTCCCAGCCAAACACCGTGCTCAGGTATACCGGCAACGCCACCACGAACCACACATCGCGGGCACCAAAGAGGAACATCCGCGCCGCCGAGAGGATATTGATCGCCCGACTCTTGGAGAGAATGTCGCGAAACTTCGGTTTGGCCTTGGCTTTGCCCAGATCTTTCTTCAGCAGGAACAGGCTGGCTATCCATATGAGCGCCAGAGTTGCGGCCATCGCCAGCACGGCAACCGTAAAGCCCAGCAATGCCAGCAGCGCACCGCCCAGGAAGAAACCCACGCCTTTGAGTGCGTTCTTCGAGCCGGTGAGAATTGCCACCCATTGGTAAAGGGTGCCTTGCTGGTTGTCGGGCACCAGCAGCTTGATGGAGCTCTTCGCGCTCATCTTGTTGAGGTCTTTGGCAATACCAGACAGCGCCTGGGCCCCCATCACCCAGGGAATGGTCAGCCAAGCGGCAGGCACCGTCAGCATCAGTAAGGCCGCCACCTGGAGTCCCAAGCCAATGTTCATGGTGCGATTGAGACCCAGGCGGGCACCGAGGTAGCCACCGACCAAATTGGTGATGACCCCGAAGATCTCGTAGAACAGGAACAGGAACGCTATCTGCAGCGGGCTGTAGCCCAACGCATGGAAGTGCAACACCACCAACATGCGCAGCGCACCGTCGGTGAGGGTAAAGGCCCAGTAATTGCCGGTTACCAACAGGTACTGGCGCACTTGCGGTGAAAGGGCTGACAACGCGTTCATGATCTCTCCCTGTTAATCGGCCAAACCGACCAGTTTGGCCAGCTCAACAGCGCGGTTGGCGTAACCCCATTCGTTGTCGTACCAGGCATAGATCTTCACTTGAGTGCCATTGATCACCATTGTCGACAGCGCATCGATGATCGATGAGCGCGGATCGGTGCGGTAGTCGATGGACACGAGTGGGCGTACTTCATAGCCGAGGATATTTTTCAGCGGGCCTTCTGCCGCCGCCTTGAGCAACGCATTAACCTCATCCACCGAGGTGGCACGCTCCACTTCGAACACACAATCGGTAAGCGAGGCGTTGGCCAGCGGTACACGCACCGCGTGACCATTCAAGCGGCCACGCAGTTCGGGGAATATTTCCGCAATGGCGGTGGCCGAGCCGGTGCTGGTCGGGATGAGGCTCATGCCTGAAGCGCGAGCGCGGCGCAGATCCTTGTGCGGTTGATCGAGAATGCTCTGGGTATTGGTCAGGTCGTGGATAGTGGTGATCGAGCCGTGGCGGATGCCTAGGTTCTCGTGGATCACTTTGACCACTGGTGCCAGACAGTTGGTGGTGCAGGAGGCGGCTGTGACAATACGGTGCTGCGCCGGGTCGAACAGGTGCTGGTTAACGCCCATCACCACGTTCAAGGCGCCCTGCTCCTTGACCGGCGCACAGACCACCACACGCTTAACACCCTGATCCAGGTAGGCCTGTAACACCGCCACTGTTTTCATCTTGCCGCTGGCCTCGATCACCAGATCGCAACTCGACCAGTCGGTGTCGGCAATCGCTTTGTTCGCGGTGACCTTGATGCGCTTGCCGCCAATCACTACATGATCGCCTTCGGCGCTGGCTTCGTTGTGCCAACGGCCATGCACAGAGTCGAAGTTGATCAGGTGCGCATGGGTTACTGCATCGCCTGCCGTGTCGTTGATTTGCACAAACTCGAACTCTGGCCAGCCCCAGGCTGCACGCAGGGCGAGACGACCGATGCGACCGAAACCGTTGATACCTACTTTGATGCTCATGCTGTTGTTCTCTTGGGACTGCTGTCTGGGGGCAATTACGACTTGGCGGTGTCGAATTGACTGATGTAGTTGATATGCGCAGGGTGCTGAATCGCACGCGGACGCAGCGCTTGTACTTCGCTTACCGCCTCGCGGAACGGCACTCCGCATTCGATCAGCAGTTGCGCTGCAATCAATCCGGTACGGCCCGAGCCGCCCTTACAGTGAATGGCAATATTCTTGCCTTCGGTGAGCAGTTGCTTGATCCGCTCACGATTGGCCTCCCAGGCAGCCTGAAACGGCTCAGCAGGTGCTTGATCGTCTTCCACAGGCAGGTGAAACCACTCGATGCCGTGCTGTTGGCATTGCTCTGGCAGATTCCCGACTTCGTTCTGGCTCAACTCTTCGGTGGGCATCAGCGTCAGCAAGGCCGAAGCACCTGCTGCCTTCAAAGTGTCCAGCGCCTCAGCGACCGACGCGTCTTTGGTGCCTGGGCAAGGCGTGAAGATTAGTTGGCCTTGCACAGCTGTAGTGGTGAGCACGGAGTACGGATGTTGGTGCACGATCAGGCGTCCTTCAGATAGAGCGTTGATTAACGCGTTTGGAGAGTTCTTCCGCCGATTCCTTACGTTCGGAATAGCGGTCGACTAGATAGTCCTGCCGCTCACGCAGCAGCAAAGTGAATTTCACCAGCTCTTCCATCACGTCCACGACACGGTCGTAGAATGCGGAGGGCTTCATCCGCCCGGCTTCATCGAACTCCAGGTAGGCCTTCGGCACCGAGGACTGGTTGGGAATGGTGAACATACGCATCCAACGACCCAGCACACGCAGCTGGTTGACTACGTTGAAGGATTGCGAGCCACCACAGACCTGCATCACCGCCAGCGTCTTACCCTGGCTTGGGCGCACCGCGCCCATGGTCAACGGAATCCAGTCGATTTGCGCTTTGAACACCGCGCTCATCGAGCCGTGGCGCTCCGGGGAGCACCAGACCTGACCTTCTGACCAGAGCACCAGTTCGCGTAGCTCTTGCACTTTGGGATGGCTGTCCGGCACATCGTCTGGCAACGGCAGCTCAGATGGATTGAAGATGCGTGTTTCTGCGCCGAAGTGCTGCAACAGGCGCGCAGCTTCTTCGGTCAGCAGGCGGCTGAACGAACGCTCGCGAGTCGAGCCGTAGAGCAGCAGGATGCGTGGCTTGTGTGTAGCCGACAACGTACTGCCGAGCTTATCGAGTGTCGGCAGATCAACCAGTTCGGCATCGAGGTTGGGGATCAGTTCTTCAGTCATAGATTTATTCCTGAGCGAGGGCGCCTTTGGGCTGATCGAACCAGCGGCGTTTCAGCCAGAGGGCCACGCCAACCAGGGAGATCAGCACCGGCACTTCCACCAGTGGGCCAATCACCGTGGCGAAGGCCACCGGTGAGGCGAGGCCGAAAGTCGCGATTGCCACGGCTATGGCCAGCTCAAAGTTGTTGCTGGCAGCGGTAAAGGCCAGCGCGGTAGTGCGTGGATAGTCAGCGCGGAGCAGCTTGCCCATCCAAAAGCTGATGAAGAACATCACCACGAAGTAGATAGTCAGCGGGATAGCGATACGCAGTACATCCAGCGGAAGCTGCAACACCATGTCGCCCTTGAGGCTGAACATCGCCACGATGGTCAGGAGCAGCGCGACCAGCGTCAGGGGGCTGATGCGCGGAATGAAGCGTTGGCGGTACCAAGTCTCACCTTTGCGGCTGATGAGGATCTTGCGCGTAAGGAAACCAGCCAGGAATGGGATGCCCAGATAGATCAGCACGGACTCGGCGATGCTGACAAAGTTGGTATCAATCACGCTGCCCTGTAGACCGAACAGTGGCGGCAGCAGACCAAGGAAGATCCATGCATACACACTGAAGAACAGGATCTGGAAGATGCTGTTGAAGGCTACCAACCCGGCGACGTATTGATTATTGCCGCCCGCGATCTGATTCCACACCAGCACCATGGCGATACAGCGTGCCAGACCGATAAGAATCAGGCCGGTCATGTACTCAGGCTGATCGGCAAGGAACACGATGGCCAGGACAAACATTAGCACCGGGCCGATCACCCAGTTCTGGATCAGCGACAGCGCGAGAATGCGCTTGTCCTTGAACACCTCGTGGAGCTCTTCGTATTTCACCTTGGCCAGCGGCGGATACATCATCACGATCAGGCCAATGGCAATCGGGATATTGGTCGAACCCACCGAAAGGCTGTTAAGCCAGGCCGGCAGCCCCTCGAACAGATTGCCCAAGCTGACACCAATCGCCATGGCGAGAAAGATCCAGACCGTCAGATAGCGATCCAAAAAAGAAAGACGGCTTTTACTCATCGTCATGGTCTCCAGTGTCAGAGGGTGCCGATCAGGGCCAACTCGGCCTTGAGTTGTTCGGCACTTAACTGCTTGAGCGGTAAAGCCAGGAAGGCTTCGATTCGGGTTCTGATCTGTTCCAGAGTGGCTTCGAAAGCCGCCTCGATCTCTTCTTGAGTCCCTTGATATTCCGAAGGGTCTGCCAAGCCCCAGTGGGCCTTGGTGGCTGGCCCGAAAAACACCGGGCAGGCTTCGCCGGCAGCCTTGTCACACACCGTGATGACGAAGTCAGGCGCCAGGTTCTCGTAGACATCGCTGGACTTGCTATAGAGCCCTGCGGGCGAGATTTCAGCCTTATCCAACGTTTTCAGACTCAGCGGATGCACTTCACCCTTCGGATGGCTGCCGGCGCTGTAGGCGTGCATATCCGTCGGAGCCAAATGATTGAACATGGCTTCACAAAGAATGCTGCGGCAGCTGTTGGCGGTGCACAGAAACAGAATCTTCATCAGGCTATCTCGTAAAGGCCGAGCGCTGCTCGGGCAGGCGTTAACTCAGCAGCAAGCGGCTAGGCGCTGAGGGCGATCACCCATCACGTCGAGGCGTTTGGCGTCGGGACTGAGCCAATGCTGGTTGGCGTCAAGAGTGGTTTTCAATACGGCGATCACCCAGTCCGGCAGACTGGGATGCAGGCGGTAATACACCCATTGACCTTGCCGACGATCCTCTAGCAAACCGCAATTGCGCAGTTGCGCCAGGTGGCGGGAAACCTTCGGCTGGCTCTCATCGAGTGCGCAGGTCAGTTCGCAAACGCACAGCTCTTCCTCACGGGTGATGAGCAACATAAGGCGAATGCGGGTTTCGTCGGCCAGGCATTTGAATACGGTGGTCGGTGTCAGATGGTCAGCCATAGGGGTCTCAACGTTTGTTTTTCACCAACACGAACATCTTGATGCGTTCATGGATTTCGTGAAGGGTGTGACGAAATGCATCATGCTTGGTGCTGGTGACCGGATCTTCAAAGTTCCAGGCCAGCACCTCTCCGGCGCCTGGAAGGGCGTGACATTCCAGAGACGATTTATCGCACAGCGTGATGACGTAATCGAAACGCTCTCCTGCAAACTCATCGATAGACTTGCTGTGCAACCCTTCGGTACTTACACCTAAGTGCTGAAGCGATCCCAAGGTACGGGGATCGATCTCGCTGGGCGCAGTACCTGCACTGAAGGCGTCGAATTGTTCGGAATCAGTGTGCCGCAGCAGAGCTTCAGCCAGTTGCGAGCGAGCAGCGTTAGCCACACAAACAAACAGCACGCGGGTCTTATCGGTCATCGCCAAGTCTCGAATTGGATATGGTTTTACGAATATACGCTTTTCCGAATATCCAGTAAAGCAGTAAGACCAATGACCATGAAATATAGGTAATTTTAAGCCCTAGACGTTCATGAGCCTCAGCTGGATCGCGGCCATTGGCACATCTCCAGCCGCTTAACATCTGATTAATCGTATATCCGCATTCGGTAATTAATCTGTCATCGCGGTGGCTTTAGGCTCTCCCGCACCTCAACCCCAAACAGGAACCTTGCGATGAACAAACCGACCCTGGCTGTTCTCTGCTAAAGGGGCAGTGCATTCTCCAAACGGGACTTTACATGTGCATCAACATGCACATATATTCTCGGCATGAACGTCACCCCTAACCGCTCTCAAGCCATTGAGTCTGCAATTGAGTCTCTCGATGGTGCATTTTTCAAAGCCCTCTGCGAGCCGCCAAGAGTCGCTGTGCTGAAGCGCGTGATGCAATTAGGTCGAGCAGATGTGACCGCGATTGCGGCTGATCTACCCCAGGAGCGTTCGGTGGTATCTCGTCATCTTCAGGTGCTGCTGGACGCCGGGATCGTGCGCGCCACTAAGGTGGGACGTCAGATGTTCTATGAGGTGGACGGCCCAGCCATCGTCAAGCGACTGGAGGACATCCTCCATCACACCAAAAGCATTGCTTCGTTGTGCTGTCCAGGCGGATCTCGCTGATTTTTTCTTACCTTGATATGTGTTTAGGTGCGCACACATGAACGTAATAGATCACCCATTCGATGTTGTCATAATAGGCGCAGGGCAGGCAGGACTGGCCTGTGGCTGGCATTTGAAACAGCAGGGACTCGACTTCCTGATCCTGGATGAGCAGCGGCAACCAGGTGGTAACTGGCATAACTACTACGACAGCCTCGAACTGTTCTCGCCGGCAGCATACTCCTCACTACCGGGGCTGCCGTTTCCTGGAGAACCGGGGCACTACCCCTCCCGCGATGAAGTAGTGCGCTACCTGGAGCAGTACGCCAGCTTCTTCCAGTTACCGATTCTTCCGGGGATACAGGTCATAAAGGTGGATCAGGAAGCTGGGGGGTTCCAGATAGTGGCTGCCAATGGGCAGCGCTTCTTTACCAGGGCGCTGATCGTGGCATCAGGGGCATTCAGTCGTCCCTATACACCGGACATTCCTGGGCTCGAAAGCTTCCAAGGTGTTCGCCTTCACAGTGCCGAGTATCGGAATGTGGAGATGTTCAGTAGAAAACGCATCGTAGTGATTGGAGCGGCGAACTCGGCAGTGCAGATTGCTTACGAGATAGCCAAGGTGGCCGAGGTCACGCTTGCCACGCGCGAGGCGATTCGATTCTTTCCGCAGAAGCTACTCGGCGCGGATTTCCACGCCTGGCTGAAATGGACAGGCCTGGAAAGAACTCGCTGGCTCAATGATCAGAGCACGCCGGTATTGGATGACGGCACTTACAAAAAAGCACTGAAGTCAGGACTATTCAATCAGCGGTCGATGTTCGGGCAAGTAACCCCAACCGGTGTTGTTTGGGCGGATGGTCACCACGAAGCAGTTGATTGCCTAGTCTTCGCCACGGGGTTCCGCCCAAATATTTCCTTTCTTGAAGACCTCGCGGTGACGGAAGATCGAGGGCGATTGATGCAGCGCGATGGACGAGCACTGCACATCCCGGGCCTGTACTTTATGGGGTTACCAAAGCAACGCAATTTCGCCTCAGCAACCCTCAGAGGCGTAGGGCCTGACGCTGAAGTCATCCTTCCACATTTACTACGCCATCTGCGTTCCACAGACCCAGAACAGGTGATAGCCGCGCAGCAATGAGCAACCAAAGCAATGATGCACACCTCCCTTGACCGGATCCTTGCATTGCCAATAGCAGGCCCTGTGAACTCGTTCGATATCTAAGCCACTTTGGCCGCAAAACAGGTCTTTCTATCCTATGCTGAATAGGTTGAATGAAAAGTCGCTTACGAACCAGGCGAGGTCGACTGCATCGCAAGCGTAATGCGGAGGCAGAGATGGCATCGATATCCAGAAGACTCTTCCTGAAAGTGGGAGGCGGGGTTGCTGCAAGCGTGGCGATAGGGCTGCCCGAACTCACACAAGCGGCAACACCAAAGCCAACGGTAGAGGGGCGAGTCAATCTCCCCTACCAAGTGAAGGCGCTCACCAAAGCGCAGCAATTGCAGGTCAACACGCCAGTCCTATTTTCCTATCCCGACGCGGCTTCACCTTGCGCATTGATCAAGATGGGCACTCCCGTTCCGGGTGGCGTCGGCCCGGAACGCGACATTGTCGCGTACAGCACCCTATGCACACACATGGGCTGCCCCGTTGCCTATGACGCAGAGAGGCGATTGTTCAAATGCCCCTGCCATTTCAGCATCTTCGACCCTGAGAATACTGGTCAGATGGTTTCCGGCCAGGCCACCGAGAACTTGCCCAGCGTAGTGCTCGAATACAACCCCAAAGACGATTCGGTACGTGCAGTTGCCGTCGAAGGGTTGATCTACGGGCGTCAGTCCAACCTCCTGTGATAAGGAGATTAAAATGGCAACCAATAAAGATCGTGTGGCACTGCCTCCTGTGGATGCCCAAAAGACCAACCTGACATGCCACTTCTGCATCGTGGGTTGCGGCTATCACGTATACAAATGGCCGGAGAACCAGGAAGGTGGACGGGCTCCTGATGAAAATGCGCTCGGGCTCGACTTCCGCAAACAGTTGCCACCCTTGGCCGTCATCATGACCCCGGCGATGCAGAATACGATCACCGACAAGGACGGCAAGCGCTACAACATCATGATCGTGCCGGATAAACAGTGCGAAGTTAATAAAGGCCTCTCGTCCACACGAGGCGGACAGTTGGCCAAGGTCATGTACAGCCCCGATGGTGTAGGCAAGGAGCGGTTACGCAGTCCACGCGTTTATGTGGCTGACCAGTGGGTAGACACCAGTTGGGATGATGCGCTGGCACTTTATACCGGCGTGACCAAGAAGATTCTTGATAATGACGGGCCAGCCACTCTCGCCTTTGACTGCTTCGATCACGGAGGCGCTGGAGGCGGGTTTGAGAATACCTGGGGCACCGGCAAGTTGATGTTCACGGCGCTGAAAACACCACTGGTGCGTATCCACAACCGCCCTGCCTATAACTCCGAGTGCCACGCTACCCGCGAGATGGGCATTAGCGAACTCAACAACAGCTATGAAGACGCCGAGTTGGCCGACGTCATTGTTGCTATCGGCTGCAACTCATACGAAACCCAAACCAACTACTTCCTGGCCCACTGGCTACCTAACTTGCAGGGCCAGACGGTCGACAAACGTAAACAGCATTTTCCTGGCGAGAGTGTCGTCCCTGCGAAAGTGATCTTTGTTGACCCACGCAGAACGCCCACTATCGCTATAGCCGAACAAGCGGCAGGTAAGGACAACGTGCTTCACCTGGATATCGAGCCGGGAACGGATATCGCCCTGTTCAATGGCCTGTTGACCTACGTGGTCGACCAAAAATGGCATGACCAGGAATTTATCGCGGCCCATACCAAGGGGTTCGATCAAGCACTTCAAGCCAACCGGCTGTCGCTTGAAGAAACGAGCCGTATCACTGGCGTGTCGGCAGATAAACTCAAGCTTGCAGCCGAATGGGCTTACAAACCCAAAGCGTCTGGCCATCGCCCTCACACCATGCATGCCTACGAAAAAGGGATCATCTGGGGGAATGACAACTACCTCATCCAGTCCGCCTTGGTCGACCTGGTGCTGGCGACCAATAACGTCGGACGACGGGGTACAGGTGTGGTGCGGATGGGTGGGCATCAGGAGGGGTACACACGTCCTCCCTATCCTGGCGACACTAAAATCTACGTGGATCAGGAGATCATCAACGGCAAGGGCATGATGTACACGGCATGGGGGGCCAACCCGTTCCAGACCACACTCAATGCCGAGCAGCATCGCACTGTCATTCTGCGACGCGCCAATATTGTCAGAGAAGCCATGGCCAGTGTCCGTGGCGGTTCAACCGCACAGATGGTCGATGCGATTTACGATGCGGTGAAAACCAAAGGCGGGCTTTTCCTTGCCAATATCAACCTCTACCCCACCAAGCTGGCAGAAGCCGCACACGTAATGCTGCCGGCAGTCCATCCGGGTGAGATGAATCTCACATCAATGAATGGGGAGCGCAGGATGCGGCTATCGGAAAAATTCATGGATCCTCCCGGCTCGGCGAAAGCCGACTGCCTGATCGCGGCGGCTATCGCCAATACCCTTCAGCAGATGTATCTCGCAGAAGGAAAACAGGAAATGGCGGCGCGTTTTGCAGGGTTCGATTGGAAAACCGAGGAGGACGCCTTCAATGATGGCTTTCGTATGGTCGGCCAAGCCGGTGCCGGCCCTATCGATAGCCAGGGCGGCAGCACGGGCAATCTTGTCACCTACGAGCGCTTGAGGGCCATGGGGAACAATGGAGTCCAGTTACCCGCCAAAGAATACCGAGATGGCAAACTGATCGGCACAGAAATGCTCTACACCGATTACAAGTTCGACACTCCGGATGGCAAGGCTGAGTTCAAGTCCGCGACGTGGCCAGGGTTGCCGAAGCCGGTGGCAGAGCAGAAAGAGAAATATCAGTTCTGGGTCAACAACGGGCGCATAAACGAAGTGTGGCAAACGCTCTACCACGATCAATACAACGACTTCGTGCAACGGCGTGTGCCGATGGCCTATCTGGAAATTAACCCCGACGATGCACAAGTCTTGGCTATTACATCTGGAGACGTGGTCGAGGTGTTTAACGACTACGGTTCATCCTACGCGCTGGCCTACCTGGAGCCGGATATCAAGCGTAACCAGACGTTTATGCAGTTCGGCCATTTCAACGGCGTGATGGGCGATCTGACCACACCATGGACAGACCGAAACGTAATCCCATATTACAAAGGGACGTGGGCGAGCATTCGCCGCATCGGGAAAGTGGAGGAATTCAAAGAGAAGATCAGCTTCAAGTCGCGGAGGTTTAACGTGTAATCACGCTTGATTAGCAGCTAGCCGGGCGTTTCTTCTCTAGGTCGTCCAGTTAGTCTCCCCTCCCCTCGTGCCTAATTAAACTGCATGAGGGGCGCCACACGCTTGCCGACGCAGCGAGCAAGTGAGATTACGGAGTTGCTACCGCATAAGTGGAAGGCAGCGTTGTCATGAAACGTGCGATGGACGCTCACATGGAGTTCAACTGTGATTCCATACTTTAACGGAGGAGATCAGAAGGATGGCAGCGAGTAATGGAAGCAGGTATGCCGTCGGTATCAGACCTAGTAATTGCCCGCCGATGAATGTCCCTATGATTGATCCCGCTGCCATGACCAGGATGAAGGGCCGTTGAGCGCGGATTATTGAAAAGCTTTGGTCGCGGCTGTATCGCGTGAAACCCACAATCATTGTGGGCAGGCTCACAGCAAGTGAAAGACTGCCGGCGAGCTTGATGTCAGCACCGAATAGAAGAACGATTGTCGGTATTAACAACTCGCCCCCAGCGACCCCCATCAAGGCAGCAACCACTCCGATACCGAAACCGACCACGATCCCGACGATAGCCAGTGTCACGCCATGCAACAGGGCCACCCCAGTAGCACTTGTTTCATGGCCGAAGAGCAAAGCAGCAGCAATCCCTACAAGCAGCACGGCCAAAACGCGGAACAAGGTTTTACTCTTGAGCTTGGTTGCCCACCCCGCTCCAACCCAAGCACCTGCGAGGCTTCCGGCCAGAAGCGTGACAATAATGTCCCATCGCTCAAAGACAGCAGCGTAGGGGACGCTGAATGCACGGAATGGAAGGGCTGTGGCTACCACCACGAGGCTCATGGCCTTGTTGAGGATTATTGCCTCCAACGCCCCGAAGCCAAACAACCCGATGAGTAGTGGCAGCCTGAACTCTGCGCCGCCCAACCCTATCAGCCCACCCAGGGCGCCGATAATAGTGCCGCTACCAAATACAGTTAGTTTGTTTTTCTCTCTGTTTGAGGTCATCGCTCGTCTTTCGTTTCTGCGCGCCAGAAGCTGCTACCTGCCCGCTTAGGCCCAATGAATGACCCCGTCAGCTCTCTAGTCTGCCGACAGGTTGGATGCTGAGAAAGCAGCGAAGGGAAGCTATAGCCAGCGTTAGCAATTGTCCATGGCGTATACAGACGAAACTTGGTTGAGCTTGCCCTACGAGGCTGTTGGGGGCCATGGCTGGTAGCTGAGTCACTGAGAATGGCTCATTAAGCCTGGTCAAGTGCATGCAACTTCGTACACAACTACGAGCAGCAGGTACCCTTCAACACCGGCGCATCTTCGGCAGTCTTAGACGCATCGGTGCAACAACTTGGCTCGCAGCAGTCTGGGTTTGCTGCACGGTCGCAGCACTCAGAATCATCGAGCTGCGTACTGCACACGCCTGTCGCCGGCAAGACCAATTCAACTCGATTGGCCGCATCCCAATCACCGGCCAGCGCCGCTACTACCGAACGCACCTGCTCATAGCCTGTCAGGAGCAGGAAAGTCGGGGCACGGCCATAGCTCTTCATTCCTACGATGAAGATCCCTTCATCAGGGTGAGCCAGCTCGACGGCACCATGTGGGCGAACAGTGCCGCAACTATGCTCATTCGGATCAATCAGCGGAGCAAGATGAATGGGGCTCTGGGTCGCCGAATCCAGCGCCAAACGCAGTTCGGAAAGCAAATCCAATTTAGGTCGGAAGCCCGTTGCAACCACGACCTCATCCACCACGGGGAGAGCTTGACCGCCCGCCTCAACAACGATGCCATCGTCAGTTGCAACAACCCTGTCGATGGCGATGTTGGTGAATAGCTCAATGGCCCCATCGTTCAACAGCTGGCGAATCCTCTGCCCCAGTTTCCCCCGCTCCTCAAGTTTGTCGTTTGCCCCTCCGCCCAATATGCGATCCAAAGAGGAGCCGCGAATCACCCAGAAAATCTTCGTGCCAGGCTCCTGGAGGGCAAGCCGGGCCAAGTCTTGCAAGACGTTGAACGCAGAGTGCCCACTGCCTATCACCATGACACGCCGATTTGCATAGCGTTGGCGTTCACTATGAAGCACTTCGGGAATGCCATAGGCGATACGTTCAGCCAAATCCTTCTCGCCCAACGCAGGAATACCATGTGCTCCCATCCAATTTGGCGAGCGGAAGGTGCCGGATGCATCTATGACGGCACTGGCGAGCACATCCTTTTCGCCCTCTGGAGTCCTGACCCGTAGCAGAAATGATGCGGCTGCACGGCTCTTCGTCTTCATGACGTCCTGGCCGAACCGAGTCACCGCCAGGACTTCGGTGTTCAGGCATAGATACCTATTCACGGATGGCAGTGCTGCAAGTGGATATACGTAGTCATCCAGCAGCTCACGTCCGGTGGGATAAACGTCCTCAGCGGGCGCTTCCCATCCTTGGGCCGTGAGCAACGAGGCAGCCTGCTTATCGATGTTGAACCTCCATGGAGAGAACATCCGCACGTGTGCCCAGTTTTCGATGCTTGCCCCGGCACTGGGCCCTGCGTCGAAGATCATGGGAGTCAGCCCTCTCGCGATGAGGTGGCAGGCAGCAGCCAACCCCACGGGGCCGGCGCCGATGATGGCGATAGGAAGTTTACTGTCCATGACTGACTCCTCGCTTTAGTGCGGCTGATTAGCAGGGATTAGATGCTCGACGATCACACAATCAAGCCACCGATCTTCAAGGCATGCATGTTTTTCGTACACGCCCACCTCCCGAAACCCACACGAACGGCACAACGCCAAACTGGCCGCATTAAAGGTAAAGATGCGCGACAGCACTTTCCAAAACCCTCGGGCTTGGGCCTCATCCAGTAGCGCTTGAAGCAAGACTTTTCCTAGCCCCTGGCCTCGAACACTCCGATCCAGATAGATCGAAAAATCTGCGATACCGTCGTAGCAGGCGCGAGAACGATAGCTACTCAATCCTGCCCACGCGACCACTTCATCCGCATCGTTGACCATAACCAGGGTCGGATAGCGCTCCATCTGTGAGATGCGCTCAAGCATGTCATTTGGATTACGCTGCGCTGTCTCGAATGTAGAGCTTCTCTCTTCAATACCCTGGTTGTAGATGCCAGCTATCGACACAGCGTCCCCGACTTCAGCAAATCGAATATGCATGCTTATCCATCCAGTTGGTAGTAACAACATTTCTAATAAAAAAGGGGCTTCGGCCTCATTTTACGTCGGGCACTGACGGGCAGCAGCCACTGACCAGACCACAACGAATCTCAGTCGCTCGAGTGATTTGTTTCAGCAAGCTCAACGCGCCTTGCCGCACTTCGGGTGACAACTGTTCGATCATTGCCCGCTCTTCAGCGATCAGGTCAGCGCGGATCTTTTGGTAAAGCTCATGACCGGATTCAGTAACCTCAACCTGCACTGCGCGACGATCCTCGCTATCTTCCACCCGCGACACATAGCCTTTGCGTTCAAGCGTATCGACCACCCGGCTCGCGGTGCTTTTATCTAGAAACATCTCTTCTGCCAGCGCTTGCAGGCGGAGTCGGCCCATTTTGACCAGAGTCTCGATGGCATAGCATTGCGTGACCGAAACGTCGTAGCAGCAGATGCGATCCCGGTCGCGGAACTGATACACCCGGACGAGCTGGTTCAAGGCTTCGTATAGATCTTCGGAATCCTGAGTCAGCTGGTCTTTTTTTCGCTTTGCCATGATCATCACAAATTAGTTGTTAGGTGCAACGATAATCTTGGTTTCAGGAAACGGTCAACCACTTCTTTTGGTTGACGATGCTGTATAGGCCTAGCTAATTTGTTGCATCTAACAACTAAATAGGCTCGCACCTTGTGAGTTATCCAATCAGCAGACAGGGCACAGTCAATCGAGTTGGGCTGGTTTGGGCGATGGGCATCGCACAGATACTCGCGTGGAGTACAACGTATTATTTGCCCGCAGTCCTCGCGACGCCGATTGCACGAGAGACTGGATGGTCGATTACCAGCACCGTGGCCGGACTTTCATGGGGTTTGTTGGTTGCAGGGGCTTGTTCCCCCTTGGTCGGGAGGCAGATAGATCGGCATGGGGGTCGTCCCGTCCTGGCAACCAGTTCGATATTGATGGCACTGGGGCTGCTGCTGATGGGTATGGCTGGCAACCTGGTCATCTACTACTTGGCTTGGACATTCATTGGTGCCGCCATGGCTGCCGGCCTGTATGACGCCGCATTCTCAACTCTTGGACGTCTATTTGGGGACAGCGCGCGCACTTCGATGACCGGCCTCACTTTGCTGGGAGGGTTCGCCAGCACTTTGGGCTGGCCACTGATCGCCGGCCTGGAACATCAGATTGGCTGGAGATATAGCTGCGTCACGTTAGCCGCAGCTCACCTGGTCATAGGATTACCGATTCATCTCTTGTTGATACCAAAGAGTGAGAGCATTCCTAACACTGCGGCAGTTCCCACACACGCCTCTTCCGTCGCCACTGCCCATCACACAAAATCAGGCAATCGCCTCTTTCTGCTGTTGGCAGCGCTACTGACACTTCAGTCGCTGGTGATCTCGTCAATCTCTGTCCATCTGCTTGATGTGCTGAAGCTGCTCGGCATCGCTACAGCCACCGCACTGGCCATCGGCATGATGATAGGGCCATCTCAAGTCGTAGCCCGGCTTGCAGAGTTCTCCCTTGGGCGAAACTTGCATCCGACCACATCCGCCAAGGTCGCTATATTGCTAAGCGGGATAGGAATCGCGCTGCTGATACCGGCTATTCCATGGCTGGCATTCATTGCGATGGCGCTATACGGCGCTGGAAATGGGATTCTGACCATTGCACGAGGGACACTACCATTGGCTCTTTTTGGGCAAGATGGCTACGGTGCCCGCATGGGCTTATTGGCCCGTCCAATGCTGGTCGCACAGGCCGTAGGCCCTGTGGCAGCTGCTGTGATTCTGGACAACTTCGGCTCAACGGCTTTGCTTGTTGTGATGTGCACTCTAGCGACGGCAAGCCTCATCGCCAGCGATGGCCTTCCGTCAAAGTAAACTGACGTTTGAGTGGAATGAGAGCCTATGTCCACCGTGGGTCGACATCCGCTAGAGATCTGTTTCTACGTTCACTGAGACTATCGGTGTTATTTACAGTACACCGTCCAAAGCTGATCAATTCTTGTCGTGAAGCTCTGACTCATCATCTCCCTGCGCATACCCCAATCAGGATCGGTCGGCACACTCGCTAAACGCATCGTCCCCCGGCCCCACTTTCCATTTATGGCATCCAAAACACCCATTACTTTCTGGGTTGCTTCAGGCTGAGAGATCGAAAATAGATCTTCGGTGTACTCGCCCTTCTGACAGAGGTTGACCAACAGAACCTCTGCTTTGCTGTATTTGAAGCCTGGTCGGAATACTCGATCCACCGCTTCCACGGCAGCCTTTGTCATCAACCGAACATCGTCGGTTGGGTAAGGCAATTCAACCAGTACACCATTGGCATATTTAGCTTCCTCCGGATTGAACATGCCGGTACGAATGCTTACCCGGATCTTTTTGCACAACGACTCCTGAGCCCGGAGTTTTTCCGTGGCTCTCATCATGTACGTCGCGACTGCCTCTTTGATCGGCGCAATTTCGGTAAGGCGCTTACCAAACATGCGAGAACAGCAGATCTCCTGTTTGGGCGGATCTGGCTCGTCGAGCTCCAGGCACGGCGTGCCGGCCAACTCACGGGCCGTCTTCTCAATTACCACGCTGAATTTTTTACGAAGCATCCAAGCATCAGCCTTGGAAAGATCCCAGGCGGACTTGATGCCCATGCCTTCCAGGTGAAGAGTCATCTTGCGTCCAACACCCCACACGTCTGACACCGAGCATTTCTTCAGTACCCAATCCCGCTTGATCTGATCACGAAGATCGACGACACCTCCGCTCTGCGCCTGCCATTTCTTCGCCGCGTGATTGGCCAGCTTACTGAGGGTTTTCGTACCGGCAATGCCTACTCCAACTGGGACGCCGGTACTCCGATAGACCTGTGCACGTATCCGTCGTCCGAGCGCTTCCAGATCACCTGGCACTCCAGCCAAATCGGCGAAGGACTCATCGATGCTGTAGACCTCGACAGCGGGCACCAGCGACTCGATCACGCTCATCACTCGCTCGCTCATATCGCCATAAAGCGAGTAGTTCGACGAGAACGCCACGATGCCGTGCTGCTTGAGTTTGTGTTTGATTTGGAAGTACGGCTCACCCATTTTCACGAACGGCTTGGAGCACGCAGATCTGGCGATAACGCAGCCATCATTGTTGCTGAGTACAACGATTGGCGTGTTGCGAAGATCAGGCCTGAACACCCGCTCACACGAGGCGTAAAAGGAGTTGCAGTCGATCAGGGCAAAGACCGGGTCAGGCTTTTTCATGGCTGCGCACGCGGTACATCACGACACCCCAAACCAGTAGCTCTTCCCCATCCATCATGTAGCGCGAAGGATATTTGGGATTCTCTGACTTCAAAATGATCTGGCCGCACTCCTTGACCAGCCGTTTACAGACGGGCTCGCAATCCACTGCCGCAATGACGATATGCCCGGATTCTACTTCCATGGATCTGTCCACAATGGCCAGGTCACCCGGAAAAATACCGGCACCAATCATGCTGTCGCCTTCGATGCGCACGAGGTACATGTGGGGTGCTCGCAAATCTAAGAGCTCGTCCAGAGACACCTTCTGCTCAAGGTGGTCTGCCGCAGGCGATGGAAAACCTGCAGGAACGCGGTAGGAGTAAAACGGAAGCTGAACGCCGCTGCTGGAAAGCGGCCCGAGGATGGTGACCATATTACAAATCGCCGAATACTGTATGTTCGTACAGTAAACAGCTGAAGCGGGTTTGCGGTCAAACGAAGACTCATCGCAAGCGACAAAGGGGTGAGCTACCGAAGACGAACAGTTAAGAATACAAATCCACCAGACACAAAAAAGCCCCAGTGAAGAGGCTTCTAAAATAACCGGGCTACGATCTTCGCTGACGCTCTGGGTGTAAGCAGCCAATCAGGAGCGGAAACATTAACACAGCAAAACCACTGTACATCCATCCATAAAAAATCGCAACAGATATTTTTCAACATCGTGTGGTACCGGAGGGCAAATCTTGCGGCAAGGCTATATGCAGCCGTATCCCTGATCAACCTGAATTGCTGACTCTGCAGGACGCGCTGACCCGCCTGCTATTTATGATCACCTGTAAATCGAACTCGCTCCTTTTGATAACAGACAACTCGCCTTTAACCACACATCTATCAAGCTTACGGCTGCCTACTGCAAGACAGGCGGCGTGTAGATGTAGCGGCCCTGCGTAGCTCGCAGGAATGTCTTCAGACTTGCCCTGCCAACCCCTCGCTTGAAGGATGCCAAGACGTAACGAGAGTTCATCGTGGTGATCACCCAAAACTTTCCCTCTTTTCTTGCAGAGCAAATTTCAGACGTCCGCACAAAATGGCCGTCCGCAAACCGCCCAAGCTCGTCGCGTTGCCTGTGGCCAAAGACCACGCCAATCGCGGAAGAAGAAGAAATGAAAACATCGCTTAGATAAGCTGTGATGCGCTCCTCGAACGACTGAGCATCTGCTTGGACTATGCGCTTCAGATGAAAATCTGTAAGGCGTTTACCATGCAGCTCTACGTTGATCGTATTCAGCATTTATCCGCTCCCAGGTGCATATTCATTAGGGTGTAACTCGATTTCTGGACGGTAACAGTGGCAATGTTACAGTGGAAAAATAGTGTTACACCGTTGGGAAATCTTGCATTTCTATTAGTAAATTTTTCGAAGGTTGTTCAGTGTGTTGGCGTCGACGGATGAATCCTGGACGTCGGTGTACAGGGAGCCGCTCTCAACCTCTAGTAGGGACACAGGGTCTCGTTTTTGTCATAGCCACCGGAAACCGACGTGAGCCTTTCCATCCGCCAGCTGCCGCTTTTATTGATCCAGGGCGGAGTGACGACCTGGAGCTCATCTATGACAACGTCTTCGCATTGTGCCGAGATGAGTTCGAACAACTTCGTATCGTCATTGAGCTTTTCCACCTGGGAGATAAATCGATCCTCGTAACGCTGCCTAGTGCTGACGTGATACCAGTGTGTAACTAGGCTCCGAGACACTCCATGCCAGTGGATAAGCCCTTCCCCGAACATCCCAGGCAGGCCAGCCATATCAATATTGTGAGTTCTGAACATATCGTACCTCGGATTCAAATTAACTTCGTGGCAATGCCTAGATATGAAGGCAGTACAAAAATCCTTCAGAACGGGCCTTGCGGCCACACTTATTTATGAAGCTTGCTAAAGCGACTTGACAGTTCCGCAGCACCAATGGCTTTCCAGGCCTCGGGATCCGAGGTCTTTTGCAACATATTCCAGCCGGCCCAAAGAAAAAATAGCGCGGCCAGAGCCGCTTCTACGAGCGCAGTGACGCTTGTATATTCCATTATCATTGGATGCTGGCCGCCGATGAAAGACATCATCGGCACGATTGAAACTAGCCATCCCACAGGAAAAACTATGCAAAAGGCAAGAACTGCGTAAAAAACCATCAGAAGCGGGACGGTTAGTCTGATGTGAGTTGCGAACGTCTTTGCGCCATCTTCTTTCCGTAGGCCGTAGACAATTCCGGAGTTCTTCTCTTTATTCGCAGAGTTCTTGAATAAACCGTAAAGAGTTACAGTCTCCTTGGCATCCATCTCCTCGTACATTTTTTTGGACAGCGTCAGATTCGGAAGAGCCTGGCCATCAATGCCGACTACCACTTTATAGCTATCTCCATGATCCGAGTTAACTTTTATATAGTCAAGCTTACCCGATACTTTTACACAATCAAATTTTAACACAAAACAACTCCTACATTTCATTAGAAGCATCTGAAACATGATCTAAAGCAAAGATCATAAAATCCAGACGAAGAGATGACTCAAAGCTTGCGCGATTGCAAGCCTCGCCAGTATCAATTCCTGCAATTACTGCGAACGTCTTAGTAGCCCCGCACGAACCACTTCTGCCCTCGCCCGTTTTTAATATCGCAACAAGTTATCTTAAGTTTGACTTCATCAGTATCAGTTCGCACCTCTTCCTTTACCCGAATCGAACATCTAAATGTTAGAAGGTACTGCCGTAGCAATACTCTTCGATTAAAGAAAATAGAAAACGGTTTTAAGCTTGCTAGCGTCTCGTGGCCATCGCCCATGCGCACGTAAACAGTATTTTTTGTCTCAAACATGATCCCGCCTTGGAAAAATATGCACATGCTCGACCGCACCCAATCACCTGGCTGAAATCTCCCCCCCTACTGTCGTGAACGACTTCGTGGGCAAACAGAAAAAGCGGTTAGTGACCTTGGCGAGATAATCTTCGCTGACATCGGCACGGAGGATTGTCCATTCCTGGACAAGACAAATGGGCTTACTCGGAAAGCGCTCCACCACAAAACCAATAGCTGCCTCGCGGGATAGCAATTCACCAGGGACGGATGTAGGAACTCCACTAAACACACCGCCATCGACAGGCATCTCAATCATCCGCCATCTCATCCTGCGCATATCCTTTGTATTGACGATGCCATCGAGCCGCCAGGCTAAACAGGGCAAGTCCAACTGGAACACCACTTAGATCAATATATAGATTTGAGTGGAACTACGCAAACGCGGCATACCGTCTCCTTTTGTGGGAATATCAAAATGTCGCTGCGTAGGCCCTATGCGGCAGTCCTCCAGCTGCTGCGCACCCGGCAAGGTCTGTCCCAGCAAGAAATTGCTGGGAAGGTCGCGCAATCTCATGTCAGTCAACTCGAGACGCTCAAGACCACCGCTACCGTGGATGTCACGAACGAGCTGGCCTCCGCACTGAAAGTTGAGGCCACGACCTTTTTCGCGTTAGTAATGGCGGCAAATCATCAGCAGTCGGCCAGACACGTATTGCTATCAGCTCTCGCTGAGATCGAGGAACTGGGGCTCGCCGATGAGATTTTGCCTCAGGAGCCTAGACAGATCGAACCGCCTCGGGTGACGGCGGCAAGAGAGAAGTGGCAAGCAATCCAAGAGCTGAAAAGCAAGGGATATAGTCAAAGCCAAGTTGTCCTCCAACTTGGCTACTCCAAAGCTACGGTATGGCGTCTGTGGAGCAATGAACCTGGTGTGTAACGCAGGCGCGTGAGTATCAGGCCCTCATCAAGCCAGCAGTCTACTGGGATTACTGGGGCCACGATGCCCAAGATATGCAGCCTAAGCGGCTATCAGCTTATCTCCGAGGGGCAAACAACCGCTCGAAGTGGCTGAGAAAATGAACAACTTGTTTGACGGCAAAACACTGTGCTCGGACACCCCTGCTGATTGCTTGTGGCTGGACGTCCTGTACGAGGCAGCTGGTGTCGAGCGACGGTTGCAGTTCAGCCCATTGAGTCGTTTGTTGGCCGGGATGCAGCTGGTGAGATTTACGATAGATTGCCAGTCAGAAAAGGCCACCGTGCGCCTCAGGACGCCCAAGCACTTTTAAAGTGCCGTCGCCGATCACTTCAAATAATCATAATGGCTCTCCTGGTCACTTTTGCATTCAAGCGAGCCAGTCCTCGCGAATTATTGAAATTATTTTATCGGTATACGCGTTACATACCCAGTTGGATTTTCTGGGCTAGCAGGGCAGTTTTGAGATGGACTACCGATTATCTTCTGGCATACACAAAAAAAGTTGTTGAGGGCATACAAGATCATTGCAACAATACCGATATGCCAGCCGATGAAAGGAATGCAGTATGAAAGTCTTGTCTGTCCCTGAGTTTCAAACCTTGATCGCAAACAAGGAGTGGAGCCACGAAAGCAGTACAGAAACACTTGATGAGACAGATGGTAGGGTTTATGGCTTGGGCAGCGTATCATCTAAATTCGATGGCCTAGAGATTACATATGACGAGGGCTACTCATACCTGCTGGGTGACAAATCCAGCTTTGACTCAGGCACTGAAGGTATGGGCAAACCGATTGTGCTGACTAATTTCGACGTAGTTGATGAACGTGGCGACACCATTGGCCAAGGGGATCTTCACACAATGCTTCATTATAACTTCCATGATGTTGACTACCGTGAGATACGAGCCTCCATCGAGGTTTGATCAATAAGAAACAGCCAGGCACTGCGGGGCCTTTTCTTTGCCTTGAGGTTTGACAGCAAAGAATCCCTGCCATTGAGCAAGATGCTTGGAATTATTTTAAGAGTATACGACTGGTATACGCATCTGTGTTTTCAAGAGTCTTGGAGGTGTTTGGGACTAGACCACTGATTAACTTCAGACATACGTTGATTCTGGGCCTTCTCTTTTGTAATACTTTTGATTATTGATGAAGACATCAACTGACAATTCAAGGCAACCAACATGCTTTCAAGAGATATTATTGTAAACTCAACTTTAGTGGCCAAGCCGGTCGCAGAGATTCTTTTTAACAACAAGACCGTCGACACTTACAGCCTCTATGAGACTAACGAAAAACAAAATAGCGAGCATTTTATTTGCAAACTAATTGTGCGAGCACGCTCAACTCGAGAAATGGTTAAGGACGCAGCCGTAAGGAAAGTTGAATCGCGCAACAACTACGATGAGGAATAAATATGTGCAACTTTTCGACAACTTAAACCAAAGACCGTCTGGCAACTCAAGGACGAGCAGTTCATCTTAGCCATTAATAGTCTCAAGACGCCCCGAGCCACACACCGTGGTGGCATGAGTATCGATCCAGAGGAGCTCAGGGAAAAAGTCATGGCCAACAGAGAAAAAAACAAGGACTTGGTGCGCAGGGGCTGAGCATATGTTGGCTTGACAACAAAGACTCTGGGGTAGAACTTCTGAGCCCTACCCCATAATTACTTATTGCTGCTTGAAATGAATCACGTTGACAGCCAACGACTCAGTGTACTGAAAGATCATCCGAGCCGATCCATACACCGCTGGATCTAAACTGTAGGCATCCCAACCGCCCTTCTTGCCAAGCACTGGAAGCGTTACTGGGCCTTTTGAGTCTACCGGAGCACCGAACTTTTCTCTCACCCAGCTCTGGTTGATCTGCTTGACCAGCGGCTCCGGCAAAGGGCCTTTGTACTCCTTGGTGCCCTCAACAGTTTTGAGCAGTGTCACATAGACATGTTGAAGAATCCTCCCTTCAGAGAACCCCAGGCTCAAACCGTCTTCAATGGACATGTATGGCTCATCATCACCCTTAAATTGAAACTGAAGACTCTTATTCGGAATAACACCTTCTGCCACTAAAACCGAATAGCTCTTGCCTATTCCCTTTGCACAGTCTTCTATTTTAGTAGTCATTTGTACCACCCTTGCTCTTTGTGCAGATTATGCAATTCTTCGCGAGCCTTTTCAATATCACTTTCTGCGTAACCCTCTTCAAGCAATCCTCGCTTGATAGCGTCATAGTTACTATCAACTGCTGCTTTTAGATTTGAGGCGTCGAGCCTTTGCTTGGCCTTTACATTTCGTCCTGCATAGGTTTCGCTATATTTTCTGTGAACCGATTGCGGAATCGCGATACTTGGCGCCTGAGACAGCAGATATTTAATCTCCTCTGGCGTCACGTTGTCGAAGTTATCAACGATATATGTTCTTAGGGCTGCTTGAGAGGTGATGTGATCAATATCAAGCGTATCCTTCACACTTCGGTTACTCAGATCCTTGTACACCCCAACTTCTAATGGCTTTACTGCCGGCTTCGCAAAAACAATGTAAAGCGGTGGAATACCTGACTTTGGCGGGAATACCAGGATGCAGTCCTGCCAGGTTATGTCATTTTCGGCGGGATAAATCTCGATCTGGGTATCAGTGTCCTCGGCTATTGGGTGTACCAATACTTTTGAAAGCTCGTCTGAAACACCAGGATACGGCGATGGAGCAGTGATTACAGGGCCATCATTTGGAGTCCAGATGATAGTTACGCCGCCCACATGCGCTTCGATGTGCTGCTTGTCCGCGCTCCACTGAGCATTCACAACAGGAACACTTGCCATCCCAGATGACTGGGCCGTATGTATTCCGTAGACCTGAGTCTGTCCTTTTTCGTCCCTTCGGAATTGGAAGCGAACCCTCGTCGCCGCCTCACTCATACCTCTCAGTTGCTCTTCGGTATAGAGACTGCCGTCAGCTATGTCTCTAGGCAAGAACGCGAGAAGTAATCCGGTAGCGACCGAACCAGCTGTCACAGCACTGCGAAGGGCCCACCTGCCAAGTCCTTCAGTGCCAAGCTGACCAGCGATTCGACCAAGGTACGTTATGCCACCGGAACCAGCCTCAACACTTGCAGGGCCCCCAACAGCCCCAAGAACCGCGACTTTACCGAAATTTTCTGCCGGTTCTTTACCCTTCCCTGCTTCTATCGAACCAGCAGGGACTGTGCAGGACTTCGCGAAAACGCATAGTTTCGGGGGCTTGTAACCGCTTAGATTGTTGGTTGGGATACCCGCCGTGAATTCGCTTTTATACGATCCATCGCTGATGGCTTGAGCCCAGATGTGGGTCGCGGCCTGGGCTTTGGCGGCAAAATCAGGAGCAATGGCAACGCTTATATCTTCTGCGGCCATGGTGCTGGTCTGGGTGGAAATCAGCCGGTTGCTACCGAAGGGGCAACCGCACTGGACAGCATGGCCATGTGTAGCAATAGCTACGAACTCGTCGATGACTGTGGGGTTACCCTCAGCGATAAATCCCATCGAACTGCATTTGGGACACCACACCGGGTCACTGATGCGTGCTGCCTTTTGATACTCGACAGTCGTATTTGTTGAGCCTTTGACTACCTTGCCGCCAGTAGTCGTAGGGTCTCCTTCCCTGATAACAAAAGCCATGGCATTCCTTTGATGGTCGAGCAAAACTCCGATGCTACCAAGCGTGGCAAGCTGAAGATGTAGGAAAAATCCTAAAGTTAAACTTGTTCAGATTGTTTTCCATCACCATCGAGATCAACAGCCGTTCATCTTAGCCATGGCTGGGACAACCCTATCCATAAATTGGCGCTCTTCGCTGTAGAAAAAAGCCGACGCGTAATGGATGGCAGGATGCCTCGACTGTTCCTGCCAGGATAGATACCAGGCATCAGGTTTATCCGCGTAGATCCTTGGACGGCCTGGGAATTGATCAGCAGTAATGTCCACCACCAGACCATCGACCTCCAGCCACGCATGGGAGGCACCGTCCAGCATCGAAGAGACGTAGTAAAACTCACCAATCCCCAGGGAGTTTAGGTGGTCGCCCATCAGCTCTGAAATGATTCCGCAGCACCCGCTTGGGAAGCCCTCAATGTGCATCGGAGCCCCATGAACGCTGATCACGTGCTCAACAGCTGCTCGGAATCTTTGCGCAATTGAAATCACGGAATATCTCAACATGAACTCGATACTGGGATGAGAAAATGGCTCTCCTTTTGGCTTCAAATAGCCAGGAAATTCTCGATCTACCTGCTCGTATAGATCGTTGTATATGTCATCTATCAGAGGTGCGAAACGCTCCATGCCAGATCTGTAGAAATCGCGAGGATCCACGCCCGGTGACTTATTTTCAAACGCCGCCTTGGGCATCCATGAATCATCTGAAGGGTCTTTCCTGTAACGGGTTGCGAGACCGCATAGCTTTTGATAAACGATCAACCGATTAAGATCACCATATCCCGGTGTAGGGCTACCAAGTGAGTGTGCAACTGAGAGGCCTATCATCAAATCCTTCAGCGTCAGGCCAGCACGCCGACCACTATGAAACAGCTCCGAGCAGCGCTCTGCCGAATCAATCAGGATGGGCCGACCTACGAGCGCATCCAGGGTAGAGAACTGCTCAACTTCACGATTCGCATCCATCGTTCTTCATCCTCGCCAACAAAAAGAGCCCCGCAGGGCCCTTTGTACTCAAACTGAGATCACTTTGCCAGCCTGGTTCTGGCCCAATCAACGCTGCCCTTCAGGCGGTCTGACCAAGTCCTTTCCAATACATAGAGACATCCAGTAAGCCGTGGCCAATGGTTTTTGTCTCAGGATCGTAGTAGGCCTGGTAGAAGTTGAAGTTTTTACGCTCCGCGTTTCGGCAGTGAGCCTTAATGATGTCTATGGCTCTCAACTTATCCTTCAAAGGCGTTTTGATTCCAAAAATAAGACCATCCAAATTTTTGAATCTGTACTTTAGTAGCCTTTCTTTAGGAGCGGAGAGATCGATATGGGATTTGAGAATGATCCGGTATTCTTGCTCTGCACGCCATTGGGCAAGCTTCGTGGTTAGTGCTAGGTCGAATCTTTTCCAGTGCCTATCTCTGAATTGATGTCCATCTGATAGGAACCACTGTCCAGCGCTACTGAACTCACCATCAGCGCCTTGATACCAAAATTCGCTTTTCTCTGGATTTATATTGCCCAGGGATGTGAAGAAATTGATCTCCACATGTTCTCTGTTGTAGTGAACCTTCTGAAGGGTCATTCCCTGAAAAGCTTGAGATATTCCTTTGTTGCCTAAACCCACCGGCCTATATAGCTCTAGATTTATATTATCGGCAGCACCTGAAACCCTATACTTCAGACAAATGCCAGTATGATTTTCGCCGTAGGTGCCCCAAATGGACGAATTGCTAGCGTCCTCCATAAAGCAGGCAACATACCAGTCTGGGTACATCAGACGCTCGATGCTTTCGCAATAACGCGGAGAAAATGTAGTGATCAGCTCGTTGTATTCTACGTACTTAGGATCGCCAATGAGGGACGAGTTGATCCGGTATGCAGCCGCAGAAACTGCAATACTGGCATGAGCTTCCGTCTTCTGGCTTTCGGTGAGTCTCTTCCCGATATCCTTGATTATGTCTGTACTGATTCTTTGCCATTCCCCAAGATCAAACGGCGGTTCGGGATATGACATCGAAGATAGATCATGCTGATGATTTACTTCGAATACGATGCTGAGAATGTACCAGTGGAGCCATTGGAGGTAGCTAAGTAGCTCGGGCTTGAAGCATTTACGTCGTCTTTTTGCTAAGGCAATAACAAACCCTTCAATCATACCGTCCGAACAAAGGAGCTTGTCCATGGCGTCGAAGGCGACTCTATGTTCACCTTCCAATGTCTCTGGGCTGACATGGACAAGTAGGTCAGGAGGAACATCCTCACCATAGACCTCGCCATCGACTTGCCAGCTCCTTATGGCCAGGGTGAGCAGGTAGTGCCTGAACAGGTTCAGCCATACAATCTTGTCACCCGACCAGTAGATCTCACGATACCCTTCGAGCGGATCATTGAGTTGGCTAGGTGGCGAAAAATAGATGTGAAGCTTTTCCAACTCGCCAGGTTTTGCCGGGCAATCTCCCTTGGCCTCCTCACCCAGAAGCCTATCGATAGACCGGAATCTGTATACGTACTTTTCCATGTGCGCTCTCATAAAAAAAGGCCCCGCAGGGCCCTCATTTGAACTCAAACCAACTCAGGACAGCCAGGATTCCACGGTGTCGGAACCGAACTCGCTTTTCCATTCTTTCAATGTTTTGTGGTTGCCGCCTTTGGTTTCTACGACTTCGCCAGTATGCGGGTTTTTGTAGATCTTGACCTGGCGCGGCTTGCGGGTACCTGCTTTGGATTCGGCGGCAGCTGGAGCACGGCGCGAGGCTTGGGGATCTAGCAGAGCGATGACGTTGCGCAGGCTGTAGCCGTACTCAGCAAGCAAGGCGCGCAGTTTGGTCTCAAAAGCGACTTCCTGTTTCAGGCCTTCATCGCCTTTCATCGCTTCCAAAGCGGCTAGTTGCTCGGCAAGATGTTTTTCGAGTTGACGGTATTCAGCAAGACGGGACATTTGATTCTCCAAATAAGGTTTTTGCCAGTATAGGTGAACAGCTCTAGCATGCCCATCCTGGGTGACTTTGGTTATAAAAGTCTTTACGATCAGGCCGCCAAAGGCATCACTTAGCCATCATGCGTACTAGATCGTCAAAGGGAATTAATTTTTTGAACAAAGTTAGCGTTTTCGCAATAGCAGCTCTCTCCGTGGCACTACTCAGTGGCTGTGCAGCAGCCAAAAAGGTCACATCTGGCCTGGACTACAGCACTGGGACTTATGTGACACAGCAGCAGGTTGACTCATTTCAGAAAGGCAAAACACGTCAGGCTGACGTGATCTCTGCAATTGGCAATCCGCCGCAGAAAGCAGAAATCATGGGTAAGGAAGTATGGACTTACACGTACACCCTGATCCCCGCACTGCCGTTCCAGCCGAATAAATTTGAGAACACTGTAGTTGAATTCGACAAAAAAGGTGTTGTGGTAAATGCCTACAAAACTGGCGGCACCCCTGGCCAAAGCGGCAATCCACTGATCAACGCTGCCGGCATGTAAGATCGAGAGGGCCTACGCAAGGCCCTCTTTTGTTTGGCTAAGAATCACTTCCTACTAAACCAACTCCACCGACAACCGATCCGTGTTATCCGCAAGACTGAAATCGTTACGCAGGATGCCCCGATGCTTCATTTCGTGCTTCCAGTCCTCTTGCGATCGCCCAGAGACCACGTCACTACGTCACCGTCGCGCAGGAACACGCAGACACGAGACACTTCCTTCTCACCCCATTGGCCGTCAGCAACAACTGCTTTCTCTTGGATACGGATCTCGATCAAACGGTCATCTTCGTCGAGCCTATAGCCGGCCACCATCAACAGCTGCATCCATTGCGATGAAGGAAGAGCCGTTCCACAGGGCATCTTCGAACGTGGTGGAGCATAGGCCGGTGAGACTCGTACCTTTGCCGTCGACGGCTTTGACGTACTCGTCAGCTAAATCGTGGTGCGTTTCGCTTTTGACCACGATAGGCCTAGTGAACGGCTTCGATGCCAGGCTCTTGGCAGCCCTATCTACATAGTCGGTGAGAAAAGATCGAGGTAGTCGACGGCAGTAAGAGCCTGGAGATTCTCCAGGTTCTTTCGGCAGGCACTTAACCTTTTGGCCATTCAATAGCAATTAGCGAAGTAGTTAAAATATTTAAACTGGGTAAATTAGTGCGCCTTCCTAGCGCTTTGTATTCAGATGTAACGATTCATCTGAGCGAGTGAATCCGTGGTAACTACGTAGAAGAAGTTTTTTTTGCCGTCAACGTCTTTGGTGCGTTCGCGCCGCTTTACGTTAAGTCCGAACTGCGCAAATATCTTTGTGATATCAGCTTTCTTGGCCTGATCACTCTTAGCTGATCCAATTCTGATACCGGAGCTGATGACGTCGGAGCGAATTGCGTTGAGCTTGTCGAAGAGCGCCACGCTGTCATCTCCAGTCCAGTCATTCGTTCCGCTCATGACTTGTACCGCAGGCTTGAGCAAAGACAGGACTTTCGGAGCACTCGACTCGACGTACTCGTCGCAATGGAAGTGATGATGGAGCTTCCGATACTTCACAATTTTTGCTTCACCCTCACCGCCCCCCCAGAGCCTGGCATCAGCTTTGTTGAAGTCGCTAACCTTCATCACAGCAACAGCCTGCCCACGGACTGCTTGCAGGTGTTCTTCCTCGTCTGCAGAACCAGACTCCACAACGCCCTGGATCAACGCCTCATTGCCTTTGGCGCTATTGATGAGCTTGGTTGCGATCTCGTTTTTAACTGCTTTCCGTGCCTGCCCGTCAGCTCGGGAGCCTGACTCGGCCTGGGCCTCGTCGTGCTCCAGAACCTCGATATTGAAGCCACGGGCGATCAGACTGGCTGGGAGCGTGTTTTGGATGTTGTCGCGCATCCACGCTTCCTGCGAACGATGTGTGTACTCAAGGCACTGAAACTCACCGAGCTTTCCGTTTGCAAACGCAACGGAGCGAATCTTGTCCTTGGCTTCATCGTCAATTTTGAGTCCAGCCAGGATCTCTTCCATTTTCGCTTCGTCGTTCTTGAAGGCAACCTCGACAGATTCCAGCTTGCTGTACTGAGGCTGCTTAATTCCGACTACAAAGCTCTCGGCCCTCCTGTCGCGGCGGAGCATCTGGATGGCATCGCTAGGAACGACCTGGCCCTGGAAAATACCGAAGTGCGCTTTGAAGTGGCCTGACGTAATCGAAAGCGCGGAGATAATGACTGGACTGTAAATGACGACTTTGTGCGAATCTGAGTTTGGGTTTGCAATGAACGCAGCCTGATCAGGCCAGCGAGCATTGTCAGCAGTGATCACCAGCGCTTTAGGCCCACCTTTTCTTTCAATTGCTTTAGCTAGCGCCAGGGCTTCCTTCACGACATCACAAGCGATCAGTACAGTCGTAGCAGCCAGCCCAGTAATCCCGTTCGCCGGATCAGCTTCTCTGCCAGTCGCGGCTTCTACAGCCATGGCCCTGACGTGATTGATGTCACCGGTGCGCACCGTGATATTCGAGTGATCCTGGGCTTTCTTAAACAACCGGCAGTCACCCAGCATTGTCATGCAGCGGCTGTCGATGTCGGCATCGCTGAAAATTACGTTCGCTGTGTTTTTGACGACAAAATCCAGGGTGTCCCATACGGCCTGGCGATTCTTTACTTCGCCGCCCAAGACGTGGCTGATGACCTGCGAGGCTTCGTCGATCACCACAAGGTCGACACCTTGGATGAAATGCTTGAACTTGTGGTTAGAGAGAGAGTTGACGACGATTTTCAAGCCTTTTGCATTGTCCAGGATTTTTGGTTTGTCGCATTCGTCGTAGCTGACGATGCCGTCCATGGTTGCGGCGTTCTTGTTGATCGAACGGCGGTGCGAGATAACCAGCACTTTCTTTCCAGCGTCGAGGTAGTGCTGGATGACCGGGTTGTTGATTCTGGTCGTCTTGCCGTCGCCTGTGGGAAGGCTGATAGCGAACTTGCCGCCGTCTTGAAGGATCATCGCTGTAATCGCTTCAGGGCTCTCTGCCGACTCGCCAGGAGCTGTGAGAAGGTTTGTCTTCGCGTTCATCTGCTCATTCATCTGAGCCAGCTTGCGATTGATCAAGTTGTAGCAAGCTTCCGGTTTGCGACCAGTAGCCGTGGCCAGGATGTTGGCCTTGTCTTCGAGCTTGCCGCTTACGAAAGCATCACGAGCGATCTCAAACGCGGCTGTGTCGAATGCTTTGTCGCTGCCATCGTTTTTGGCGATCAGAAGAGCAATGGACAGCTTCGACATGCTGTAGATGCACCTGGTGATCTGACCGAGGGTTTCGCTGTGGAGGCCGGATGCGGTCTTGTAAGCGACAGAGACTGCGCGGCGGACGTTGCCGTCGACGGACACCAAGCGAGTCACGTTTGCGTACTCTTTAAGTTCAAGCGCCTTGTCCAGGGACTGCTCGTTGTTGTCGATAATAATTACTTTGCGCCCGGCTTCTGTCTTGTCGCTTATTGAATTAACTGCGTTCATATCAATTACCTTCTTTGATGTTTTCAGAGCTCTCACCGCTCTGATGTATCTAGTCTTAAAAATGAGCAACTACTGAAGCAATGCCGATCCAAATAAATAGGCAAAATAAATAAATCACCTATACACAACCTTAATCAAACAATCTAAAAAAAAGCCCTTCTGAACCAAATGTTTTAGCAGCCCAAGCACCGCCCTGATAGTAGTGGGGGTAGCAAAATCTCTTTCTTCTTAGTAGAGGTATTCGTAGGTAGTGGGGGTAACACCCATCGGTTCGGCAAGACCATCTTTGATTCAAAGAAACTTTTTGTAAATACGCCCAAGCACAACTCACTATTTGAAAGCGCAAAAGCACGAAACTCATCGTATCGCCCCCTATATGGCACGCCGCTCAGCTCTCGATTGCTTCCAACTAACTAGCCAAGCCCAAATACTTTAGAAAAGTGTTGCACGAAGGTTTACTCAACTTTAATACTAGATACATCAGAGCGGTGAGAGCCCTGAAACCAAAGAAGGCAAGCAATATGACTATAAAGTATTCCACACAAACATCAGCCGCAACAGGTTATGTATCGACACAAACAACGGACTCACTGAAATCCCTGTTCACAGCACATTTTGAAATCCCAACAGTTCTGGCAGAGAAAACGAATGCCAAGACGTTCGTACCAGCCACCTTCCGCATACCAAACAGATGTGACACAAACGTCATTTCGTCATCTCTGATCATCTTTGACATCGATCAAAAGCTCGGCGAGGGCTATGACAACGACATGGTTGCCCTAGAAGAAGTGGAAGATGCCCTACTGGATCTGAACCTTGAGCACTTCGTTTACACAAGCCACAGCCACACGCCCGAAGCACCGCGCTTTCGGATTGTTATCGCACCTTCGCGGCCAGTATTTCCGGAGGAGCACAGCACGATTTGCGCCGCGATGCTGGAAGCCCTGGACGACTTCCTTGATGGGCGCCTACTTCGGGCAATTGACCCATGCTGGAGAACGCTGTCCCAGTGCTATTACGTCTACACGTCTCATCCAGAGCGTAAAGACCACGCGATCAGCTTTTACAATCCAGGCAGCCCAGCTGACGTCGACGACTTCAAACTACATCAATCTACATACGGCCTTGAGGTGGAATACAAGCCAGGTGCGCCACGTAAAGCTACAGGTCAAACAGGTGCTCGTGGGCGGTCTTATGAACTAAATCGGATCATCGGCGGAATGATCACATCTTCAGCCCAGGATGAGATCGCAAAACGGATTTTTGAAGTAGACAACATCGTCCACGCAGGCAACGAATATTTCCGCGACATGCAGTATCCGAGAAATAGGCCACGCCCAGGTGAGTCGCAAGAAGCGGCAGCATGGCGCTCATGCCAAATCTTCGCGAAGTCCCACATCAACTCGCTTAAAAGAAAGTTCAAAAAACAAGGCGACATTAAGATCGTCAATAAGAAAGCAGAGTCCACAGAGGCCATGCCGACACACGACGCGATGATCAAGTTCAAGTCATTCAACTTTAAGCCAACGAAGAGTGGCGGTGAGACTGTCCTGATTGAGTTCCAAGTTATGTCCGGCGAACACGCAGGCCGTCACTTCTGGCATAGAGTCTATGGCAAGGGTAATAGCGAGATAGCCATCAAGATCAGCGACTCTGTAATCTCGAAGATCTCGAAGGCCACAAACATTGAAATGAAAGCACTCCAAATGTTATGAAGGCAAGTGGCGAAACAGTAATGGCACGCATCAAACATAAACCTGGCACCAACGGCTTTAAGGCCCAAAACGAAATAGGCGACTTACACCTCAATACAATGTAAATTTGATAACAAAAAGTAGCCAGCCACGAACACTCATATAATTACTATGTTATAATGAGTTATGTTCAGGGTTTACCTCCTTTTTCCCTTAGCACCAAGCCTGGACGGTCTCTCTCGCTACCCCGTCCGGGCTTTTTCATGCCCATCTAAGAGTATGCTCTTGACATACTCATAAGTTTCTGCTCCTCGCCCCTTGACGACCCTCATCCAAACATTTAACGTAAATTGACAGATCGGGGAGACAGGCCTGATTTGCATGACCATTTACGTTAAAAAGGAATGTTGTATGAGTGAGTATCTGAACACACGCCAAGCTGCCGGCATCCTTGGTGTCTCGCATGAAACTCTGCGCTTTTGGCGATACACGGGTAAGCACACTGATAAGATCCCGGCACATAAACACATCAGCAGGAAAGTGTTCTACAAACGTGCTGACGTAATGCGTTTTTCCGAGACTATGTATTGCCCTGCGTGACGTAACCGGCTTCCTGAGATTGACCTGATATATCCGAGCACGATGCTCAATTGAGGCCCTGGCATGATGCCCGAGGCACTCCCAAAAACCTGGCCCAGCGACCGGGTTTTTTATCGCCTGAAGAAAGCCCAAAGGTGCCGCTTGGGAGCTACAAAACGATAGTAAAAATATTTTTGAGAAAAGTGAAAATAACTTGGCGAGAGCTTAGCCGCGTGACCAGAAGCTGCCAGGAGATGGCCCGAATTTGAGCCCCAGCTCCCAAAAAGCTACCAAGGAGAAAAAATCAGCTTGGAGATGGAGAGCAGAATGTCGAGAGAGATGCGGCTGAGGCCTAGTATTTTCGGGGGTATTGGAGGGTGGAGAGATGACGCGGATGATCAGGAAGGGTGTTGACAGTCAGAAGCTTTTAAGTCCCATGCGTCTACCAGTTTCGCCATTCGGGCGGTAGCGCTATGCAGCAGCGTGGAAGGGGTTAATCAGGATCAAGCCATTCCGGTGCATTTGCGGCAAGGGGAGGAATATATACATCCCTTTGCACTGAAGCAAGGTCGTAGAGCCCTTTTGGCAATCTGCACCTTTTACTTCTCCGACAGAAAAAAGCGCCATAAATCATTGATCTACAGAGCTCATCCAACAATGTGATGCTTTGAACGCCCTGTTCCGTTGCCGGCGTGGACGTGAGTTCACTGAAGGTTTTCGCGGGTGGCGCAGCTTAACATGCGAAATATCTCGCAACCAACTGATTTTCAAAGGCTTGTTTGTCCACCAGACGCTGCGCGGGATCACGCGCAATCCAAGCCTGATCGAATACTGCGAGCAATCGCGGGTGATTGGTTGTTGATGATGAGAAGGGAGAAAAAGCAGTCAGCGAAGGGTTCGCCCAGCACGTAGGACCTCGCCATCCATGAACCGGTAAAGAGTCGTCTGTGCTGGGCGAACAGGCGCAAGTTAGAAGTAAAACATCACATGTTCAACTGTCATCAATCGGCCATCCGAGCGTGCCAAATTCCGCTGCCGCGTATCATCTGCCGGGTCGATGGTCAGCCGCCGCCTAGTTGACAGGGTTTTGCCTGTTAAACTTCCGGGCCCTTCGAAAGGAATCGACGATATGCCCATGCCTCAGTTTTTTCGCCGCCCTCTCGCACGACGCACGCCTGCGTTGTTGCTCGGCTTCTGCACGTCCATCGCCTGCGCGGCCGATCAACCCGTCTTTCCCGATGCGGCCGCCAGTGATCCGGCAAAACTGGGGTGGATGGTGGGCTCACCGCCTCCTGTTGAACGCACGGTACGTTTTGAAGATGGCAGCTATTTTCAGTTCCCGGCCATGCGCTGGAGCGTGTCGAATTTCCGTCAACTGATGCCCACCATCAACGTATCCCGTGGCCTTGGCGCGCCCGTGGCGTTGCCCACGGCTTTGCGCAGTGATATCGACAGACTGAGTTTCACCCCCATCGGCACTCAACAAGCCATGACTTGGGAGCAGTCGCTGGCCGCCACTTACACCGACGGGATCGTGGTGCTGCACCGCGGAAAAATCGTTTATGAACGCTACTTTGGCGTGCTCACACCCGAGGGCCAGCATGCGGCGATGTCGGTCACCAAGTCGGTAGTGGGCACGCTGGGTGCCACCCTGGTGGCCGAAGGTCGAATCGATGCGAGCAAACGGGTCGTCGATTACGTCCCCGAACTGGCCCACTCCGCCTTCGCCACTGCCAGCGTGCGCCAGGTGCTCGACATGACCGCCGGGCTCAAGTACAGCGAAGACTACGCAGACCCGAATGCCGAGGTGTGGGCCCATGCCAAAGCAGGCAGTCCGCTGCCGAAACCCAAGGGCTACACAGGGCCAAGGACCTATTACGAATTTCTTCAGAGCGTGCAGCTGGAAGGCGAGCACGGTGTTGCATTCAGCTACAAAACCATCAATACGGATGTATTGGGCTGGGTGATTGCCCGCGTCGGCGGGCGCAATGTTGCCCAGTTGCTGTCGGAGCGTATCTGGAGCCGCCTTGGCGCGGAACAGGATGCGTACTTCACCGTGGACTCGATCGGCACCCCGTTTGCCGGTGGCGGCCTGAACACCGGTCTGCGCGATCTGGCGCGCTTTGGCGAGATGCTGCGCAACGATGGGCAATTCAACGGCCAGCAGATTATTCCGCAAGCGGTGGTCACCGATATTCGCCAGGGCGGCGACAAGCAGGCATTCGCCAAGGCCGGTTATGGGCTGTTGAACGGCTGGAGCTATCGATCGATGTGGTGGGTCACCAATAAGGATGGCGGTGCTTTCATGGCGCGCGGGGTGCATGGGCAACGGATCTATATTGACCCCAAGGCGCAGATGGTGATTGTGCGTTATGCGTCGCACCCGGTGGCCAGCAACTCAGCCAATGACCCGGTCACCCTGCCCGCTTTCGACGCTCTGGCCGCTTACCTGCAACGATTGCCCTGAGTGAAGCCGGGCGGAGGCGTTTTGACTCAGCTGGCGTAGCTGGTAAAACCACCGGCGAACGCTCGGCGCCCGGCCCTGATTTCGGTGCGCAGTTCACCAATAAGGTTGGAAATGGATCGCACGCTGGTGAGCTCTGCTGTCGAGACCCCGGTCAGCAGCAGATCCACCCGCCCCGACTCCGGCTCGAACACCTTGATCATCAAGGCCCCGTTAGGGCTCAGGGTGCAGGCGCAGGCAAGCGGGAGAAAGCCGGACTCCAGAATGTGGCAGAGTTCAACAGTCGAGAGCATCACTTGCTCCTTGCGGGGTGTTTATCGAGTTTGTTACCCAGCGTAGGCCAACGTAAGGGCTACCGCTTCGGTCATTGAGAAAAAAATGCCAACTGCCGCTCATTTTCGATAGAAAGTGGGTGGTGGCGTACTCCCAGTACCCCATTCAAACCTTGCCGCGTTTGAAGCTCGCAGCCGAAAAAAGGCCGCGAGACAACCAGCACACTCGCAAGACTGGCCTCCACGGCAAAAACAGGTGTTCTTCTATTGCCTTTGACACTGTCTGATCAAATGGCAAGCCACTTCGCCTAGCGGGCTATTTCCATATAAGACCTATATTGAACTAATGAAGCACGTCGGTATCAATCATGCATAACAGCCAATATGACATTTTTGTGACAACTTGAAGATGGCTGCCGTCTACCCTCGCACACTTGAGGTGCAGTAGTTGTCCAAAGCGAGCCGGTGGGGTGCATAGATGAAAAATAGAGCGACAGTCATTTGCACACAGGACGGGCAAATTCTCTTCGTGCGTAAACAACGTTCGAAATGGACGCTACCGGGCGGCAAGGTTGAACCCGGAGAAACCGTGGCCAATGCCGCTATTCGAGAGTTGCGAGAAGAAACAGGGTTGGATGCCAGCGAACTGCTTTACATCCTGCAAGTGGAAGCCGGCAATGTACGCCACCATGTCTTTGAAGCGGCGGTCATCAATGTCGAAGATGCCCGCCCCCTCAATGAAATTGCCGACATTGAATGGCATGCCTATGGCGCGGCGAACGGACTTGATGCTACCGGCCCAACCAAGACCATTGTCAGTTCATTCTTGCGGCGCTTGTAAGCGCCGCCCCTGGTCACAAGTTGCAACTGTGCTGAAGTTCGAAGGGCAGAAAGACCGTATCGACCACGGCTGAAAATGGCGCATCAATCGCCAGCAACGGCCATAGGACGCCGTTATTGTCCTTGGCCAGACTCCAGTCAATCCGTACACCCAGATACGGACAACGAAAGTCCGTCGTGCGAGCCAAAACAGCAGTACAACCGCTGATCAAAACCAAACCGATCACCAACATCACTTTCAGATACACGCAACGTCCTTATTACTGCCTGGGGCAAACCGCGCGCATTCTCACACAACCAGGACAGTTGCACCTTGCAGAGTGAAACTTCTGGCGCGAAGTCGACACTTCATGCCATCCACACCAGCGCCGCCAGCGCGACCATCAGGGTATTGAGGCAGACCAACCCGAAACCAAACCGCACCAGGTCGCCCTCCTCCTGGGGGCTGGTCTTGGCCAGCCCGAGGACCAGCATCACGATTGACAGCGAACCCAGTGCCGCATGACCTGCCGCGCTGTTCTGTACCGCGGCCAGCAGCAAGCGTGACGACTCAGGCAACAGTGCGATGGCCGGCATGAAGATCGCGTTGCCGCCCACATTCGAACCGGTCATGTACCCGGAGAGCGCCCCGAACCCCGCGATCAGCGGCATCACCGCCGAGGGCGCCAGCCCTGCCAACGTCTGCACCAACCCCGACAGAAAGCCCGCCTTAACCATCATTTGTGACATGGCGAGAAAAAAGAAAATCGTCAACAGCGGCCGTTTGGTACGAACAGCCAGGCCACGCAGCAGCCCATTTTGATTGAGCTCATGACGGCGCAAATCCCTTTTGTAGAGCAGCAAGCCGATCAAGACCAGCGTCAGCGCGACGCCCGGGGAGGCCAGCGGCTTCCAAGTCACCTGGGCGCCCTGCACCAGCCAATGGTCCTGCCACTGCGTGACGGCGCTGAGTAACTTCAAGGCGCCGATACAGGCGATCAGCGCCAGATACGGCCACGCCTGGCGCGGCCAGCGTACGCCTTCGCCCTGGTGACCTGTGCGACGCACCCGCGACAGTGCCCACAGCAACACGGAACAGGCCACCACCAGGCCCGCGCCGACTCCGGCGACCTCCGGCCCCAGCCAGCGGCTCGCGCCGTACAACACGCTGACAAAAAGCAGCCAGAACGCCCCCAGCACACCGAGCGCTCGGGCCTGTCGCACACCCGCCAGGTACAGCGCCACAGTGCCGAGCGCCAGGAACACCAGTGAGCTGGTCAGGGCCGAGGTGGAAGCCAGCGCCGAGGCATCCAGATGCGCCAGCGAAGCACCGATTACTGTGGCCAGCCCCAAGGTGCCCCAGGGCATGATCGCCATGCCGGTCAGGGCGATACGCAGGGCCACGCGGCGCTCGAACAGGCTGAGCAGCAACGGCACCGTGGCAATCAGGGACACCCCGAAGCCGGTCATCGACTCCAGCAATGGCGCCAGGCCCAGGACGATAAATACCACCTGCTGTGTGCGATCCAGACCGAGGGACTGCACCCACTGGCTCAGCACAAGATTGACGCCCAAGCGCTCGATGAGAATGACGAACGCCATGCCCGGCACGATGACAAACGCGGTACTGAGAAACAGCACCGCGGTATCCCGGCCCGCCGCGAGCAGGGTTACGGTTTGCCATGCATCAGCAGCCCCTGCCAACCACAAAACGGCCACCAGCGCGGTCCCGGCCATGGCCGCTTGCACCGGCGGACGGCGCAGCACCATGAGCATGAACATCACGAGCAATACGGGGGAAAGATGCACCAATATCGACATGCCAAAATTATCCTGTGGGGTTTCTCGACGGCTCCTGAAAAGCAGGGCCGGGCGAGATAATATTTCTTTCACGAGGATAATTTTTCGCTGAATCGTGGTAGTTTTCGGGAAATTATCTCACTTAGCCATCATGCCAAAACCATCCGCTACCACGCCTTACGCCCTCGATGGATTCGATCGCGCCATTTTGGAAATCGTCCAGTTCGACAACACGACGCCCCTGCGCCTGCTGGCCGATCGAGTAAACCTTTCTTCGGCCTCGGTACAACGCCGCCTCAAGCGCATGGAAGAATGCGGGGTGATCACCGGTAACGTGGCGATCGTCGACCCTACGCGGGTGGGAAAAGCCATCACCATCGTGGTGGAGGTCATGACCGAGCGCACAAGCATCGACGCGTTGGAATCGATGAAAAAGCATTTCGCGGTGCCTGAGGTCCAGCAGTGCTACTACGTCACCGGTGAAGCCGACTTCGTGCTGATCGTCAACGTTGGCTCGATGCAGGAATACCAGGCCCTGGCGCGGCGCCTGTTCGCCGAGAACGCAAACGTCAGGTGGTTCAAGACCATGGTGGCGCTGGACCGCTTGAAGGTCGGTCTCGAAGTGTCCTGCACGGATAAGTAGCATCCGCCTGCGGGTCGTTGATCAATCCCAGGCAGCACTCAGAGCCGATAGTCTCTGAACAGCTCTTCCTTGATGATCAGCAACGCGTCTTCGTAGTAGCGTTCGCCGCGGGCTTCGCTGAGGGGGACCGAGCGGACGCTTTTACTTCCATCGCGCGGCGTATGCTCGCAGGTGATAAAAAACTCCGCAGTCTGCGGGTTGAACTCCAGGTAGTAGAACAACTCCCGACCCTCACGGTCCCAATAGCCAATTTCGCGCCGTATCATTTACCACTCCGTGACAGTGAAAGAGGCCCATTCTACGGACCTGATAGCCCTGCTTGAATCCTTTGAAGATCAGCGCCTTGCGAAATGGGCGCCCTGCCGGGGAATTCTGCGACGCTGGCCGGGTCCATCAACAAGCCCCCGAGGCCATTATTTAAGCCACCGGCTTTACCTGAACCACTCGCGCCAGCATCATCGCCTGCTCGCACTCATGGAGGACCTGCAACATGCTCAGGGATTTTTTTGATGGGCTCTTCAATCGCCCTCCGACCCAAGACGGGTTCGCCCAGAAGATGATCAAGGCCGCTCGCGACAGCGGCTACAGCGCCACCCTCGAATACCTGCCGGACGAGTTCCGGCTGCGTCACGGCGATAACGGCTTCTTCAATCTGCACAACGCTTACCGCGACTACCTGAAAGCCGATAAACAACACAAGCCACAGGTTCTCTCTGGCTATCTGGCAACCCTGCTCGGCGCCGAGAGCAGTCCGATACTGACCTCCGAGCAGGTTCGGCCCTTGCTGCGGCCGGTGATCCGCAACCTCGCCATGCTGGAAGAGGTGCGCCTGCATCATGTCCGCAGCGAAGGCTGGGACTCACCCTACATCGTGGCGCATCGGCCATTGGGCAAGGACTGCGTGACCTTGTTGGCGGTCGACTACCCCGAGACCACCTCCACCCTGACCAAGGGCCCGCAGGATGATTGGGGCATCAGCTTCGACGAAGCCTTGGCCATTGCCCTGGACAACCTGCGTGAAGCCACGCCCGATGCATTCGAAGAGATCATCCCCGGGCTTTACCTGGGGGCCTGGAAGGACGGCTACGACACCAGCCGAGCGCTGCTGCCCGATGTTCTGCAGCGCGCGCCGATCAAGGGCCAACCGGTGTTCATGATGCCCACCCGCGATGTGCTGATGGTCACCGGAGACAAGGACCCTGAGGGCCTGCGCCATATGATCGAACTGAGTTGTCAGGACGTGGAAAACGGCCGCGTCCTTTCCGGCCAGATCTACACCTACGATGAGCGTCAGATCATTCCTTTCGTGCTGCAGGATCCGGAACTTACAGAGCGGCTGGACGCCCTTGCACGGCTGATGTCCCACGGCATCTACAGCATGCAAAAGGAGATGCTGGACAAGGTCCATGCGGATCAGAAAGAAGATGTATTCGTCGCCACGTACATGCTCTACGAAAACGCTGAAGACAATGGCAAGACCTTCTCCATAGCGGCCTGGACAGAAGGCGTCGAAACTTCCCTGCCCAAGACTGACCGGATTGTTCTGGTGCAACCCCATCATGAAGGCTCGGCAGTGACCGAGATGTTCGCCTGGCAAGACGTCGAATCGGTGCTGGGGGAGCTGCTTTCACCCGACAAAGACCTCTACCCGCCGCGCTATCGCACCCTGGGTTTCCCCAATGCCGAGCAACGCAGTCGCCTGACGCCCATCGTCTGATGGGAAGGACACTGGTGGCGAATAAGCTTGCTCGCGCTGGCCGGCGGGCATCACGGCGCGCTCAGGCCTGCCCCCTCACACAACGGTCAACCCGCCGCCGGCAGCACCTCGAACCTCATCAGCCCTGAACGGATTAAGGGAACACTTGAATAGCCTTGCCCACCTCAGAATCAAATTGACCATCGGCGCAATCATTGGCCTGTTGCCGGTAACACTGGTGTTTATCCAGGGCGCATACGCGGCCCTGGTGCAGATCGTGGGCCGGTTAGGCGTCGGCTCTGACACCTTTGTGCACGCACTGATCATCATTGGCATTGCGACGTTCAGCCTTGCGATTGGCTGGAAGATCTATGCCATCGCCATGAGTGCCTACCCCAGGTTCGAAAACAAATGCCTGTTGGTGTCGGGTGTCGTGGCGGGAACGGCATTGGGCCTGCTTATGGTGGCGCTTGAGAGCGGCTCCCATAGCCTGTATTGGCTCATTTACCTGACGCCGAGCATTACCGCGACGACGATGCTGGTCGTGACTCAGAAGCGCATCGCTGTGGCGGCAAGGCGCCAGGATTGAGCCAGGGACTCCGTGAAGTATCGAGCGGGAAAATGGCCCGCCCGGGACCCACAGGGGCGGCGCCCTTCCCCGCTATCGCTCACCGACTCAAGAACTTCACGAAAATCAGCTCGGGATCACCGGGGTCAAGATTCTCGATGCTGCCGCTGTCTTGGTAACCGAGTTGCTTGAGCAACTGGCGCATCGGCTCGTTCGAGGTGTTGGTCGACGTGAAGATTTTTACCCCAGCGCAGCAGCGCTCCAAATGAGTCACCAATTGTTGGCCTACGCCACTGCGCCGACATGCGCTTGAAACCACCACCAGCGAAATAAACCATTCGGCAAAAAAGCGTCGGTCCAGGCAGCCATAACCTACTGGCACCCCAGGCGGGTTCGCAGCGCAGGCCACCCAGCATTCCCCCGCAGCTACGGCGCTCTCGATGTCATCCCGGCGGCCGGCGTCGATCCGGGTTACGGGATCGATCTCCACCAGAAGCTCAATGTCGCTCAAGACCGCCGGCCTGATGTGCCAACTCATTCACTTGCCCTCCATGCCAGCCCCACTGTTCACCCTCACTCCCGGCCGATCAGCGTCAGCAGTTCGGCAAAGCTGCTTGCCACCCGGCACAGGCTTGCATCCGGATCGACACCGTCAAAGGAAACGATTGGCAGCGGAACTTGACCCCGGGTATCGAACGCGAACAACTGGCCGCCGCCATCGCTGCCCAATACAAACAACCCGGGAGCGCTGTCCGCGAACATTGCGATTTGCTCACTATCCGAGGCTGTTTCAGCCGGGTCCAGGCACAGGGTGAAAAAGGGATCAGGTAGCGGGCCTTCACCACCGTTGCTACAGGCCAGCAACTGGTAATACTCCAGGGGTAGAACCGATGGGGCCACGGATCGGAGGCGCTCCAGGGCGGCGGCAGACGCGCCCTCATTTCCAACCCAGCCAGAATTGATCTGCACCGATAAATCTCCTTGATTCGTCTACGCGCCGGTCTGAACGCCAATGCCCAGCTCGGCCAAGCCTGCCTCGGCCTGCGACCTCAGGTTTAACTGAGCGGGCCCGAAGCTTGGCGGTAGGTGGAAATCAATGCAACGAGATCTGCACGACGCTCTTGCCCTCCGCGGCACCGACCTAGGCAATGCTCGAAACCACGGGGGCGCAATTGCTGGAACCTCTGGCAGACACGGTTGGTGGCGAAATGAGCCCAGCCAACACCGATTTGATACCCATCTGCCCTCTCCCATGAATAACCTGTAGACGCGTTGCTCATCGCCCGAACAAAATGCCCCATTCCCTAAAGGGCCGCCGCGGAATGGTTATTGAATGGCAAAGAAACAACAGATGCACACCGAGGCAACAACCGCTGCCGATATTGAGCGTTCCATTCAGGCCCTCAACAAAATGGCCGAACGCCTCTGGGGAGATGGCCGCGAGGTCGAAGCCAAAGCACTCCTGGACGCACTGGATGGATTAAACAGGGCGCTGGACCGTATCAGAATCGGCGAAAGTCGCAGAGTCAAAACCCTTCATTAAGCCCCCCTGCTGAGCGCAAATGCTGTGGAGACCTGACCGAAAACTTCGCGCCTCCCAACTCCGCGGGCCGCAGAAGATTTAGTCACCCAGGAATTTTAATAGTTGAGTCAATACCGACTCTTCTTGAGCATCCAATGCGGCTTTGATCTCGCTACATCGGCCCTTCAGCGACAGGCTATCGCCAGCCAGTATTTCCCCATTTGCCCTGCATATATCCAGGGCAACACAAAAAATGCCGGTATCGACTTCCTCGCCATCAAAAACAAGTTCAACTTCCTTGGGGAAAAACGTGACATACACACACATTTTTTGACCCGGGTAGGAGTAGTGCCCCTTATTTCTCGTCAGTGAAATATTCTGACTTTTCGAAGCCTTCCTAAAGATGCCGTCTAAAAACCCTTCAAGAACATTAACAATGTCTAGCCCTTCACCCACGATCCAGCTCCTTGCAACTCAAGTATTTCAGTACGCCTCCAGCAGCACTAAGCCGAAGCCAGGAGCATTGGCATGAACGCCGGGCCGGGCACATCCGTCACCTGCCCTTCATCAGTAACGACACAGCCGACGGCGCCCGCAAAGAGTTCCTGATCTTCAGAAGCGATGTTCAGCCTGCAAACGACTCGATAGCGAAACAACCAGCCCTGCGCGACGCGACCGCACAGCTCTACCACCTGTTCATACCCATCAAGGCCCAAAGGCCCGGCACCATGAGCTGTTGCAAGCCGGGTGGCTGCGTTAAGGGCCTGGATATCGTGACTTGCAGGATCTTCGTGCATCCGGGTTGGCCTGGATCGGTAATGGGGCTTGGCGTACGCGCGGCCCGCGGAGGGTCGGTTTGCTCGCAAAGCCTGCGGTCGACCCAGGGCAGCACGAACATGGGCTGCTGTTTTACCCGAACCCTGCACGCCAGGACAATCGCCTGCAGCATCAAACCTCCTGAACCTCGGCCGTTCTGGCATGCAGCCGGACCACCCGCAGCACCGTAAAAACACCCAGGATCGGCGCACATGCAAACACGCCAAACAACCAGCCGGCAGCGCTTGCCGTACCGGCGATGCCGCCAGGATCCGTGAGGCCGGCGACGTTCGCCACCATCCCCGCCAACGCCGCGCCGAGAGCAGTGGCGAACAACTGCACGGTGGTGATAGAGGCTGCCGCCAGATCCTGCTCGCCCGCCGCTGCGACCTGAAACACCCGGGTCAGCAGATGGGGCCAAGCCAGCCCCACCCCCAGCCCGATGGCGACGAGCGCCAGGCAGATCGGCGTGATCGCGAGCCAGCCGCCGGCACTTTCGCGGGGCATCAACACAGCAAGCGCTGCCATCCCGGCCAAGCCGAGGATCGGACCAGCGAGGATGGCGTACCGGATGCCTTTGCCCGTCGCCCCTGCGCTGGCAATTGACCCCAGCGTCCATCCGGCCGCCATAAGCGCAGCCAGATAACCGGCTGCGAGCGGGGACTGATGGTGAAGAACCTGCAGGAACAGCGGCACGAAGATCTCGCCGCTGGTCACCGCCACCGCAAGCAGTGACATCGTGGCATACAGCGCTCCCAGCGCTGTTGTAATGCGCAATGCACCTTCCGGCAGCAGGCGATGACGGGCGCGGCCTTCAGTGCCTAGCAGCAGAGCCGTCAGGATGGCGGCGGTGATAAGGCCTGCCATGTTCCAGGCGAGGATCGAGGAAACACTGCCGAATGAAACCGCAAGAACCGCCGACGTCAGGAGAGCGAGCTGGGCGAGTGGAAGCGGCGAGCGTTCGCCTTTGTCAGCCCTGCGCTTGGGCAATACGGCGACAGCCAGCAGGGCAAACAGCAACGCGGCTGGAATCAGCGACCAGAACGCCGCTCGCCACACACCCAGTTCAGCGAAGACACCGCCAACGGCAGGCCCGACCAGGGTGGCCACGCCCCACATGCCCGAGACTAACGCCATCGCGCGCGGCCATAAGGTTTCATCGAACACCAGCCGGATCATGGCGTAGGAAAGCGCGAACAAAAACCCACCGCCCAGCCCCTGAACCAGGCGTCCCGCCAGCATCACGGGCATTGACGGGGCACTTGCACAGATGAACGTGCCGATCGCAAACACCAGCGAGGCAATCACGTAGGCGCTGCGCGGCCCGGCGCTGGTGAGCAACCTCGCCGACAGGGCCGATCCGAGAATGGACGCCGCGACGAACAGGGTGGTGTTCCAGGCGTAATAATCGATACCGCCGATGTCCGAGACCACAGAAGGCAGAATCGTGGTGGCGATATACACATTGATCGCATGCAGCACCACACCCCCTGCCAGCGCCAGCGAGCGCACGCCATTCCAGCCGGACAGCAAGGCGGCCCAGCCAGTCCTTGAATGGCGGTCGGGCGCCGTTTGCGAATAGTGACCAGAAGAAATATGACGCTTGTCCATGTGCACCCCACTTCGAGAATTCACCCGCTGCGGCGAATGAAGGCTTGCAAAGGCAAGCCGACGCTCTTTATAAAACCTCATGTATAGATGAGGTCAAGAGAGAGCAGACAGTCATGATCGATGTGCACGTGCCACTTTCGGTTGGAGAGTTGGCCCGCAGAAGCGGGGTCACCATCGCAACCGTGCACTTCTACGAAGCAAAAGGCCTGATTCAAGGGCAACGCAGCGCGGGTAACCAACGTCGCTATACCCGGGACACGCTGCGCCGCCTTGCCATCATCAAGATCGCGAAGCGTGCGGGCGTGCCGCTGGCGGCGATCAAGGACGCGCTGGATGGGCTTCCTTGCGGACGACCGCTGACGGCAAAAGATTGGACGCAGCTCTCCACGATCTGGAGGGACATGCTGACTGAGCGCATTCGCAGCCTCACGCAGCTGCGCGATCAGCTCGACGGTTGCATCGGCTGTGGCTGTCTCTCCATGGACGACTGCCCCCTTCGCAATCCAGGCGACCGTTTGAGCCAGCTCGGGGATGGTGCCGTGTTGCTCGAGAACGACACCGCGCCCCCCCCGTGAGTGCATCGACAGGCGTCAATGGCTGGGCAGTGGTCGTGGCGCTCAAACGGGTGCATTTACTTCCCTGTCTTTTTCAGGGAAACCGGAATGCCCCAAACCAAGTCTTCCATGCCCACGCTTCCAAGCATCTGGGTTTTCATCGGCTGAATGCGCGCCAGCACCTGGCGGCTTTTCTCGTTGAGCGTTGGCTGCGCGTTATCCACGAACTTCTTCGTCAGCTCGACTGGAGCCGGCCTCACATAGACCTGAACGTCGCGCAGTGCGCATTTTATGTTTTGCGTGTCGACAGCTTTGCAGGTTTTCTTGTCATAGCTCACCGCCGGCGTTTTCAAGTGGAAACGGTCGCTGAGCAGTATCTGGCCCGGTTGGATGGTAAAGGCCAATGGCGCATAAGCGTCCGGTATCTGCGCTTGCAGTTTGATGGACTGGACATCCCTCACCTTCGTGCCGTCGGTCCAGCCAGCATCCGATACCTTCTCGCGCGTGTTGTATTTTTGCTCTGTCCAGCCAACACATTGACCGGAGGCCATGTGCACCGTACTGCAGACACTCTGCGAGTTGGTCTTGTCCTGGTAGGTCTCACTACGCCAGTACTGCTCTTTGACAAATTGGCGATACAGCACTGCGGACAGATTCACCGTTCCACGAACATTGGCCTTCGGCTGCCCTTTTGCGGCTCCCACTTGGGCAAGGGAGCTGTCTATCTTGTAGTCGATCCCGCCAGACATCAGGTAGGTTCCGGGCGGGACGATGTGGACTTCGAGGAAGTCCCACAGAAAGACGGTTTCCTTGATTTTCTCCAGGTCGTTATTGGCGAACGCCTGCATGTAGCCTTTATCTGGCTGGTTCTTGTTCTTGAAAATGACGCGATGAGAGTAGCTAGAGAGGTCGGTTACGCTCTTGTTGGGCATGAGTGCCGGCACCAGCACCACGGACATGCCGTCCCGAGTGGCGCCATCGATGATATCCAGGAGCTGGTTGGTCGGATCCTGCATGGCATTGATGCCGGAGTTGCCAAGAGGGACACAGGCCGTCAACAAGGTCGCTGCACCCAGCACAGCGAAGGAGAGCGGGTGCTTTGACAGCGTCTTCATTGGATATCCTTATCGGTAACGGAGCGATGGCTAAATCGCACCATTTTGCGGTCGAGCCCCTGCAGCGACCAATAGAGCGAATGTGCTAATGGCACATAGCCGCACTCATCGGATACCTAGTCGCCGATCCAGGGAAAGACTCCCCGCTCCCCGCGCAATAATCAGCAACAGCAAGCCGGCCCAGGACAGATGAGTTGGCCAGGCATCCGGGTAAACAAACACTTCGATAACAACGGTCATTCCCAGAAGCGCCAGGGCTGACAAGCGTGTAAACAGGCCCATCACCAGCAGCACAGGAAACAAATGTTCACTGTAGGCCGAAAGGTGCGCAGCCCATTCTGGAGAGATCAAGGGCAACGCATACTCCGTGCGGAACAGCTCGTAGGTACTCGGCGTGATTGTCAGAAGGCCACTGACTTTGGTGCGGCCGGACATAAAGAAAATGGCGGCGATTGAGAGACGGGCCACCAGCACCAGGGATGAATCCCCGATCAGTTGCCCCAAACGGCTGGCAGCGCGATTCCAGAGTCCAAGCAGAGATTTGTCGGCGACGGGTGTGGGAATTCGAGAGGCGTGCATGGTGGTGTGCTCCGTTGACTATAGGCCCCTTCAAAAAGGCCGAACTGAGTTCGCGATGGTTAACGCTCCAGCACTGACCAAGCGGATTAGGCAGTTTTCCAGATTCAGGGTCGGCTCGAGTGCGAGAGCCTTGTCTATTGCCTGATCGAGGTCCAGATGGGCCGCGCAAGCGTCGAGCAAGGCACACTCGGCGGCGCTGACGTCCTGCCATTGCATTCGACCGGCATTGCGCGTCAGCAGCCCACCCTCGCCCTGCCAGTTGATGTCGTCAGGCATTGGCAGCCGCTCGCGGTTAACGCGCCAGATCGTGTAGGCAGGACAGTCGGGAAACCAGGCCCAGCGACAGCTCGCCCTTGGCGTAAGTCGCAAGCTGAGCAGATCGCTCGGTTGAAGATGCGCCAAGGCACGGATCTCGATCGCGGGCTCTTCTTCGGCACAGTGGGCGTGTGTCCAGAGCAGGTCCAGACGGGCGACGTTGCCCAGATAAGGCATCTCCCGTGCATGTTCAAAACCATCGAGAAACTCCGGGAAGTCGGCGCCGTAGTGCAGCAAACGGGGATCCGTTGGCGGCGAAAGCCTGGCGTGGATTGCGGCGGCACTGCGAAGCCAGTCGCTACCTACCAAGCGCTCCAGGGTCGGAAAGTTGGCAACCAGCGCATCCGTTGCACCTTTGAGCACGGTGTTGCGGTAAACCGAGAAGCCGGGCTGAAGGGTTAGCGCTGGCATGTCAGATGATTCGCCACTGTAGAGAGCATGGGTGAATGCATCCTGAAATCCTTCCAGGGACGTCCTCATATCGCCTCCCGGATCCGCGGTTGCTGCTCGCGATTCAACAGGGCCTGAGCTCTGTCGCGCTCGGCGAGCAGAACATCGAATGCGGGTATGTGGTCGTCGCGCTCAATCAATGTCGGACGCCCGCCAACCCGCTCGATCAAGCGCTCATACAACGACCACACATCAGCGGCAATCGGGGCGTCATGGGTATCGATCAGCAGTGTTGAATTACCAGGATCCGGGGCGTGCCCAGCCAGATGAATCTCCATGATGGCGACCGCAGGAAAGTCATCCAGATACGCTGCCGCATCGAAGCCGAGGTTATGGGCGCTGATATGTACGTTGTTGACATCCAGCAGCAACCCGCAACCAGTCCTTTCAGTCAACTCGGTCAGAAAGTCGAGTTCGCTGTAATCATGGCCATCGAGGTGCACGTAATGGGTGGGATTTTCAATCGCAATACGACGCCCGAGAGCCTCTTGTGTGCGTTGGATGTTGTCAGTGATGCGCCGTAACGCCTCACTCGTGCGGGGAAATGGCAGCAGGTCGGGATGGTATTGGCCGCGCCAGGTCGACCAGGCCAGGTGCTCGGAAATCAACGCCGGTTGAATGCAATCGGCGAGTAATTTCAAGCGCTTCAGGTGCTCTGCGTCCGGCGCACAGTCGGCTGCCAGCGAGAGGGAAACGCCATGCAGGGAGAGTGGGTGCCTACTGCCAATTGCTTCCAGCCATGCCAAACGGGGACCACCGCCAACCATGTAGTTTTCCGGATGCACTTCGAACCAGAGCCCTTGGGCTGTGCAGTCCAGAGCGTCCTGATAGTGATTCGATTTCAGGCCCAGGCCGGCCCCTATCTGGAATTGAGTCTTCATGATTGGCGTGTGTCCCGTGATGTCGAGATTACATAGGAGCCAGAGTGCCCATGCCTTTAGGGGTCTTGATCGAGGTGCACGTACCGACTGGGACGTTTTTCCAGGCATTGGCCTGGTAGTCCACTTTGGCGGTGCCCGCACACGTGGTGCCTGCGCCGGCTTTGCAATCGTTGTGACCGGCCATGGCGACGCCGTAGCATTTTTCCATGGCGCCTGCGGCGGCAGGTGTCTCGGCGGCGATGGCACCGGCAGCGAAGGAAGAGAACGCAACGGCGAGGGCAGCAAGTTTCAGGGTATTCATGGTTATTCTCCGGGGTCACGATTAGCGGTCGTTGCAACAGCGCAGGAGTGCTCTGTGCTTGCGATCCGAAAGGTAGTTCGCTGAGTTTTTAAATCCGGTTACAGCCATCACCAAAATATTTCTCAGAATCACAAAATAAATCTGCCGATTGCCTTATGCCCTTGAACGCAAGCATGATCGGTTGCCCGTCATCAGCGCTGGCGTCATGCAGGTTCGAAATATTTTTCCCTTCGTGTAACCAGAGCAGGCGATGGAACGAACTACAGATAACGATGCTTTGCGCAGCCGGGAGATCCACCTTCAGGCCTTGTTCCTAGCCGGCTTGAAAGGTGACGAACAGTCCTATCGTGTCTTCCTGTCCGAACTCAGTGGTCATCTGCGCGGTTTTTTGCGGGCGAAACTTCAGCGTAATCCCGATGAAGTGGAGGACTTGCTGCAAGAGGTTTTGCTGGCGGTTCATAACGGACGACTTACGTACCGAGCCGATCAGCCATTGACCGCATGGGTGTTTGCCATTGCCCGCTACAAGCTCACGGATTTCTTGCGAGGCAGGTCACGACATGAGGTATTCAACGACTCGCTGGACGATACCGTTGAGCTACTTGCCGAGCCCCACCTGGAACCTGCGCAGGCCAATCGCGACCTCGGCAAATTACTTGAGCAATTACCTGAGCGTCAGCGTCTACCCATCGTCCATGTGAAGCTTGAAGGGTTGTCGGTCACTGAAACCGCGTTGATAACGGGGCTGTCCGAGTCTGCCGTTAAGATAGGCGTACATCGCGGACTTAAAGCGTTGGCGGCGAGGATTAGAGGTACACGATGAAAACCGATGATTTCATTAACATGCTGGCATCAGGAACTGTCCAGGTTGACCGGCATGCGCTCGCCAAGCGTTTCTCTATAGCGGTGCTGCTCGGACTTGCGGCATCCACCCTGCTGGTAATGGTCATATTTGGTGTGCGCTCAGACCTGAATGCGGTGGCAACAACCCCGATCTTCTGGGCCAAGATCGCCCTACCGCTTTGCTTGATGATCGGTGCGCTGAGTGTGGTGATGCGATTGGCGAGACCTGGGGTCACTCCCGGGTCGGGAAAACTACTGATATTTTCGGCAGTTGCGGCGGTCTGGGTGGGTACCGTTTATGTACTCACGGGAACCGCCCCTGATGAGCGCGTCGCAGTCATTCTCGGCAAGACGTGGCGGGTGTGTGCCCTGAATATCGCCTTACTATCAGTTCCGGGATTCATTGCAGTTTTCTGGGCGCTGCGCGGTTTGGCACCCACTCGCCTGACACTGACGGGTGCCTGCGGCGGCTTGCTGTCAGGTTCAATGGCAACGCTTGCCTATTGTCTGCATTGCCCCGAAATGGACGTTCCATTTTGGGGTATTTGGTACGTGTTAGGCATGTTGGTGCCCACGCTCATTGGGGCTGTACTCGGCCAGCGCTGGCTGCGCTGGTAGCCAATCATGGTTAATCATTTATCCGTTGAGCGTCGCGAGAAGTCCGGTGCGACAGCGAATCTAACCAGCAGACGGTGTCATCTGCCATCAAAACACTTGGAGTCTGTCGCCACCGAAATCCAGATACCTATGGTTAAGATCGCTGAAGCGACGCCGCCGAAAACTCGTTGAACAGCCGCCATCTGAAATGTGCAGCCGCGCGTCCATGAGCCTCGACATCGCGAAAGCTCTTCAATCGAAATAAACCATCAGCCACCAGGCAGCAAACCCACCTAATGCGACTGTATGAACGATAAGTAGATCGCGCACACCTATTGGCCTGTCGGAGACTAACCAATAGGCGACGACCAACGGATAGGAAAACACACAGGTAACGCCCAAAACAGCCATCGCCAGCACCATTCGCAGGCCAGGCAAAAAGCCCGGCGGACTAGCCAAACAGCCGATGAAAGCTACTGCACCCAATGAAGCAACGATTATCAAAAACGCGATGATCACTCGTTGCGCATCAAGCTGATTATCCAAATCTCTCAACTTTCAATCCTTTAGAGGGGGCTTAACCGCCGGCCATGATATCTCGGCCAGCGTTGAAACTCTTCCTCTGCTGCGTCGGGCTTGCCGTCCACGGCCAATACAAAGGCATATGCAAAAGGACGCCGCGCCTGTCCCAGGTAAAAAACCTCAACTTACCCATGAATGACAATTCGCTCAAAGCGCCGCATAGACCAGGGCTGATAGCCGGCTGGGTCGGGGATCGATCATGGTATGGCTGCCCGAGGTCGTGGTGACAAAACCAAAGCTCACTTGCCTTTCGGGGTCGGCGAAACTGATCGGACCGCCAAGCCCGATATGACCAAAGGTGTCAGGACCCATTGCGTGGGAAGCCGCTGGATCGACCTGCTGTTCCAGCATGCAGCCTAATCCATAACGCATTGGGCGCATCCATATCCGATCCATGCCATGACTGTGCTCTCGAGTGAATTCAGTGAACAGTTCATGACTGATAAAGTTTCCCGCCATTAACGCACCGTAGAAACCGGCCAAGCCGTGAGCCGTGCCATGCCCGCACACAGCCGGCTGCCGATAGGCCCACCAGCGAGGGTCACTGGTCCGTTTTGGCACCATTCCGGGATTGGTGAAGGCGTATGTCGCGATATGCGATGGCTCGTTTTTCAGCACTGTTCGCAGCGCTTGCGAGTAAGGATCACCGACTCGCCCCCTGGCATTGTCGAAACGAGCGATACGATGAAAGTGTTTTTCGTCCACGCCAAGGTGCACGTCGAGGTCATGGGGGTCCAGAATCTCTTCGTGGATAAAGACACAGGGATCTCGTCCGTCCACACGACGAATCAACTCACCGAGAATCCAGCCAAAGGTGGTGGTGCCGTACCCCAGGTCTGTTCCCGCCTCCCACCAGAGCGGCTCGGCCGCCAGGACCCGCACCATGTGCTCCCAGTCATACATCATGGCGTTATGGTCGGGGGCGCGCAGCGCCGGCAGGCCCGCGGTGTGGTTCAGCACCTGCCGCAGGGTGACCTTTGCTTTCCCGCTCTGGGCGAATTCAGGCCAGTAACGCGCCACAGGCGCATCCAGCTCCAGCTTGCCCTGCTCAACCAACATCAGAACGGCCACCGCAACATAGGGTTTTATTACGCAAAACGTATTGGCCAACGTATCGCGCGTCCAAGGCTTAGTGCCCTCTTGATCCGCCATACCGGCCCACAGGTCGACGACCACTTCTGCGCCTACCTGCACACAGAGTCCGGCGCCACGTTCCTGCGGATCATCAAACATGTCCTCGAAAGCCTGCCTGACCGCTTCGAACTGCTTCGCACACATCCCTTGCGCTTTCATGCCTCAGACTCCTCGTATTTGAAGTGTTGCCCTTGATACTTGCCAAACTTGACCACTATCAAGTCTGCCAGGCGCTAAGAAACATCCCGCCGCCTGGCAGACCCGTATTTAAATAACAACATTCTCGTGGACTGAGAAACTTACCGCTTATCAGCGCCCCCCACCCTCAAACAGATAACGTTTGCGGGAGAACTCACCCCCGCGACCGAGTTTGAGAGTGAGTCATGGAAAAACGGTTGGCGCGCTTGTAGGTGCCGAAGTCATTGAATCTGACACCTGCCTGCGCCATGACTGCATGAGCATAAGGTGCCGTCATTTGGCGAAGATAGAACGGGTCTCTCACAACAAAGTGGTGAATACTGTGAGTACTGCCGAAGTTGAAACAGAACATTTGAAACGGCCATAACCACCAAGGGTTCATTACCTGAGTTTGCTGCAATGCATTACGCGGAGCAACATCGCCATAATAATGCATGTTTGAACTTACAAAAAACAGGCAGAACTGCCGTATCAAATTTGGAGCAATCAGGATAACGACTGCGTTATTGACGATCTCCATCACCGCCAATGTCGCAGCAGAACTGTGAACCTCCTGCCCCATGATTGACCCAAGCCAGACATACAGATGGTAGCCGAGGAACACATACCAGCACCCCCAATACAAAAGGCCGAAAGGCGTATTGAGTCGAACAATCTTGCCTAACAATTTTACCTTTTGCCGCCATCCTGGAGCGAACACTGCATTTAGAAAACCAAATACAAAACCATCCATCAGTTTCAATAACCGTAGAACTCCCCAAGGGCTACCACTGGTCGTGATCCATGCTTCAACATCCGACTCCGTTCCGGACTCCTTATGATGATGAAAATGCAGACTGCGTCTTAGCCAGGGACTGGGCATCCCCGGCCGAGCCAGCCAGCACAAAAACATCATGACGTTATGGGCCAGAGGCTGCTTTCTGAAATAAAGGCGATGAATCAAATCATGTTCGACTTCATGAATAAATGAAGTCAGCAGCGCATTGATCAAAATACAGCTCCAGCCAGGGATAAAACCCTTGATGTAGAGCCCTCCCGTGACGACCATCCCTATTAGGGAAAACGCCATGACACTGGCACCCAGCGCATTCTGATACTGCAAGATCGGATAACGCTTGCGTAGCTCATTTCCATGTTCGGTAATTCTCCGGGTTACATGATCAATCTTTTCCTGATCGGTATTTAGGCGATCAATTTCGATGGCTTCTTCCAAGACCTTCATCAATTCATCCTCTGCTTGCGTCGGGGAATTACCAGCCTCGTCAAGCCGGCCAAGTCAATTGTTGCAGCTATAAACAGCAGGCATTGAAATTCACCGCGTGAATTCACGGACATCATTCAAGAAATACGAATTCGACTGCCTGCCAAAAAAAGTTGCCAGAATCATTCCAAGCTTTAAAATGATAAAACAAGTACAACTCTTTGCAACTGTGTATTTTGGGTGAGCTCATTGTTACAGGTACTTGTGTAAGGATTTAATAATTTAGTTACAGTTTGCACAAGTATAAAACGACTGCGTACAAGTATTGCCAAGGAGGCACCATGAGACTGCATCGCATCAAATATTTCCGGCTCTCTCTACAAGAACCCGAGGGCAGCGTAGAGAAAATAACCAGCCATGATGTATTTGACGCCATGTTTTGCGATGACCCCGCAGACAATGCCGTGAATCGCGCAGGCCTCGAAAGGCTAATCCGCTACATACAGTGCGGAGACACTGTGGTAGTGGACAGCATGGCAACGCTCTCCACCAGTACCGAGCAACTGTGCATCCTCATTCGTCGGCTGATTAAAAAACAGGTAACACTAGAGTTTTTGAGCGAGAACCTGATTTTCCGGCATGACTGTCTTGAAGTTGTGGAGCCCATCATTGCGGTAATGGAGCTGCTCGCAGAGTTCGAGCGCGCTGCTAGAAGGGAGAAACAGGCACTAGGGATTGCTAGCGCAAAAACCCGTGGCTCTTATAGAGGTCGCAAGAAGAAACTGTCGGACAATCAGGTTGTAAGTTTAATTGACCGCGCCTGCGCTGGAGAAAGCAAATCCAAATTGGCCCGTGATTTTGATATCAGCCGTCAGACGCTTTATCGATACTTGAGATCTACATAGCGGCCTCTGCAGGCACTTACTGATTCGATACCTCTTGCGTGATTTTTCCACCGAACGTCGAGGCCGCTTCAAACGAGTAAAATCAGCCTTTTTGCGCATCGAAAGTGGTGCGCAGCGCTTCCTGGCACTTTCGGCTTTCGCTGTTTTTACTTTAAGAGGTGTTCTCTTTAAGGCCGCTATCGAGCAAAAGGCGCCGCTCTCAGGTGCAAGCCGTTCAAAATGGCAGTCCAAAAAAAACATTGTTAATACGAATATTTATCATTAAGGTATGCGCTTTCCGCTGTGTGATCTCTGACAATGTCGAGCATGACCACCGAAGAGCTTGAGCTGGCCTTTCGGGCCCATGCCACCGAGTTGCGCTCGTTTCTTCATCGCCAGTTGCGCAATCCCGAGACCGCCGCCGATCTGGCTCAGGAAACCTACCTGCGCCTGCTCCGCCAGCCGCCACGCAAACCGGTGCTCAATATTCGCGGCTTTATTTTTAGAATCGCCCGAAACCTGGCCATTGATCATGCGCGCAGCAGGCAAACCCGAGAGCACCTCGACGAAGGCATCGCCTACCTTTATGAGGTAACGGGCGAAAGCCCGGAGCTGTTCGATGTCGTGGTCGCGCAACAAGAGCTCGCAGCAATGACCCAAGCCTTGCGTCGGCTACCTGCTCAGTGCCAGCAGATATTTACCATGTGCAGATTGCAGAACCTCGCCCACAAAGAAGTGGCTTTGCAACTGCAGGTATCGGTAAGTACCGTGGAAAAACAACTCGCTATTGCGCTCGACTTTCTCAGCCAATGCCTGCAACGATAGTCGGCATGCACGATCAAACCGACACCACACCGTCCGCTACCGACATTCAGCGCACCGCCCATGGGTGGGTGATTCGCCTCACCTCGGGCTCGGCGCTGCCCTCTGACCGGGATGCGGCGCGGGCTTGGTGCGAGCAGGCACCGGAGCATCAGCAGGCTTTTGTCGAAGCGCGAAGGGTGTGGTGTTTAAGTGCCCATCTGGCTGAGCCACGTACCGCAACGCGGCCGTCTTCCCGTCGGATTTGGGCGATGGGCATTGCGGCGTCGCTGGTGCTCGGGCTCGGCTTGGCATGGGCGCAACGCATGGCTTGGGATGCCGACTATTACACCGGTACTGGTGAGCGTCGGCAGGTGGTCCTTGCTGATGGTTCTCGCATCACCTTGAATGCCAACAGCGCCGTTGATGTGAACCTCACCGCCGATGGGCGGCGCATTACCCTGCGCAAGGGTGAGGCCCTGTTCAATGTCACCCCGGACCCGCAGCGCCCCTTCAACGTGCAGGCGGGTGCCTTCAACGCCACGGCCCTGGGCACGATCTACGCGGTGCGCCGTGAGGGCGAGCAGGTCGAGGTCACCGTGCGCCACGGACGCGTGGCCGTCACCGAAGGAGCAGACAAAGTGACACTCGGCGCTGGCGAGAGCGTTGGTGGACACGCCGACGGCCTGGGCGCAAAGCAGGATGTGGATGTAGACAAGGCGCTGGCCTGGGAGCAAGGCCGCCTGGTATTTGAGCTGGCGCCGCTTTCCCAGGTGCTTGAGCAGATCGAACGCTATCGTCCTGGAATACTGATGATCCGGGACCCAAGCCTGGGTGCACTCAAGGTCAGCGGGACCTTTCAACTCGATCACCTTGACGAGGGCTTGGCGACATTGGAGAAAGTCTTTCCACTCAAGATCGAGCGCTACACCCACTACCTCTTGGTAGTTTCACCCAGGACGTAACTATTTTTACGGGTGTTGGCGCGTCACCCGTCTTCCTTCCCTAGAACGATAATGCTTCGTATTAGGGAGAGCACCGATGCACCATCCTTTGCCCAAAGGTTTGCGAATCAAATCTTTGTCCGTAGCCCCGCTGACAATGCTGTGCGTGCTGGTATCCAGCCTGGCGGCCGCTGCCCCTCACCCATTCGACATCGCACCGCAACCCTTGGCGAGCGCGCTTAACCGCCTGGCCGCTCAAAGCGGTTTACAGGTGATATTCGATGGCACCTTGGTGTCGGGCAAAAACAGCCCTGGGGTAGTCGGCTCCAAAGAGCCAGAAGCCGCACTGGCTGAGGTGCTGAAAGGCAGCGGCCTGACCTGGCGCGCTACCGGTGGAAATAGCGTGATGCTGGAAAAGGCCCCCGAATCGAGCGCCACCCTGCAATTAGGGGAGACCGCCATTACCGGTCAGGCGTTAGGCGAAACGACCGAGAACACCGGCTCCTATACCACCGGTGCCATGCAGACGGCCACCAAGCTGCCCTTGACCTTACGTGAAACGCCGCAGTCGACCAGCGTGGTCACTCGCAAGCGCATGGACGACAAGGCCATGACCACCATCAGCGATGTGGCCCAAAGTGCGCCGGGCATTTATCTCAATAACTCTGGCGGCGCTGGGCGGCCCACCTTCAGCGCGCGCGGTTTCGACGTCGACACCATCATGTACGACGGTTTCCCCACCAGCTTCCTCACCTACCTGCCCAGCAGCGAAGCCAACCTGGCCATGTACGACCGGGTGGAAATCGTTCGCGGCGCCACTGGCCTGGCCCAGGGCGCCGGCAGCCCTGCGGGTGCCATCAACCTGGTACGCAAGCGCCCGACCCATAAATTCCAGGCCACGCTCACCGGCAGCGCCGGCAGTTGGGACGATTACAGCAGCACGCTGGACATCGGCGGCCCGCTCAATGAAAACGGCACCCTGCGCGCCCGCACCGTGATCTCGCGGCAAGACTCCAAAAGCTTCCGGGACTCCGTGGAGAGTGACGCAGATCTGTTCTATGGCGTGGTCGATGCCGACCTGAGCGATAGCACCACCCTGACACTGGGTGCCTACCGGCAGAAGGACCACACCAACTACGTCTGGGGCGGCTTGCCCATGGCCCGTGGCGGTGGGCACCTCGGGCTGCCACGCGACACCTTCCTGGGGCATGACTGGGAATACATGGACAACCGCACCACCGGTTATTTCGCGACCCTGGAGCATGGCTTCGCCAACGACTGGAAGCTGCGCATGGCCGCGATGCAGTCGACGACCAACACTGACGTGCTGGCCTCATCCATATGGGCATACAACCGTCACTACCTATGGACGCAGGCCATGGAGCAGAAGGAAACCGGTTACGACCTGGCCCTCAGCGGCCCCTTCCAGCTACTGGGTCAAGAACATGACCTGACCGTGGGCGTCAGCAAGCGCCAGCTGGATTATCGTACCGGCAAGCTCTGGGAAGCGTTCATCGACACTGGCACCAATCTCTTCACCTGGGATCCACGTGGTCATGCCAAGCCGAATATCGTCAAGGGCCCCAACGGCCGTCCCGAGACCACCACCCAAGACAGCTTCTATGCCAGCACTCGTCTGCGCTTGAGCGAACCGCTGTCGCTGATTCTCGGCGGCCGCTTGGACTGGTACGAATTCGAAAACAGGACAACCCCGGAAAGCAGCTACAAGGTCACGCGTAACCTGACCCGCTATGCCGGCCTGGTCTATGACCTGGACGCCAATCACTCGGTCTATGTCAGCTACACCGATATCTTCAAGCCGCAGACCGAAAAAGGCACCGGTAGAGAAGTGATCGCCCCTATCGTGGGTGAGAACTACGAGGTAGGCATCAAGGGCGAATACTTCGATGGCGCACTGAACGCCAGCCTGGCGGTGTTCCAGATCGATCAGAAAAATCGCGCCCAGGAATTGGCTGATGCCAAAGGTTGCGGTACAAGCGCCAACAGCTCGTGCTACGAGGCTTCAGGCCTGGTGCGCAGCCGGGGTATTGACTTGGAACTGCAAGGCGCCTTGAGCGAAAACTGGCAATTGGCCGGCGGGTACACCTACACCCAGACCCAATACGTCAGCGACGCCAACGCATCCCTGGAAGGCCAGGACTTCAACCGCAGACTGCCGCGGCAGCTATTCAAAGTGTCGACGATCTATACCCTGCCCGGTGACCTGCAACGCTGGCGCATTGGCGGTGATGTCTACCAGCAGAGCCAGATCCGCACCTCAGGGGGCAGTGGCGTCACTGCATGGCAAAATCGACAGGGCTCGTACACGGTGGCCGGGCTGGTGGCGGGTTACAAGGCCAGCGAGCAACTGGACCTGCAGCTGAACGTAAACAACCTGTTCGACCGTACTTACTACGTCAGCATCGCCAATGGCGGCTATGACCCGTACGACATCTACGGCGACCCACGTAATTTAAAGCTGACTGCCCGCTACAGCTTCTAAGCAGCTGTTTCTCGCCATGTATCCAGGGAAGGACGTGGCCAGATCGCTTAAAGCGATTGCTGCCTATCGTGAATGGCTGCAAGCCATACGACATGTATCCAGTACTAAAAAGGGCACCGCCCGCATTGGCCTCAGGTCGGGTACCTGACATTCAATGAGTGGCTGGGCGCCCCCTACTTGCCTCACTTGTCCAGATTCAGTAGATGGTGCATCCGTAAGCCAATTATTTCCCGCAACCAAGCAGTGTGAAACTCCATGTCTTCCAGAGAAGTGCCCTCAGCCAATCGATATTCAAACTCCTTGTCCCTCGGCCCCTGACACACGACGCTAAAATAGCCATGACGGTCATAACTGGCTAACACGTAAGGGCTGATACAAATAATGTCGCTAAATGGCACCTGCACCTCGGTGGGCTTACGACCGCGACGGGTGACCGTGAGGGTAAGCAGTTGCTGGTTTTCGTCGAACGTGAAGGCCAGCACTCTAGCGGCAGAGGAAATCCAGGCGAAGACCAGCCCCATGAGCACAACACAAGCAATCAGCATCAGAATGAGCGTCGACATTTTGAGGCTCGACCCATCGCTGTTCGGTTCACTTTGCATCGCGTCGAACCCGAGAAGGAGCAAGATCGTCAGCACTAAGCCGGGCAACAACCAAAGCACCACTAAGCTGAAACCCAAAACCGCCGCACCCGTGCTGCCAACGGTCATTAAGTCCGGGCCGCGATGCCAAATAGGGGGGTGAACGGCAGGGTTTTTAGTGCCTGGCACGGCTAAAGGCATTGCAATCAGGTGAGTTGGACTTTGACGAGGCATCTAGCGGGCTCCAGGATAGCTGCGTAGACGGTACCACTACTACCAGACCGTCTGCCCCAGGATCATCAGGCTTTTTTGCGCATTTCACCCGTTTCACAACCACCTGCGGCACACCTTCTGCGCCACAAATGCACAAGCGCGCATGAACCTTCGCCACACCCATAACATGTGAAGTTATTCAACAAAATCTCGACTACAGACGCACAACGCCAGAAAACAGCACCCAAAGGAAAATAATAAAAAACAAAAATATCGATACACGCATAAAACTCGCACCGCCCTAATTCAATCTATTTGCACCATGTACCTGAGCTTTCTGGAGACTGACATCTTCCAGAGTCGCCATGAGTACCGCCTTGGAGGGGGTACGCCACCTCCCTGCCCCACCTTTTCGCCCAAAACCTGTCTCGATGCATCCAAAAAATTTTGAACTGCTTTTGCCCGCACTCGCCTAATGTTCAGCCTGTGAAAAATCTCACAGGCAATTTGCCAAAATCGGCATACCCGAGAGGTGGGCAACATGGCTAAAGACGAGAAGAAAAGCAAAGGCGAAGCTTCGAAAGCCAGCAAGGAATTAAAAGACAAGAAGTCATCACCGGCAAAGAAATCAGCTGCGGCTTCGGCTCTTTCAAAATCTTCTGAAAAGAAAGACAAGAAAAAAGACGTCGAACCCAAAAAATCTGCAAAAAAAACTGATAGCAAACCCGAAAAAACCAAGAAATCAGAGAAGGCAGAAAAGCCTGCCAAAAAGAAAAAGTGACACCTGCTAGGGCTTTACGCCCTAGCTTTCTCAGGCTGTGTTGCCTTTTAAGACTCCAATACTCGCCGCGCACCGCGCCGTCTTGGCTTTTACGTCTTCATTTATTTACCCTGTTTAACAAGGCGCTTCAAATCCTCACTAGTCTTTGCCGACTCAACGGTTACTCAATCGATATATTGAACTGCTTTTGCCATAAGGTTCGGGCGTTCAAAGGTGTCTATAGAGTCGATTTTTTCAAGCATTTCCTTAACCTTTGTTTTGAAGGTGTGGTTATCCATATCGATCCAATAACGCGTTGGTCGATCGTTTTTCTCATCGTATTCAGACGTGGTCGGATCTTGGCTCCGGTAGGGCTCATACAGCGGGATTTCAGGCAATGGGCGTTGAGTGTCCATAAAATTTTGCAAGAAATCCCAGAGAGCACAAGGCTTTTGCGTCGTATTGTCAGGGGTTATCAGGGCGCCAAGATTGATGGTGGCGGCACTGTAGCGATGAGCCAGTTGCAATCCATTCGTGGGTAATCCTTGGCGATCCGGCGAAGTTAAGATATACGCATCGAACTCGTGAAATGGCGCAACGATGTCCTTGGTTTGACCTTGTGTTTTTTTATCCGCGCTATTGAAAATAGTCACCTGCCCGGTGACCCGGTTCAACTCCCATAGCGGCCCTCCGGGAGGCCGAAACCAAACTCTCGGGAAGTAATTTACAATGACGCTGCTAATCAACCAGGGCGGTAGTAATATTTTTGAAACCAGTATTGTGATGGAGTTGTTTATCAGCTCGCTTATATCGAGCTCAGCTGAATCCACGTCGAATAACAAATCAATCAGGATGCACAGCGGAAGGAGAATAATTAACCCCCACTTGCAAAATGTCCTGAGTGAGAGCCAGAACTGAGACCGGAAAGGCAACTGAGCAAATCGAAATCGCTCATGATCATATTGACAGTGCAGCTCCACGTCTTCGAATGGGCGTGGCACGTAGTTCCCATTCGCCTTCATCTCTGCCCTTTCATTCTCCCACCGCTCCCAGAAACGCATACTTTCTGGTTTTGGGTCTTCCATGATGTCGTCTGGAACCACATCCTGAGTGTGGCCCCAAGGCAAGCGAGTACCGGTGAACTTGTGCAGGGCACTTCGCTTCTCGGAGTCTGCTTGCACGGGCATGCGATCCGACCGGTAAGCTTCGTGAGAGTAGTAGCGCTGTCGTTCAGCGGCTTTTGACATGATCAGGCCTTGATCGTGAGCTCGTCGCCCCTGAACGGGCGGTTGATTTTGTTAAGGTCAATTGCGCACGTACGGCTCAGTCGACGCACAGTTCTATTGCATCCGAGTATGTATGCTGTGCTTTATAAATTGCTGGGCTATCAAACACGTTTTTAGTTGATTGCGGAAGCGATTACCCAAATCCAAGGCAATAAAAAACCCCGTAGATCATTGATCTACGGGGTCTTTAGAGTGGAGGCCGAGGTCGGAATCGAACCGGCGTAGGCGGATTTGCAATCCGCTGCATAACCATTTTGCTACTCGGCCCCAAGTATCCAATACCCATGAAGCAGTGCTGGACACATACAAACTTGAACAGCGAACGAGATCTTTATCACCTCGCAACTCTTTGTTTTATAAAGAGTTTTTCCGCTTTCCAGTTAAGGAGTGGTCGCAATTATGGACTTGTTTTTCGTTCATGGCAACTCCCTCTGTGATTTTTTTCAACATTTCCCGTGACTTGCGTGATTTCACCTCTGGAGAGGGGTAATACGGCACCTGTTCCAGCGGGTGATGACCTCGCGATGATTGAGATCGGGCGTGGTTGATTCTTGGCTCTCGCTGCGGTGGCTATACGCCGACGTGCTCGGGACCCGCTAGAATCCTGCGACTATCCGAGCAGATGAGAGCCAGGTTCATGAGCATCGATTTCGACACGGTTTACCCGCGCCAAGGCACCGGAAGCACTAAATGGAGTCGCTACCCGGCGGATGTTCTGCCGATGTGGGTGGCTGATATGGATTTTGCCGTGGCCAGCGAAATCATTCAGGCCTTGCAACAGCGTCTGGAGCATCCACTGCTCGGCTACAGCGTGGCCCGCGATGAAGTGCGCGAGGCGATAGTGGCTGACTTGTGGAGCAAGTACGCCTGGCGGGTGCAGCCCGATGAGTTGCTGTTTCTGCCCGGGGTCGAGCCCGGGTTCAATATGGCTCTGCGTGGTTTTGTCGAGCCGGGGCAGACGGTGGTGGTGCAGACGCCCAATTACCGTCCGCTGCGCCTGGCGCCGGATAACTGGACGCTGCCCAAGATTGAACTGGCCTTCGAGCGTGACGATCAAGGTGCCTACCTCACCCCGCTGCCCGCCCTGCGCCAGGCCCTGCGTGGCGCAGGCGCCCTGCTGTTGAGCAACCCGCACAACCCGCTGGGCAAGGTCTTTCCTCGGGAAGAGTTGCTGGCCGTGGCCAATGCCTGCCTGGAACAGGGCGCGCTGATCATCTCCGATGAAATCCACGCCGAGCTCTGCTTCGACGGACGTCGGCATATTCCCACGGCGTCCCTGAGCCCGGAGATTGCCAAGCGCACCATCACCCTGATGTCGGCCAGCAAGGCTTACAACATTGCCGGGATGAAAACCTGCTTCGCCGTCATTCAGGATCGAGCCACCCGTGAACGCTTCAACAATGCCCGGGCCGGCATGGTCGATAGCGTCAGCCCCCTCGGGCTGGAAGCCACCCTCGCCGCCTACCGCCACGGTGGCCCCTGGCTGAAGGCGCTGATCGAGTACCTGCAAGCCAACCGCGACTACCTGTTGCACGCCGTGCAGACCCGTCTGCCGGGTGTGGTGATGCACGCGCCGCAAGGTACTTATCTGGCCTGGCTCGACTGCAGTGCCCTGGGCCTGGACGATCCCCACGGGTTCTTCCTCAGCCAGGCAAAAGTCGGCCTGAGCGCCGGCCTGGAGTTTGGCGACGATTGCGGCCAGTTCGTGCGCCTGAATTTCGGCTGCCCGCGAGCCCTGCTCGAGGAAGGGATCCAGCGCATGGAACGCAGCCTGCAACAACGCTGAATGAAATCCGCCGGGGAGGTGCAATGCCTCCCCGCACACAAGCCAGCGCCGGGTTTATCGGCGCTCGGCGCCCCCGCCCACGGAAATCAGACAATTCGTAGACAGCATAAGGATTGGTCTCATTCCCAGGTCTACGCCAGTTCCGCGAGCATGTAGCGCTCATTCACTCCGTGCCGAAGAAGGCCCGAGCCGCTCTGTCGCAGGCCAATTCAAGCCTCGCTGTCATCGATGGCGATGACCGGCCATCTCTCGGAGTACGCCCATCACCCCCACGGGACGAAGCGGTCTATGGAAGTTACCAACAACTGGTTCACCCACAGTCATGCCCAGCATGATGTGTACCTGATGATTGTGTGTGAACCGGGCCAGGACTGTTCGGCATTCAGTTATGTGGGGCGGGTCAACTGCAAGGGCCATCACCCCTGCTACGCCTTACGCTTCAGCTCGCCGCCCTTCGGCCATGACTACCTGTCCGCCGTTGCCGCACTCGAAGCGGGCCTGGCCCACAGCCATGCAATTATCGAGCGCTGGACCAGCCAAAGCCTTTGCTAATGCACGCTAGCGTGTGAAAACTTCAGTCGCCGAGCCGAGCGCCCCTCGGGCGATGCAACGTGCCGGACAGCCGCATCACCGCCCTTTCACTCGGTGGGCTCATCCGCCGCCGAAGCCTGCATGGCGGCGGCCGCAGCGACCGCAGCGTCCAGGCCGGCACTGACCGACTGCACGAAGCCCGCGCCGCTCATCCCTTCCAGACCCGCCGCAGTCACGCCTCGATAGCTGCGCAGTGCATCCAGCAACTGCTCGGGGCGGTACCTGTCCAGCAACTGGCTGGCGTCCATCACCACCGCATCCACCGCTCGCCGGGCAATGGCTTGGGGCAGCCCCTGGGCCAGGGCATGTTCGAACATGGCCTGGGCCAGCAGCGCTGGATACGCCGGACCGGTGCCCACCAGCGCACTCAAATAGTTGAGGTCGGCTTCACTGAAGACTTCGTCGGCGCCGCCGCAGGTCTCAAACAGGCACTGGGTAAAGGCTTTCTGCTCGGGCGTCACACTCGCGCTCGCCAACCAGGGGGTGTAGGACTGGGCGATTTCGGCCGCCGCATTGGGCATGGCGCGGATCACCTGGGAGCAGCCGGTGTGACGCACCAGGCTGGCCATGGAAACCCCGGCCATCAGCGAAATCACCAGGCGTTGCACGCCGTCAAAGCTGACCGCGGGAAACTGCTCGGGGCGTACCGCGACAATGATGACCTGGCACTGCTCCAGCAGCTCCTGATTACTGCGGGTCATGCGCACCTGCGGCCACCGGGCATGCAGCGCCAGTTCGCCGGTGGAACGGCTCGACAGGATCAAGGCCCGAGGTTGGACAAACGCGGTTTCAAGCATCGAGTGCGCAAGGGAACGGCCAAGCCATCCGCCGCCACCGATAATGCCAATCGTGGGTTCGCCGAGCATAGTCGCCTGCCTTTTAGTCGGTCATGGCGCGATCCTAGAGGCTGGAACCCTACCCGGCAAGAACAAATGTACAGCGGCGTCCATCTTGTTGACACTACTGTACATTGATCCCACGGGCACAGCGGTATCAGTGGTTCAGTGGTTCGCCGAGCACGGGCTGGGCCGCCTTGAACTGCGGATGAGCATCGGCATCCCACGGAAAGAGACCACTGCGCGACGGCCAGACCACCTGGTACAGCGGGAAGTCATCACCTTCGTAGTACCAGCGAGCAAAACCCACGAACTCGCGGTAGTGGGCCTTGGGCACCGGCACAAAGCAGCATGAATACCCTTCCAGCAGCGCGTCGGTGGGTTGGTTCAGATCAATAGGTTCGCCATCGCGCAGGGCCTGGCCGACGATATTCAGCAATTGCTGCCCGAGGCGCGATGGCACGCCGAAGATCATCAGCTCCGGGTGCTTGAAGGTTTCAAACAGTCCCACAGTGAAGCTGTAGGCTGGCTCCTCGCCCTCTTCCAGAATGCCTACGCAATGCCAGCCGAACTCGGCCACATTGTCCAATAGCTTGCGCTCGCTCGCGTCCGTGCCAACCGTCCTGACCATGATCCTGCCTTCGATAATTCAGAGGGTGGGCATTTTGCCACAGCTGTGCCAGGCCGCGCCTGCCACCTGATCCGGCAAGCGCCCTGGATGGCTAACCCGGATTAAAAAACCGCAAAAAAAAACGCCACTCCGAGGAGTAGCGTTTTCATCGCTGGGGGTCGAATGACCGGGACCGGCGTTTGTTACAGGGCCAGATCCGACGCCGGGTTGCTTGGCTGCTCGGCCTTGGGCTTGGCAGCGGCATCCTGAGGAGCGGCAATGTTGCCGATCGCCGGTGGCGGGTCGAGTTGCAGGACCTTGGCGGTGTACGCCCACTCTTGAGCCACGCGCTCAGGGCTGCCGTTCAGCGCAGTGCCATAGCTCGGCACGATCTGGTGCAGCTTCTCTTGCCAGGCTGGGGAAGCAACCTTGTCCTTGAACACCTTCTCCAGCACGTTCAGCATGATCGGCGCAGCGGTGGAAGCGCCTGGCGATGCACCCAGCAGGCCGGCAATGCTGCCGTCCTTGGAGGCAACGATCTCGGTGCCCAGTTTGAGCACGCCGCCCTTCTCTTCATCACGCTTGATGATCTGTACGCGTTGGCCGGCTTGCCACAGGCGCCAGTCTTGCTGCTTGGCTTGCGGGAAGTATTCCTTCAGCGCATTGAAACGGTCTTCGTCCGACAGCATCAGCTGGCCGGCCAGGTATTCCACCAACGGGTACTGCTCGACGCCAACTTTGGTCATCGGCCAGATGTTGTGGGTGGTGGTGCTGGTCAGCAGGTCGAAGTACGAGCCTTCCTTGAGGAACTTGGTGGAGAAGGTCGCGAATGGGCCAAACAGGATGACCCGCTTGCCGTCCAGCACGCGGGTGTCCAGATGCGGAACCGACATCGGCGGTGCGCCAACCGACGCCTTGCCGTAGGCCTTGGCCAGGTGCTGCTCGGCGATCGTTGGGTTATCGGTGACCAGGAACGAGCCGCCCACCGGGAAGCCAGCGTATTCGCGCGCTTCTTCGATGCCCGACTTCTGCAACAGGTGCAAGGCACCGCCGCCCGCGCCGATAAACAGGAACTTGGCGTCGGTCTTGGTTTCGCTACCGTCTTTGAGGTTCTTGTAGGTCACGCGCCACGAACCGTCTTCGTTGCGAGCGATGTCACGCACTTCGCTCGACAGCTTGAGGGCGAAGTTAGGTTTGGTCTGCAGGTGGGCAACGAACTGGCGCGTGATCTCGCCGAAGTTGACGTCAGTGCCGATAGGCGACCAGGTGGCCGCGACCTTCTGCTGCGGATCGCGCCCTTCCATCATCAGCGGGACCCATTTCTTGATCTGCACCGGGTCTTCGGAGTACTGCATGCCGGCGAACAGCGGGCTGGCCTGCAATGCCTCGTAGCGCTTCTTGAGGAAGGTGATGTTGTCGTCACCCCACACAAAGCTCATGTGCGGCGTGGAGTTGATGAACGAGCGCGGGTTTTTCAGGACATTTTGCTGAACCTGCCAGGCCCAGAACTGCCGGGAAATCTGAAAGGCTTCGTTGATCTCGATCGCCTTGGGGATTTCGACCTTGCCGTTCTTGTCTTCTGGCGTGTAGTTCAGCTCAGCCAGGGCCGAGTGACCGGTGCCGGCGTTGTTCCAGCCGTTCGAGCTTTCTTCGGCGACGCCGTCGAGACGCTCGACCATTTCCATCGACCACTGCGGCTCCAGCTCATTGAGCCAGACCCCGAGGGTCGAACTCATGATGCCGCCGCCGATCAGCAGCACATCGACTTTCTTCGGTTCAGCCGCGTACGAGGACGAAAGCCCCAGCGACATAGCCAGGCCCAACAGAGCCGTGTTCACCTTTTTCAACATACTGTAGTACCTACGATAGAACGCCATCCGCCCTTCCAACCCTGATCACAAGCCACCCGGCTCACGGTATGGCAGCCGCCGGGACCTGCGTGTTCAGAAGAGATGGAGGGTGGGCACACAAGGCCGACATGCAGCTCGACCCCACTTTTATATCGCTCTTGTGCTGACTTCTTATTCGTATTGGCTTCAGCGACGGGAGTGACACTGTTTTTCTGTTGCTATGTCATCGGGACGCAGGACATAAACAGTTCGACTCATCCCATAGACAGGATGAATCGATTCACCTGAAATAATATCATTACAGCATCAGCTGTGTCTTGGCTCGGCGATAGGCAGCCCGCAGGCCGCCGTCACTGGCTGTCGAGCAGACGAAACGACAGGCTGATACGCTCCCCGGCATCCGGCGCCTTGGGAATCGCGTGCAGCCATTGCGTCTGCACCTCATCGGACATGTAGAGCATCGAGCCACTGCCCAGCAGATAGGAAAACTCCAGGCTGCGGTCCTGCTTGTGGCGGTAGACGATAGGCCGCGCACAACCCAGGGACACGATCGCGACCCCGGTGCCTTCGACCATCTGCTCTTTGGCATCGGAGTGAAAGCCCATGGACGAGCTGCCATCCGGGTAGTAATTGATCAGGCAATTGTTCGGTCGAAAGCCCAGTTGCTGCTCGATCAGGCTGCACAACCGTTCCAGTTCCTCGGGCATCGGCTGGGCCGGGTAAGTGATCTGCGAATAATCGTACGGCGCACCGAAACTGGCGGTCTTGCGCGCACGCATGCGCTCGTCCCATTGCACCGATTGCTGCAGGCCTTCGAACAACGCCTGCGGGTCGGGAATGAAATCGGTAAACAGCTCAATATTCGGAGGAGTCATGGCAACGCGGCTCTGAGTGATGGAATCAGCGACCGGCAGTCTAACCCGGACGGCCTCGCACACGAACCCGTCACCCACAAAAACGCCACTCCAAGGAGTGGCGTTGTCACCGAGCCAGGGCTGGAAAAACCGCCCGGGTCAGGTCCTCAAGCCTTTTTCAGCAGGTCCAGGGCGACGTCGACAATCATGTCTTCCTGGCCGCCGACCATGCGCCGCTTGCCCAGCTCCACCAGGATATCCACGGTCTTCAGGCCATAGCGCGCGGCCGCCAGTTCGGCGTGGCGCAAGAAGCTCGAATAGACCCCGGCATACCCCAGGGCCAGGGATTCACGATCGACCCGCACCGGGCGATCCTGCAACGGCCGCACCAAATCATCCGCGGCGTCCATCAGGGTGTAGAGGTCGGTGCCGTGGTTCCAGCCCAGGCGCTCGGCGGCGGCGATAAACACCTCCAGCGGCGCGTTGCCGGCACCCGCGCCCATCCCGGCGAGGCTGGCGTCGATCCGGTCGCAGCCCTCCTCCACCGCGGTGATGGAGTTGGCCACGCCCAGGGACAGGTTGTGGTGCGCGTGCATGCCGGTTTCAGTTTCCGGCTTGAGCACTGCCTTGAACGCGCGAAAACGCTCGCGCACATCCTGCATGGTCATCGCCCCACCGGAGTCAGCCATGTACACGCAGGTCGCGCCGTAGCTTTCCATCAGCTTGGCCTGCTGCGCCAGCTGCTCGGGCGCGATCATGTGGCTCATCATCAGAAAACCCACGGTGTCCATGCCCAGTTCCCGGGCGAATTCGATGTGCTGCCTGGACACATCGGCTTCGGTGCAATGGGTGGCGACCCGCACCACCCGCGCACCGGCGTCGTAGGCGGCCTTGAGGTCGTGCACGGTGCCGATGCCCGGCAGCAGCAAGGTGGCGATCTTGGCGTGGCGGATGACATCGGCCGCCGCCTCGATCCATTCCAGGTCGGTGTGGGCGGCGAAGCCGTAGTTGAAGCTCGACCCCTGCAGGCCGTCGCCGTGGGCGACTTCAATGCTGTCGACCCGGGCCAGGTCCAGGGCGCGGGCAATGTCCTGCACGTTCTTGATCGAGTACTGATGGCGCACCGCGTGGCTGCCATCGCGCAGGGTCACATCGGAGATGTACAGCTTTTTACCGGGGTTGAAGGTCATCTCGGGTCTCCTCAGGCCTTGAGCATCGACTGGGCCATGCGCTCGGCGGTGGCCAGGGCGGCCGAGGTCATGATGTCGAGGTTGCCGGCATAGGCCGGCAGGTAATGGGCGGCGCCTTCGACTTCAAGGAAGATCGAGGTCTTGAGCCCACTGAAGGTGCCCAGGCCCGGGATGTGCAACGGAGCTTCGGGGCTGATCACCTCGAACTGCACCTGCTGCTTGAGGCGGTAGCCCGGTACATAAGCCTGCACCGCCGCCGCCATTTCGTTGATCGAGGCTTCGACCAGGGCCTGGTCGGCGGCCTCGGACAGCACGAACACCGTGTCGCGCATCATCGGCGGCGGTTCGGCCGGGTTCATCACGATGATCGCCTTGCCCTTGGTCGCGCCGCCGATGGCTTCAATGGCCCGCGAGGTGGTTTCGGTGAATTCGTCGATATTGGCGCGAGTGCCGGGGCCGGCCGACTTGCTGGCAATCGAGGCGACAATTTCCGCGTAGTGCACCTTGGCCACCCGCGACACCGCCGCGACCATGGGAATGGTCGCCTGGCCGCCGCAGGTCACCATATTGACGTTGAGCCGGTCGAGGTTCTGTTCCAGGTTCACCACCGGCACGCAGTACGGGCCGATGGCCGCCGGGGTCAGGTCGATCAGGCGGATGCCCGGCTTGACCGAACGCAAAAACGCGTCGTTCTTGACGTGGGCGCCGGCACTGGTGGCATCGAACACAAAATCGATATCGGCAAACTCCGGCAAGCGCGCCAGGCCTTCGATGCCCTCATGGGTCACGGCGACCCCAAGCCGCGCAGCGCGGGCCAGGCCGTCGGAGGCCGGGTCGATACCGACCATGGCGCCCATTTCCAGGAACCTGGCGTTACGCATCACCTTGATCATCAGGTCGGTGCCGATATTGCCTGGACCGACGATCGCGACTTTCAGTTTTCTACTCATGCAAATACTCCAGGACGGCGGGCATCCGTGCCCGCCTGAACGATCAGGTGGCCTGTTCCAGCGCGGCGGAACGCGCGGCCGAGGCTTTCTTTTCCAGTTGGGTGTAGACGATGTAGGTCAGAACCACGCCGCTCAGCATCACCGCCGAAAGGAAGTACAGGCCCGAGGACAAGGTGCCGGTGTATTCCTTGAGGGCGCCGATCCCGAACGGACCGATATAGCCGCCCAGGTTGCCGAACGAGTTGATCAAGGCGATGCCCGCCGCCGCCGTGGCCCCGGACAGGAAGCGCCCTGGCAAGACCCAGAAGATCGCCGTCACCGAGAACAGGCTGAACGCGGTCAGGCACAACGCCGCCAGTTGCATCCCCGGCACGGTCAGCCAGGCACTGAGGAACAGGCCCAGGGCACCGAGGATGTAGAGCACGGTGAGGTGGCCATAACGGTCATTGAGGCGATCGGAACTGCGCGGCACCAGCAGCAGGCCGATCACCCCGAACACATAGGGAATCGCCGAGATGAAGCCGGTGCTCAGGTCGCTGCCACCAAACTGGTGCACCAGGGTCGGCAGCCACAGGCTCAGGCCGTAGGTGCTCAGGGTGCTCGGCAGGTACAGCAGGGCCAGGATCAGCACCCGGCGGTCGGTCAGTGCCCGCAGCGGGTTGGTGTGTTCGGTCTGGCCATATTCCTTGCGGTCCTTGTCCAGCTCGCCCAGCAGCCACTGGCGATCGACCTCGGCCAGCCAGCGCGCATCCTTGGGGGTGTCGGGCAGGATCTTCAGGGTCGGCCACGCCAGCACGATGGCCGGAATGCCGATGGTGATAAACAGCCATTGCCAGCCCGCCAGGCCACCGATGCCATTCATGCCCAGCAACCAGCCCGCCAACGGCCCGGTGACCATCAACGCGATCGGTTGCGAAAGGATAAAGAAGCCCAGCACCTTGCCCCGGTTGCGCACCGGGAACCAGCGGGTGATGTAGTACAGCACGCCCGGGAAGAACCCGGCCTCCGCCGCACCCAGCAGGAAACGCATCACATAGAAGCTGTAAGGCCCGGTGACAAATGCCATGCCCACGGTGATCAGGCCCCAGGTAATCAGGATTCGCGCGAACCAGCGGCGCGCGCCAAAGCGCTCGAGCAACAGGTTGCTCGGGACTTCGAAGATGAAATAGCCGATGAAGAACAGGCCCGCACCAAAGCCATAAGCCATATCGCTGAGGCCGATGTCGGCGTTCATGTGCAATTTGGCGAAGCCCACCGCAGAGCGGTCGATGAAGGCAACGAGGTACAGCAGGATCAGGAAGGGAATCAACCTGAGCGTCAACGTGCGAATGATCCGAGCTTCCGGATTCATAGTCTTCTCCAAATTGTTTTTGTTATGGGGTCGTCAGCCCCGACCGGTCCCAGCGTCGAATGCGCTCGGTGTCGATCAGGTGGAGAGACAATATAGTAATACTATTTAACGTACAACGATTTCAAAAAGGCTTTTTATCGGGTAGATTTGGCAAAACAGCCTGCAATTAGTCATACAATAAGAGTGACCGCACCATGACCGATAAAAAAGTACCCCTGCGTTCCGCCCAATGGTTCGGCACCGCCGACAAGAACGGCTTCATGTACCGCAGCTGGATGAAGAACCAGGGCATCCCGGACCACGAGTTCCAGGGCAAGCCGATCATTGGCATCTGCAACACCTGGTCCGAGCTGACCCCTTGCAACGCGCACTTTCGCAAGATCGCCGAACACGTGAAAAAAGGTGTGCTGGAGGCCGGTGGCTTCCCGGTAGAATTCCCGGTGTTCTCCAGCGGCGAATCCAACCTGCGCCCCACCGCCATGCTCACCCGCAACCTGGCCAGCATGGACGTCGAGGAAGCCATTCGCGGCAACCCGGTGGACGGCGTGGTGCTGCTGACCGGCTGTGATAAAACCACCCCGGCCCTGCTGATGGGCGCCGCCAGCTGCGACGTGCCGGCGATCGTGGTCACCGGCGGGCCGATGCTCAATGGCAAACATAAAGGCAAGGACATCGGTTCCGGGACCGTGGTCTGGCAAATGCACGAAGCCTATAAAGGCGGGCAGATCAGCCTCGACGAGTTCCTTTCCGCCGAAGCCGGGATGTCGCGCTCGGCCGGCACCTGCAACACCATGGGCACCGCGTCGACCATGGCCTGCATGGCCGAAGCCCTGGGGACCTCTTTGCCGCACAACGCAGCGATCCCCGCGGTGGATTCGCGCCGTTATGTGCTGGCCCACCTTTCCGGCATGCGCATCGTCGACATGGTCCGCGAAGACCTGCGCCTGTCGAAGATCCTGACCAAGGCCGCGTTCGAAAACGCGATCCGGGTCAACGCCGCCATCGGTGGCTCGACCAACGCCGTGATCCACCTCAAGGCCATCGCCGGGCGCCTGGGGGTCGAGCTCGACCTTGAAGACTGGACCCGCATCGGCCGCGGCACCCCGACCATCGTCGACATGCAACCTTCCGGGCGCTTCCTGATGGAAGAGTTCTACTACGCCGGCGGCCTGCCCGCAGTGATTCGCCGTCTGGGCGAAGCCGGCCTGCTGCCCAACCCGGACGCCCTGACTGCCAATGGCCAGAGCCTCTGGAAAAACTGCCAGGCCTCGCCGCAGTACAACGACGAAGTGATTCGCCAGATCGACAACCCGCTGGTGGCCGATGGCGGGCTGTGCATCCTGCGCGGCAACCTGTCGCCACGGGGCGCGGTGCTCAAGCCTTCGGCCGCGACCCCGGCGCTGATGCAGCATCGCGGTCGGGCGGTGGTGTTCGAGAACTTCGACGACTACAAGGCGCGCATCGCCGACCCCGAGCTGGACGTCGACGAAACCTGCATCCTGGTCCTGAAGAACGCCGGGCCCAAGGGTTACCCGGGCATGGCCGAAGTCGGCAACATGGGCTTGCCACCCAAAGTCCTGGCCAAGGGCGTGACCGATATGGTGCGCATCTCCGACGCCCGCATGAGCGGCACCGCCTATGGCACCGTGGTCCTGCACGTGGCGCCGGAAGCCGCTGCCGGCGGGCCTCTGGCCGCGGTGCGCAACGGTGACTTCATCGAACTCGACTGTGCCGGCGGCCGCCTGCACCTGGACATCAGCGACGAAGAACTGCAAGCGCGCCTGAGCGACCTGAAGCCGGACACCAGCGCCAAGATCTTCTCCAGCGGCTACAGCCGGCTGTATGTCGACCACGTGCTGCAAGCCGACGAAGGCTGCGACTTCGACTTCCTGGTCGGCTGCCGCGGCTCCGAAGTGCCTCGCCACTCCCATTGAGCCGTCACCCTGTAGCCGCTGCCGAGGCTGCGGCTACAGGATTCGCGACAAACCATGGCGCTGCTGAAAACAGCACGGCGGCGGAGTAGCAAAATCATCCAAAGCCGCGCGGACTGTGCGGTCCATGGCGGCTGAATCCGCCAGGAGCGATGCTATGATGCACGGCATTTCGCCAGAGCAACGTTGCTGTTATGGATTACCAGACGCCCAAACCACGTAAAAGCATGCATGCCCAAATCGTCCAGGAACTGGGCATGCACATCGTTTCCGGCCGCTTCAAGCCGGAAGAGAAGCTGCCATCGGAGGCCACGTTGTGCGAGGAGTATCAGGTCAGCCGGCCGGTATTGCGCGAAGCAACCCGGGTGCTCAGCGCCAAGGGCCTGGTGTATTCCAAGCCGCGGGTCGGAACCGTGGTGCGGCCGCGAGTCGAATGGCACCTTCTGGACCCGGATGTGCTGTTCTGGCAGATGCAATCCACCCCTCACAGCGAGTTCTTCAACACCCTGGCCGGGGTGCGGCGGATCCTCGAACCGGAAATCGCCGCCCTGGCCGCGACCACCGCTACCGATGCCGACATTGCGGTCATCGAACACGCCTACCAACGCATGGAAAACGCCCAGACCCGGCAGGAGTTGCTGCAGCCGGACCTGGACTTCCATCGGGCCATCGCCGACGCGACCCACAACGACCTCTTGGCCTACATGTGCAACATGCTGTCGTTGCCGCTGCGCGAATCGATCAACGTCACCAACCTGCGCCCCAATACCCAGCAGCTCAGCCTGCCGCGGCACAAGGCGATCCTCACCGCGATCAAGAACCGCGACGCCCTTGGCGCGCGGCATGCCTCGCTGGTGCAACTCGACGACACCCGCGTCGCCCTCGATACCGTGATGAATGTCCTGACGCCGCTGTAGCGCCGCCGGGCCATGCGCCAGGGGTCAGCGACCGGGCTTTTTCCCCAAGGAGCCAGTCATGACCCCCGCACACCCCCTGCCCCAAGCCTTCCTTGACGCCATGCAGCAGTTGCTCGGCGACCGCTTCAGCACCGCCAGCGCCGTGCGCGAGCATCACGGGCGCGACGAGTCGCTGTACGACCCGGTACTGCCGGATGCGGTGGCCTATGCCCATAGCGTCGAAGACATCAGCGCCATCCTCGGCCTGTGCCACCAGCACCAGGTTCCGGTGATCCCCTACGGCAGCGGCTCGTCCCTGGAAGGCCACCTGCTGGCGGTACACGGCGGCATCAGCCTCGATGTGTCGGCCATGGACCAGGTGCTGAGTTTCGAACCGCAAGACCTGAGCATCACCGTGCAACCAGGCATCACCCGCAAGGCGCTCAACGAATACCTGCGCGCCAGTGGGCTGTTCTTCCCCATCGACCCCGGCGCCGACGCCAGCATCGGCGGCATGTGCGCCACCCGGGCTTCCGGCACCAACGCCGTGCGCTACGGCACCATGCGCGAAAACGTACTGGGCCTGACTGCAGTGCTGGCCGACGGCCGGGTGATGCGCAGCGGCTCGCGGGCGAAAAAATCCTCGGCGGGCTATGACCTGGCACGGCTGTTTATCGGCAGCGAAGGCACCCTCGGCGTGATCAGTGAAATCACCCTCAAGCTGCACCCGCAACCCGAGGCCATCAGCGCCGCCGTGTGCAGCTTCGCCTCGGTCGAAGGCGCGGTGCAGACGGTGATCGAGACCATCCAGATGGGCGTGCCGGTGGCCCGTGCCGAACTGGTCGACACCTTGGCGATCCAGGCCCTGAACCGGCACTTCAAACTGACCCTGCAAGAATCCCCGACCCTGTTCCTGGAGTTCCACGGCAACGCCGCCAGCGTCGCCGAACAGGCGCAAACCGTCGAGGAGCTGGCCGACGGCAACCAGGGCACCGGCTTCCAGTGGGCCACCCAGCAGGAAGAACGCAACCGCCTGTGGAGCGCGCGGCACAACGCGCTGTTCGCCTTCCTCCAGCTCAAGCCCGGCTGCCGCGCTCTGTCCACCGATGTCTGCGTGCCGCTGTCGAAGCTCGCCGAGTGCGTGGTCGGCGCCGAACACGACCTGCGCCAGTCCTACCTGCCGGCGCCGATCTTCGGCCACGTCGGCGACGGCAACTTCCACGTCTGCCTGCTGCTCGACCCGAACAAACCCGAAGAACTGGTAGAAGCCGAACGCCTCAACCACGCCATCGTCCACCGCGCCCTGGCTGCTGGCGGCACCTGCACCGGCGAGCACGGCGTGGGCCTGCACAAGATCGATTTCATGGTCGAGGAGCACGGCCAGGTGGCCATCGACACCATGCGCGCGATCAAGCAGGCCCTGGACCCGCAGAACCTGATGAACCCGGGGAAGATCTTTCGCCGCCTGGGCTGATCGCTGAGCAGGCAGATCCTTGCCTTGCCCCGCCATAAAAAAGGCCGACCGTCATCAACGGTCGGCCTTTTGCGTAATGCCGGTCAGCTTCAGCTCAGGGCATCACGACTGCTGACGCTGTCCACCAGGCGCAGGATGCCCAGGGGGTTGGCGTTTTTCAGGGCCTCGGGCAGCAGGCTGTCCGGGTAGTTCTGGTAGCACACCGGGCGCAGGAAGCGATCGATGGCCAGGCTGCCGACCGAGGTGCCGCGCGGGTCCGAGGTGGCCGGGTAAGGGCCGCCGTGGACCATGGCTTCGCAGACTTCGACGCCGGTCGGGTAGCCGTTGAGCAGCAGGCGCCCGGCCTTCTCTTCCAGCAGGCTGAGCAGGCCGCCGAAGACCTCGAGGTCCGCCGGCTCGGCGATCAGGGTTGCGGTCAGTTGCCCGCGCAGGCCGTGCAAGGCCTGGGTCAGCTCGGCCTGATCGGCCACCTCGACCACCACCGTGGTGGGGCCGAACACTTCTTCCTGCAACAGCGGGTCGCCCTTGAGCAGCAGCCCGACATCGGCCTTGTACAGCTGGGCATGGGCCTGACGCCCCGTTTGCGCGGTGCCGGCCAGGTGCTCGATGCCGGCATGGGCGTGCAGGTTGTCGAGGCCGTGACAGTAGCTTTTCAGGCCGCCGGCATTGAGCAGGGTCTGCGCCGGTTGCTCATTGAACAGCCCGACCAGATGCTGCAGGAAGTCGCTGAACTGCGGCGAGCGAATGCCAATCACCAGCCCCGGGTTGGTGCAGAACTGCCCTGCCCCCATCACCACCGAGGCCGCCAGCTCCTTGGCGATGGTCGCGCCACGCTGCTTCAGCGCCTCAGGCAGCAGCAACATCGGGTTGATGCTCGACATCTCGGCAAACACCGGGATCGGCTGCGGGCGCGCCGCCGCCATGTCGCACAGGGCACGACCGCCGCCCAGGGACCCGGTAAAACCCACGGCCTGGATGGCCGGGTGCTTGACCAGCCACTCACCGACGCCCGCGCCGTAGATCATGTTGAACACCCCGGCCGGCATGGCGGTTTTCTCGGCGGCGCGGATGATCGCATCGGCCACCCACTCGGCCGTCGCCATATGCCCGCCGTGAGCCTTGAACACCACCGGGCAACCGGCGGCCAGGGCCGCAGCCGTATCGCCACCGGCCGTGGAGAACGCCAGGGGGAAGTTGCTGGCGCCAAACACCGCCACCGGGCCCAGGCCGATGCGGTACTGGCGCAGGTCCGGGCGTGGCAGTGGCTGGCGCTCAGGCAACGCGCGGTCGATCCGCGCGCCATAGAAATCGCCGCGCCGCAGGACCTTGGCGAACAGGCGCATCTGGCCGCTGGTGCGTCCGCGTTCACCCTGGATCCGACCCGCCGGCAAGGCGGTTTCCTGGCACACCTGGGCGACGAACTCGTCACCCAGACCGTCGATCTCGTCGGCAATCGCTTCCAGGAACTCGGCACGCCGGGCCGCCGACAGGTTGCGAAACGCCGGGTAAGCCGCCTTGGCCGCCAGGGCGGCGGCGTCGACTTCGGCCTCGGTAGCCTGATAAAAGGCGAATGGCAGGGCCTCGCCGGTGGTGGCGTCATGGCTGTGCAGGGTGACCTTGCCTGCGGCGCTGCGGGTGCCTGCGATGTAGTTGTGACCGCTGATGCGCGTCATCTGTTGCTCCTTGACCTGATGGAGGGAGGATAAGTGAACGGGCTCAAAGTACCCTGACCGCCCCTGGCGCCAGGGGTTCGGCCTGCGCCGTAATCCCGTTGCGCAAGGGCGCGCCGAACTCGCTCATTTCGATCTCGAAGGTGTCGCCCGGCCGCGCCTCGATCCCGTCGGCGAACGACAGGGTGGCGGTGCCGAAATAATGCACGTGCACGTCACCGGCCCGCAGGAACTGCGCGTACTTGAAATGGTGGTATTCGAGGTTTTCCAGGCTGTGGCACATGTTGTCCTCGCCGGAGAGGAACTCCTTCTCCCACAGCACCTGGCCCGCGCGATGGATGCGACTGAAACCCGACAGGTGCCGGGGCAGCTCGCCCAGGCGCAATTCCGGGCCGTAGGCACAGCGGCGCAACTTGGAGTGCGCCAGGTACAGGTAGCTGCGGCGCTCCAGCACATGGTCGGAAAACTCGTTGCCCAGGGCATAACCCAGGCGATACGGCAGGCCGTCATGGCCGATCACATAAAGGCCGACCAGTTCCGGCTCTTCGCCGGCGTCTTCGGCAAAGGTCGGCACGGCAAAGTCCGCGCCCGGGCGCACGACAATGCTGCCATCGCCCTTGTAGAACCATTCCGGTTGCGCCCCGACCTTGCCGCTGCCCGGCTTGCCGCCTTCGACGCCCCATTTGAACATGCGCAGGGTGTCGGTCATGGTCGACTCATCCTGGGCCTTCTGCTGGTGCATCTTGTCCCGGGTCGAGGCGCTGCCCAGGTGGGTCAGGCCGGTGCCGCTGACCAGGCAATGGGCCGGGTCGGCGTGGTCCAGCGGTGGCAGCACGCGGCCGTCCTGCAACAGCTGCGCGTACAGCGGGCCGGCTTGGCTGCCCTGTTGCAGCACCTGCTCCTGCAGGCTGCGACCCGCGGCAATCGCCGCCAGGGCCAGCTCGCGGGTGGAGCTCGCCTGGTTCACGGTGAGGATTCGCTCGCCTTCGACAATGCCGACGTGGCGTTCACCGGTGGTGCTCTCAAACTGAATCAATCGCATGGCAGGGGCCTTCTTTGGGCAGGAGATTGTTAGGGGCATGTGTTGAACATGCGCCACTTTACGAATCGCCCCGCAGCCTGCCTAATGAGAACCCCTGCCCTCGCGATAACTTTTAGTCATCCCCATGATCGCTTCCCTGCCCTCCCTGGTTTCCCGTCTGCGCCTGCGCCAGCTGCGCCTGCTGATTGCCCTGGACGAACACGGCTCGTTGCACAAGGCCGCCGAACAGGTAGCGATCACCCAGCCCGGGGCGACCAAGGCCCTGAATGAAATCGAGTCGGCGTTCGGTACCCGGCTGTTCACCCGCACCAGCCAGGGCCTTGAACCCAATGACCTGGGGCGCTGCGCGATCCGCTACGCGCGCTTGATCCACAGCGACCTGGCGCACCTGCGCGAAGAAATGCTCGGCATCCTCCAGGGCCAGGGCGGGCGCATTTCGGTGGGCATCATCATGGGCGCGGTGCCGATGCTGGTCAGCAGCCTGGCGCGGCTGCGGCTGACCCAGCCCGAGCTGTCGGTGGAAATTGTCGAAGACACCAGCGCCCGCCTGCTGGGCCTGATCGACCAGGGGCGCCTCGACCTGGCGATCTGCCGCACCAGCGTCAGCCCACGCCCGCAAGCCTATGACTGCCAGGTGCTGAACCAGGAACAACTGCGGGTGGTGGCCAATCCCCGGCACCCGCTGGCCCAGGCCGAATCGTTGCAGTTGGCGCAGTTGGAGGGTTATGGCTGGATCATCTACCCGGCCAACATGCCCATGCGCCTGGTGCTGGAACGGGAGTTCAGCGAGGCCGGCCTGGAGTTCCCGCGATTCCCCCTGGAAACCGCCTCGACCTTCACCACCCTGATGCTGTTGCAGCAGGATCCGCAGTTGATTGCGCTGATGCCCGAAGAAGTCGCCGAAGCCGCCGCGCGCATGGGGGTGCTGGTGTCCCTGCCGCTGCATATGCGCTCGCGCAGCGAACCCTATTCCCTGGTGACGCGCCAGGGCGTGCAGCTTTCGCCGAGCGCCAGGCTGCTCTGGGACACCCTGCAGGACGCCGACTAGGCCAACTGCTGATACAGCGTCAGCGGCAGGCGGATGCCCTCGTTCAACGCCCGCGCATAAGCCTGCTGCTTGGCCTGCCCCGGATGATGGATGCCGAGGGCCGCCAGGCGCTGCATCTGCTGCGCCAGGCGGTTTTCGAACTGCTCGTCGAGCAGCTGCGGAGCAATGGCGATCACCAGCAACCCCGAGCCCGGCGATTGCGCACCGCTGCGAAAGTCCGGCGCGTCCAGCGACCAGTTGCCGCCACCGACACAGCCCGCCAGCACCTCGACCATCAACGCGATATTGGCCCCACGGCTGCCGCCAAAGGCCAGCAAGGCGCCGTGCATGGCCTCCCGCGCGCTCAGGGTCGCAGCACCCTGGGCATCGACCGCCCAGCCGGCGGGGATCGCCTCCCCGGCCTGCGCCGCCTTGAGGATATTGACGAACGCCGTGGCGCTGCTGGCCTGGTCGATCAGCACCTGGCGCCCATCGCCACAGGGGGCGGCGAACGCCAGGGGGTTGGTCGAATACATCGGTTGGCGCTGGCCGAGCACCGTCAACAACGGCGGACCGTTGCAGAAGGCCAGCGCCACCAGCCCCTCGGCAGCCAGGCGCCGGGTGTAGTAGCCCAGCTCGCCGCAGGTAAAGCCGTTGTGCTGGGCGAACAGGCTGATGCCCAACTGCCGGGTGTTGTCGCACAGGGCGCCAAACGCCTGGTCGAAACCCAGTTGCGCGATGCCCTGGCAGGCATCGCTGCGGATCATGGCCGGGGCTACCTGAGTGATCAGCGGTTGCGCGGCGCGGGCAATGCGCCCGCTGGCGAAACCGCTCAGGTAGTCGGGCAAGTGCTCGAACCCGACGCTGGCCAAGCCATGGGCCTGGGCCGACAGCGTGGCCTCGGCCAGAGAGTGGGCCACCTCCTGGCTGGCGCCGGCAGCCAGGCAGCACTGCCGGGCAAACGCCCGGGCCTCTGGCAACGACAGGTGCTTGAACGCTGCGGGTGATTGCATGGGCTCTCCATCAAGACCGGGGGCTGAGATTGCCGGTTACTCCACCAGACGTGGCGCACCGACATCGGCGGCCTGCTTGTCGAGGCCGAACGAGCCAAGGATTTCAGCAATCTCGCCCGAGGCATGCAAGGCCTGGATATTTTCATTCAGCGCCAGGCCCAGCGCGGTGTTGGCCTTGGTGTGGGGGAAGCCGGTCTGCCCGGGCTCCAGGGTCGCCTTGACCCGTGGGTCGGGCTCCGAAACCTTGATGCTCTGGCCCTGGTACGCGCCCTTCTGCTGCGAGGCCACGCCCACGGCGAAGCTGTCCACACCCACGGCGATGCGTTTTGACGCCAGGTCCTGGGCCATGGCCACCGGGTTGGGGTACAGCACCAGGTTGTCGCCGAAGGTCTTTTTCAAGTCGTCGACCCACAGGTAGCCCTGCACCGTGCCGATGCGCTTGCCTTCGAGCTCGGAGATTTTTGACCAGCCCTCACTGGAGATGATGCCCATCACGTCCAGGTACAGCGGCGCGGACAACCCCAGGGCCTTGCCGCGCTCGGCGGTGCGGTACCAGTCGCCGATACCGACATCGGCCCGCCGCGCGATCACCGACTGGATCACCGCCGCCGGGTCGACCACCGTGGCTTTGATCTCCAGGCATTCGCGGGCGGCGATGCGCTTGATGATCTCGCCGTCGACCCCGCTCAACTGGTTGCCCGGCCCGGGGATCGAGTACGGCGGGAAGACCCAGGCGGCGACGGTCAGCACCCCCGGGGTCAGGGTTTCAAACTGATGGGCCGGCTTGCAGTCCGCCACGGCCGCGCCGGCCATCAGAGAGGAACAAAGGACGGCCCAACGGGTCATGCATTTCAAGGAGCTAATCATGGCTTCACCTGTGCAAGGGTTGCATTAAGAGAGCAGCAGCCGAAAAACGGCCCGAGTCGGTCATGCGTGCTGGCTGGGCGCCAGTCTTTTTTCCAGTGCCGCCACGCCCAGGGTCGCGGGCGCACACACAGCGGCATACATCAGGCCGGCCAGGGTCAGCACCGGCATGTACTCGAACGTGGAAGAACCAATGGCCGAGGCGCGGCTGACGATCTCCGGCAGCGCGATGGTGAAACACAGCGACGAGGCCTGGAACATCATGATCGAGAACCCCAGCAACGATGGCAGCGCCACGCGCAGCGCCTGGGGCAGGATGATGAAGCGCAGCGCATCGAAGCGATTCAGGCCGATCACCTCGGCCGCCTCGTTCTGCCCCTGGGCCACCGCCTCGATACCGCCACGGATGATCTCGCTGGTATAGGCCGCCGTGCAGTAGGCCAGCGCCAGGGCCGCGGCCCAGAACGAGCTCAGGGTCAGGCCCGCCGAGGGCAGGCCGAAATAGAAGTACTGCAACAGGATCAAGGCCGGCGCGCCGCGCCCTAGTTCGACAATCAGCAGCGAGGGGTAGCGCACGGCTCGGCGAGGTGCCGACACCCCCAGTGCCAGCAGCAACCCCAGGACCACCCCCAGCGCCAGGCTGACGGCGGTGACCTGCATCGACAGCACAAAGCCCTTCCACAGCTCGGGAAACCAGGCCAGCCACATCGTCAGCAGCTCGCTCATCGGGCAATCCTCTGTTTCAGGGTGGCCGCCAGCCAGCGCGAGAACAGCGCCACCGGCACGCTGAGAATCAGGTAGACCACGGCCGCCGCGCTGTACACCCCCAGCCCTTGAAAGGTCTGCTGGGACATCTGGTACGCCTGGAAGCTGATATCGCCCACGCCGATGGTCGAGGCCACGGCCGAGTCCTTGAGCAGGCCGATGGCATAGGTGGCCGAAGTGGGAATGGCGATGCGCACCAGTTGCGGCAGCACCACATCAAAAAACCGCTGGGGGGCCGAGAGGTTGAGCACATGGGCCGCCTCGTACTGGCCCTGGGGAATCGCGGCAAAGGCCCCGCGATAGACCTCGGACATATGCGCCGCGGTGATCAGCCCCAGGCCCAGCACCGCGGCGGCAAAGGGCGACAAGGCGATGTAGCCGCCACCAATGCCGAAGAAGATGAAAAACAACCAGACAATCGGCGGAATCGAGCGCAGGGTCAGCACCAGCATCGCCGCCAGCCAGCGGCAGAACGCAAGGTTCGACAGGCGCAGGGCGCAGAGCGGAAAGCCCAGCACCATGCCAATGCAGAAGGCGCCCAGGGTCACGGCCAGGGTCCAGGGCACACCGCGCAACAGGACCAGCAGAATATCCAGCATCAGCGATTCCTCACGGCCTGGAGAAACTGCACCACCCGCGCGTGCTGCGGCTCGCGCATCACCTGGGCGCTGGGCCCCTGCTCGATGATCCGTCCTTCGGCCATCACCACCACCCGGTCGGAAACGGTCTCGGCAAAGTGCATCTCATGGGTCACCACCAGCATCGACATGCCCTCGCGCGCCAGCTCCTTCATCACCGCCAGCACTTCCAGGCCCAGTTCGGGGTCGAGGGCCGAGGTCGGCTCGTCGAACAGCATCAATTCCGGGTCCAGGGCCAGGGCCCGGGCAATGGCGATGCGTTGCTGCTGGCCACCGGAACAACGCGCCGGGTAGGTATTGGCCTTGTCCGCCAGGCCGACCCGATCGAGCAACTGCAAGGACCGGGCGTCCGCCTCCTGGGCACTGCGGCCCAGGGTGCGGATCTGCGCCAGGCTGACATTGCGAAGCACTGTGAGGTGCGGAAACAGGTTGAACGACTGAAACACCATGCCGATGCGCCGGCGCAGCTTGAGCAACTCGCTCCTGGGCAGCGGGCGCCCGGCTTCGATGTGCACCCCGGCCATGCTCACCCGGCCCCGGGTCGGCGGCTCCAGCTGGTTGATACAGCGCAGCAGGGTGCTTTTGCCGGAGCCGCTGGGGCCGATGATCGCCACCACCTCGCCCTTGGCCATTTCAAAGCACACGTCATGCAAGACGGGATAAGGGCCGAACTGCTTGTGGATCGCCTCCAGGCGCAGGAAGGGTTCGGCGCTGGACGCCGGGCGCGGCGCCAGGGCGGCGGCGCTTTCGATCACGGTCATGCTGCTCATTGTTTTTTTCTCCGGACAGGGTAGACGCCATGCCTGCAAGAATCAGGCAACAACCGCTGTTATCGATCGCCGTCGACTAAGGGGGTACGGGAAAGCTTGACCGCCCCAGTGGCGGTAATCAGCACCTGCTCTTCGAGCTTCACGCCTTCATGGCCGCCCTGCTCGCCGATGTAACTCTCCACCGAGAGCACCATGTTTTCCTCGAAGTGGCCGTCATAGCCCCACTCGGCAAAATCCACCGCATAGGCCACGCTGGGGTACTCGTCGACCAGGCCCACGCCGTGCAACATCATCATGTAGCGGTTGTGTTCGAACTGCCTGGGCACCGGCCAGCAGCCCTCGGCGAACTCGCGGAACGACAACCCGGGACGCAGCAGCTCGAGGTTGAAGTTGATTTGCTGCGAGGCAATCTCCAGCAGGTCGCGCTGGGCCGCCGTCGGCGCCTTGCCGGGGCAGATAAAGCTGCGGGAAATGTCCGAGAGATAGCCCCCCGGCCCCACCATGTCGGTGTCAAAGCAGACCATTTCCCCGGCGGCGATAACCTTGTCCGAAGCGTCCTGGAACCAGGGGTTGGTACGCGGCCCGGAGTTCAGCAGGCGGCTCTCGGCCCACTCCCCGCCCTGGGCCACGTTGGTCCCGTGCATGATGCTCCACAGCTGGTTTTCGGTGATGCCCGGCACCAGGCTGGCGCGCATGCGGGCAATCGCCAGGTCGCAGACATCCATCGACACCCGATGGCTGGCGATCTCCTGCACCGACTTGATCAGCCGCGCCTGCTCCATCAGCGGCTGGGCATCGAACAACTGGATACCCCTGGCCTTGAGTTTTTCCGCACCCCAGGGGTCGCAGCGGTCCACCGCCAGGCGCCGATTGCCGGCGCCATGCCGGGTCATCAGGTCAGCCACTTCCAGGGCCCAGCGCTCGGCCTTCTCCTCGACCCGGGGCCCGGCCAGGAAGTACAGCCAGGGGATGGCCGGGCGAATTTCATCGATGGTCTCGATGTGTTCGCTGTTGTGCCGGCTGCTGGTGAACTCGAACAGCACCACCGGGCCATCGGTGGCCACAAACACGTAGCGGCTGGGGGAATGCATCACCCACAGGCCGAGGTTGTTGGTGTCGGTGGCGTAGCGAATATTGATCGGGTCGGCCAACAGCACGCCGGCAAAATCCTGCTCGCGCAGTTGCTGGCGAATGCGCTCCAGGCGGTACTGGCGCAAGGCCCGGCGATCGATGGCGGCGTAGGCCGCCAGCAGTTCGTTATCGACCGGGGCCAGGGCATGCCCGGTAACGCTGGCATCGCTGCGATAGTGCAGCGGGCCTGGGGGTACGGCATTGAGCAGCTCGGTGAAATCGGTATCCGTGTGCATGCAACAACCTCCGCAGGGAAGAGTTTGACGTTAATCAAAACCAATCGGACTCACTTTCGGGGCAGTGACTTAAAGACTTGGGAAACGGATGACGGCTGTCTTTCTTATGTTCAGGGCACGCTAATCAGCGCTCGCTAGAGGTCCTTGACCAGGCGCAGGGCGTCGTAGATCGCCGCATGGGTGTTACGCGATGACACCGCATCGCCGATTCGGAACAATTGGAAACGCCCCTGGGGGTTGGTCACCACGTTTTGCGCGGTGCCGGCAATCAGGTCCCTGTACTCCACGGCGCCTTCATTGGTGGCCAGGGGTTGCAGCTCGAAATACAGCTCGTCCAGAGGCCGGGTGCCATGGTTGACCACGATCTGGTCCACCCGCCGGGTTTTCTCCAGGTCGCTGTAATCGGTGCCGATGGTCGCCAGCAACTGGTCGCCCTCGCGGTCCACGGCCTTGAGCCGGTAAGTGACGGTAAAGGTGGTGTCCAGCTGTTGCAGGGAGCGCATGTAGGGCACCAGGTTCATGCCCATCACCTCCGGCGCGAACGAACGGTCGGGGGTCATGATCTCGGTCCTGGCGCCGCTGCGGGCGATGAACTCGGCGGCCTGCAAGCCCGCGTGATCGCCGGCATCGTCGTACACCAGCACATTGCGTCCGGGCTTCACGTCGCCGGAAATAATGTCCCAGCTCGACACCAGCCACTGGTTGCCCCGTTGCAAGACTTCGGTGTGGGGCAGCCCGCCGGTGGCGACGATCACCACGTCGGCGTTTTCATCGAGGACCATCGCCGCATCGGCCCAGGTGTTGAAGCGGAACTTGACCCCCAGGCGCTCGCACTGCGCCATGCGCCAGTCGATGATGCTGATCATTTCCTTGCGCCGCTCGGACTGCGCGGTCAGGCGAATCTGCCCGCCGGGCTGGTCGGCCACTTCCAGCACCAGCACCTCATGCCCGCGCTCGCCGGCGACCCGTGCGGCCTCCAGCCCGCCGGGGCCGGCGCCGATGATCAGGATCTTGCGCTTGCGCGCAGCCTTGGGCACCTCGTGGGGCATGGTGGTTTCGCGGCCGGTGGCGGCGTTGTGGATGCAGTAGGCGGCACCGGCGTTGTAGATCCGGTCCAGGCAATAGTTGGCGCCCACGCAGGGGCGGATTTCATCTTCCCGGCCCTCGATGATCTTGCGCACGATGTGCGGGTCGGTCATGTGCGCGCGGGTCATGCCCACCATGTCCACCAGGCCGGCGGCAATTGCATGGCGGGCGGTGGCGACATCGGGAATCTTCGCCGCATGGAAGGTCGGGAAGCCGGTCAGGGCGCGAATCTCCCCGGCAAAATCCAGGTGCGGTGCATTGCGCATGCCCTGGATCGGGATGATGTCGGTCAGCCCGGCATCGGTGGCGATATTGCCGCGAATCACGTTGAGAAAGTCGACCATGCCGCTGTCTTTCAACAGTTGCGAGATGTGCAGCCCCTCCTCTTTCTCGAGCCCGCCGGCCAGCACCTCGTCACCGGTGTAGCGAATGCCAACGATAAACTCCGAACCGACCCGCTGCCGGATCGCCCTCAGCACCTCAAAGGTGAACCGCAGGCGGTTGTGCAGCGAACCGCCGTAGGCGCCCTCCAGCTCGTTGGTCAGCGGCGACCAGAACTGGTCCATCAAGTGGCCGTAGGCTTGCAGCTCGATGCCATCCAGGCCGGCGGCCTGCATGCGTTCGGCGGCGTCGGCGTAGTCGCGGACGATGCGTTCGATGTCCCAGATTTCCAGCTTCTTGGGAAAGGCCCGGTGCGCCGGCTCCTGATTGTGCGAAGACGACACCACCGGCAGCCAGTCGCCCTTGTCCCAACGGGTGCGCCGCCCCAGGTGGGTGAGCTGGATCATCACCGCCGCGCCATGCTCGTGGCATTCGTCGGTGAGGTCTTTCATCCAGCCGACCACTTCGTCCTTGTACGCCAGGATATTGTTGAACACCGGGGGGCTGTCGCGGGAGATCGCCGCCGAGCCTGCGGTCATGGTCATGGCCACGCCGGCCTTGGCGCGTTCGACGTGATAAGCCCGGTACAATTTCTTCGGCATGCCCTCTTCGGGGTACGCCGGCTCGTGGGAGGTGGTGATAATGCGGTTGCGAAGTGTCAGGTGCTTGAGGCGATAAGGCTGAAGAAGCGGATCGTTATTCATATCGGTCTCGCATACAGGTCATCAGGCAAGGCAGACGATAGACCCCAATGTACACCAGTGTCAATAACGTCGACGGTGGTGTATATTCACCCCCATCAAGGTCAAGTGGACAAGGAAAAAACGCCCCATGAAAGCAACCACCAACAGTGCGGAAGCGGCCGGCCGTGGCTCTCTGGAGAGCTGGCTCAACGCGGCCTATGAGAGCCTCAAGGAATCGGGGGTGGATGCAGTGCGGGTGATGCCGCTGGCGAAGAAACTCAACCTGTCGCGAACCAGTTTCTACTGGTATTTCCAGGACCGCGAAGCGCTGCTCGAAGCCCTGGTGAGCCTGTGGAAGAACAAGAACACCTTCAACCTGGTGGCACAGTCCGAGGCCTATGCCGAATCCATCACCGAGGCGATTCTCAACGTCTTCGACTGCTGGCTGAACAGCGAGCTATTCGACTCGCAATTCGAATTCGCCATGCGCAGCTGGGCCCTGCAATCGCCCGAGGTGGCAGAAGAGATCCGCCAGGCCGATGCCCAGCGGGTGCAGGCCCTGGCAACCATGTTCGACCGTTTCGGCTTCGCCCATGACGCCGCCGTGACCCGGGCGCGCTCGATCTACCTGACCCAGATCGGCTACATCAGCATGAACACCCAGGAGCCGCTGGCGCAGCGCATGCGCTACATCCCCGAGTACTTGAAGATCTTCACCGGGGTCGAGCCCGAACCCCGGGAGCTGGAGCGCTTTTATCGGCGCAACGGGTTTTCTTCGGCCGACTTGCAGGGCTGAAGCGCGCGCCATCGGCAACGCGCGTAACCCTCACTCATGGCTGCCCGCCAGGCAGCCCCGGAATCAGGGGCGCCAGCGGCACGGCCTCGGCATCCTGCTCGTCCCACAGGCGCTGGTACAGGCCGCCCTGCTCCAGTAACTGGCGGTGGTGGCCGCGCTCGACGATACGCCCCTGATCCAGCACCAGAATCTGATCGGCGTACTCCACCGTGCGCAGCCGATGGGCAATCATCACCACCGTGCGGCCCTCGGCCAGGCGCGACAAGGCTTGCTGGATATCAGCCTGGGCGCAGGGGTCGACCGAGGCCGTGGCTTCGTCCAGCAGCACGATGCGCGGTGCCTTGAGCAGCATCCGGGCAATCGACAGCCGCTGGCGTTCGCCGCCGGACAAGCGCAGACCGCCCTCGCCCAGCTGCGTGTCATAGCCCTGCTCCAGCTGTTCGATAAAGGCTTCGCAGCGGGCCTCGCGACAGGCGGCGCGCACCGCCTCCACACTGGCCTCGGGACGACCGATGCGCACGTTATCCAGCACCGAGCCGTCGAACAGCTGCACATCCTGGAACACGAAGCCGACCTGCTGGTACAAGGCGTCGGTGCCCAGGGCCTTGAGGTCGACACCGCCCAGGGTGATCTGCCCCTGCTGCGGGTCGTAGAAGCGCCCGAGCAAATGCAGCAAGGTCGACTTGCCACTGCCGGACGGCCCGACAATCGCCGTCACTGAACCGGCCGGCACCGTGAAGTCGATGCCCTGCACCACCGGCTCTTGGCCATAGCCGAAACTCACCTGTTCAAAGCGCAGCGTCGAATCCTCGGGCACCGTGACGGCGGTGGTTTCAGCCAGGATCGGCTCCGCCATCAGGGCACTCAGGCGCGCCGAAGACTGGCCCATCATGCGCAGTTGCGTGAGGTAGGCCGCGACCTCCAGCAATGCATCGATGATCTTGTACGACACCAGCACAAACAGCAGCCAGGTCGCCACGTCCAGCGACTGCTCGACAAACAGCCAGGCCGCCATCAGCAGCAGGCTGACCAGGCCCATCTCGATCATCAGGCGCAACAGCTGCACCCCGCCGCCGCCCCAGGCTTCGATGCCCAGGCTGCCACGGCGGATGCTGGCGAAGGTTTCTTCAAGGCGCGCGAGCATGCCGTCACAGCGATGGAACAGGCGCAAGGTGCGAATACCGCTGACAAACTCCACCAGCAGCCCCGAAGCCATCTGCAGGCGCCCGGATTGTCGCGCGCCTTCGCGCAGCAGGTAACCCATGCACCCCTGGTACAGCGCCCAGCCCAGGGGCAAGGTGACCAGCAGGCTCAGGGTCAGGCGCCAGTCAACCCAGACCAGCAGCAGGCAAAAAATCAGCGGCACGCTGATCCCGGCAATGACTTCGGCGATCAAGTGGGTGAAGACGTCCTCGACCCGCTTCACATCATCGGTCAGGGTTGCCGCCAACTCGCCGATCTGCCGCTGATGGAAGAACCCCAGGGGCACCAGGCGCAAGTGATCGGTCAACGCCGCGCGGTAATCCATCATCAGGTCATAGGCCCCGATAAAGCAGTCCATCTGGCCGAAGTGGGAAAACAGCAACTGGCCGATCAGACAAGCCCCCAGCGCCAGGCCCAGCCCCCACCATTCAGTGCTTGCGGCGCCGCCGGCGAGCACCCATTGCAGCCCCAGCCAGGCCAGGAAGAACGGCGCGATGGAACAGGCCTGGGCCAGCACCCGCAGGCCGATGCCGCGGTACACCCGGTACGGCTGGCGACCGGCAATGCGCACCACATCCTCAAGCATCGACATCCCTGACCTCCTGTTGGCGAATATGCCAGGCATGGGCCTGGAACTGGCTGTGCCACAAGCGCTGGTAAGTGCCGTTGCCGTGAAGCAATTGGGCATGGGAGCCGGACGCCACAAGGCGCCCCTCCTCCAGCAGCAGAATCTGCTCGGCATGGCGCACCGCGTATAAGCGATGGGCAATCACCAGCACCGTGGTCTGCGGGTAACGCTTGCGCAACGCGGTATAAAACGCGGCCTCGGTCAGGCTGTCGGCAAAAGCCGTGGCCTCGTCCAGCACCAAGACCGGGGCTCCCGCCAGCAGCGCCCGGGCGATGGCGATCCGCTGCCGCTCGCCTCCGGACAAACGCGTCCCACGCTCGCCGACCTGGGTGTCCAGGCCTTGGGGCAAGCTGCGCACCAAGTCCCGGGCCTGGACAATGGCCAGTACGTCGTGCAACTGCCGATCACTGGCCAGGGGCTTGGCCAGCCGCAGGTTCTGCGCCAGGCTGCCCTGGAACAGAAACGCGTCCTGGCTGACCACGGCAATGGCCTGGGCCCGGTCTCGATCGCCAAGGCTGGCCAGCGATACCTCACCGAGCAGCACCTCGCCACTGTCGGGCGGCAACAGCCCGGACAGCAGATAGGCCAGCGTCGACTTGCCGGCGCCGGAGGGGCCCACCAGGGCGTTGAAGCTGCCAGGGCGCAACTCTAGGTTCAGCTCCTGCAGAATCGGCCGCGCCTGATAACTGAACGACAGATTCTGCAAGCGCACCCCGGCATGGGCCGGCAAGCGGCCGCTGACCTGTACGGCCACCGGTGCCAGCAGTGGCTGGATCCGCTCCACCCCGCCGCAGATCTCGCGGATCGCCGAAGAAAAGAACATCAGGCGCAGCAACGGCTTGAGCAAACCGCTGCCCAGCACCAGGGCCAAAATCAGGTTGGGCAGCGGTAACTGCCCCTGGGCGTTGAGCCATAGCCCCAGGGGCAGCAACACGAAAATATTGGCCGTCAGCAGCACGACAAAGGCCGACCAGCCGGGCACCGCCTTGCGGCTGAAACCCTCGACCAGGCGGTGGTAGGCCTCCAGCCGCTCGCGCAGCAACTTGAAGGAACTGGCGCTCTGGCGGAACGCCTTCATCACCGGAATCCCGCGCAGGTATTCCACAGTGGCGCCGTTGAGCTGTTCGGTGGCGATGTTATAGCTGCGCACCCGTTCGTCCATGCCCCGCGACATGCAGGCCTGGGCCAGCCATGCGGGAATAATGGTGCTGAGCGCCGCCAGGGCCATGCGCCAGTCCAGCCAGAACAGAAAGCCGCCCGCAGCCAGGGGCGTGACCACGGCGGCGATCAGTTCGATGCTGTGGTGGGCGATAAAGGTTTCCAGGCGCTCGACGTCATTCAGGATGATCTTGCGCAAGCCGCCGGAGCTGTAGCGGCCGAGCATCTGCAACGGCAAGCGGGTCAAGGACTGGGCCAGGCGCAAGCGGACCTCGTAGAGGATCTGGAACGCCGCCACATGGCTGAAGTAGGCGCCGAGGGTCAGCAGCCCGTATTTGCCCAGCAGGGTCAGCAGCAGCAAACCGGCCAGGTGCAGCAGGTCCCGGCCTGGCGGCACATTGAGCAAGGCCAGCTCCGCGGCGCGGTACAACAGGTAATACAGCAACAGCTCCAGCAGCGCCGAGCCCGCGGCCAGGCTCGCGGCCAAGCCCAGCCGAGCGCGCTGCCCCGCCAGCAAGCCGATCAGGGTGGCCATCGGTGATGCGCGTTCCGATCCGGGGTTGGAAGATTGCATGGGCTCTCCTGAGCTGAAAATGCGCAGGCGCAAGAATAGAAACTCCCAGTCGAGATGTAAACGCGAATCAATACTGATTGATCTCAAGACCGCACCCAGCAAAAAAACTAAACCTTTTGCCCGGCCGCCGGCTCAACAGTAAGACGACATCCTCGTCCCCCGACAATGAAATGGAGATCACCATGAACACACTGCTGATGAAACAGATGGGCCTGTCCTTCCTGCTGCTGGCCGGCACCGTGGGCAGCGCCGTTGCCGCCACCTCCAACAGCTTCGTCAATGACGCGGCGCAAGGCGGGATCAACGAAGTCGAAAGCGCCAAGCTGGCCCTGGAAAAAAGCAGCGCAGCCGACGTCAAGGCATTTGCCCAGCAGATGGTCACCGACCACACCAAGGCCAATCAGGAACTGACCGCCCTGGCGAAAAAACTCGATATCGAAGTGCCGGATGAAGCCTCGCTCACAGAAAAAGCCAAGAAGATGATTCTCGAAATGCGCGATGAGTCCTTCGACAAGGCCTACGCCAACAACCAGGTCAAGGCCCACGAGGACACCGTCGCCCTGTTCAAGAAAGAAGCCGCCTCCTCGGATAACGCCGAACTCAAAGCGTTTGCCCAGCAGACCCTGCCGACGCTGGAGCACCACCTGGACATGGCGAAAAAACTGCAGGCGCAGCACGCCAAGTAACCGCTGGCCCGACCTCCCCTGGCAATACCCGGACCCCGCCCGAGAGGCGGGGTTTGCATGGGGGCTTAATCATTGGGCAGTGGCATGTCCTTGTCGCTGGGGATGCCATCGCCGGCGCTGGGCTCGTTCCAGTCTTCGGGGCGCTCGCGGGTTACCACTTCGGGGCGCGCCAAAGGGTCCTTCTGCAACGGGTCGAACGGCTCGGCAGAGGGCTCGGCCGGGGCCGGGTCGGGGCGTGGGGTTTGCGCTTGATCGTCGAAACTCGAATCAGTGGACATAAACACCTCAGGGCGTGGGTCCAGCCAACCTGGGCCATGATCGTTCGACGTTCGGAGCGGCGGCGCAGTGCATTCGAGCTGACGAATGGCCTGGGCTTGACGTGGGTCACGAAAATGCAATTGTCCTACAATTATTTTGAACCTTTTTGAACGAAATCGATTCTTTCTCACAAGCTAATGGAGGGCCTTATGGGAAACCCGGCAATTTACGTCATCGAATACCACCTACAGGGTGCACACAAGACCTTCGTCATCCGCGCCGACGGCATGGATAACGCACAGGCCTGGCATTGGGCCAGTTGTGACGCCGGCATCGGCACCATCCCCAAGTCTTCTCGGGACAAGGTCAAGCGCGTCACCCGCCCCCTCGCCGAGCGTTACGGCCTGACCGATGTGCAATGGCGCCCCTCGACCCAAATCGACTGGACCGGAGAATCAAGCCTGTGAACGCCCACGCCCTGAAGACCAGCCTCGACTGCAACCCCTGGGACGAGGAAATCGCGCGCAACACCCAACTGTTCTTCGAGGCCGACCGCCTCGACAACCTGGCCTACACCATCATCGGTGGCCAGGACGGCCCGGACGCCGTGTGGGAACGCTACCGCCAGGCCAAGAAAGCCGCGGACGCCAAACGCACCGAGGCCTATCAGGACTGGATGCGCATCCGCCGCGCCATGCAGCAATCACCCCATGCTTCGTGAGTACGAAATCCACTACCTGCTGCAGGGACACAAAAAAGTGTCCCTGCACGCCTCGACCCAGATGACCGAGTTCGATGCCTGGTTCTGCGCCGCCCTCGACTGCGCCATCCCCTTGCGCGAATTGCCGTCGCTGCGTTCCCTGGCCATCATCAAAAGCATCCTCGAACCCCACGGCATCAGCTCGGTGCGCTGGAACCTGGCGCCGAAGACCTCGGTGCCTCAGAAGTAATGTTTTCAGATTTTGGATATTGGGTTGGTTAACGAACTTAACGGCACAGCGCTATAACCGGAGAACATAGCTCAGACGTAATGTGTTCATTGCGCAGCCTTGACTTTCACTCGCTGTCTGCCGGTAAAAAGCGGATGGAGCGAATAATCTCCAGCACCTCCGGTAAAGCCTCCTCGGAAATGGGAAGAACCGGTTTGTTGCGGGCTTGCCAGATTTCCCGAGGGTCGGTTCCGAGAAAAATACTGCCGTTTTCGGTAACAAGCGTATGCTTTTCATCGCCAATACATAGGCTGAGGCTACGTGATCGAGGCGGGGCGACTCCAGTGGAGGTTGAGATATACGCCTCAGTGTAGTAATGCGAATTGAGCGAGCCCAACTTGCGCATCTGGATGTCGCGAATATCTTCTGCGGAAAGTTCGCGGTACTCCTTAAACTCCATCGGGCAAACTTTAGTGGCCGCGCCTGATCGGCAACTAAAGTAGAGCGATGGCGGCTTCCTGCCATTCACATAGCGGCTATAACTGAAAACCCCATACGGATAGGGCGATAAACTCTCGCTTGCCCTGGCTCTTCCTCCTTCTTTTGCAACGAACTCGAAAGCACAGCCCTGTAGCGGAAGAACATAGCGCTGCATGCCTTTGGGCAGTTTTTTATCACCGGACTCAGACACTCTTTTAATATCTAGGGTGGTTTCACCCGCGACGACAAATGGGGCAAGCCCCACGAGCAGGCTGACCATAAACAGAAAGATCAGACGTATTGTGTTCATTCCGCCACCTCGTTTTCACTCGCTGTCTGTAGGCAAAAAGCGGATAGAGCGAATGATGTCGAGAACCTCCGGTAAAGCCTCCTCAGAAGTGGGAAGAACTGGTTTGTTGCGGGCTTGCCAGATTTCCCGAGGGTCGGTTCCGAGCAAAATGCTGCCATTTATGGTGAGTAGCGCGTGTCTTTCATCTCCGATACATAGGCTGAGAATGCGTGATCGAGGCGGGGCGACCCCAGTGGAGGTTGAGATATAGGCTTCGGTGTAATAGTGCGAATTAAGTGAGCCCAACTTCCGCATCTGGATATCGCGAATATCTTCTGTGGAAAGTTCGTAGTACCCCTTAAATTCCATCTGACATCTTTTGACAGCCGCGCCTGGCCGACAACTGAAGTAAATCGATGGTGGCTGCCTACCTCCTAAATATCGGTCATAACTTAAATAGCCATACGGATAGGGTGATGAACTCTCGTCAGCCTCCGCCCTTCCTCCCTCTTTTGCAACAAACTCAAAGGCACACCCCTGTAGCGGAAGAACATAACGCTGCATGCCTTTGGGCAGTTTCTTATCACCAAGATCAGACGTTCTTTCAGCAGCGGTGGCGGTTTCACCCACTGCGATAACTGGGGCAAGCCCCACAAGCAAACCGGCCATAAGCAGAGGGATCAGACGTATTGTGTTCATTCCGCCGCCTCGTCTTTCACTCACTGTCTGCCGGTAAAAAGCGGATGGAGCGAATAATGTCTAGAACCTCCAGCAAAGCCTCCTCGGAAGTGGGAAGAACTGGTTTGTTGCGGGCTTGCCAGATTTCCCGAGGGTCGGCGCCAAGCCTGATGCCGCCATTTTCAGTGACCAGCGTGTGATTTTCATCGCCCATACATAGGTCGAGGATGCGTGATCGAGGCGGGGCTACCCCGGTGAAAGTTGAAATATAGGCTTCAGTGTAATAGTGCGAATTAAGTGAGCCCAACTTGCGCATCTGGATATCGCGAATATCTTCTGCGGAAAGCTCGCGGTACTCCTTAAACTCCACCGGGCATACTTTGATAGCTGTATCAGGTCGACAACTAAAGGAGATCGATGGTGACTGCCTACCTCCTAAATACCGATCGTAACTGAAATAACCATACGGATAGGGTGATGAACTCTCGTCCGCCTGGGCTCTCCCTCCCTCTTTTGCAACGAACTCGAATGCACAACCCTGTAGCGGAAGAACATAGCGCTGCATGCCTTTGGGCAGTTTCTTATCACTAGGATCAGACGCTCTTTCAGCATCGGTGACGGTTTCACCTACAGCGATAAATGGGGCAAGTCCCACAAGCAAACCGGCCATAAGCAGAGGGATCAGACGTATTGTTTTCATCGCGGCTCCTCATCTTTCACGTGATAATGCTCTGGCAGAAACTGCAGCACGCCGTTGGCGTCAGAGAAGATGCTTTGGTCATGTAGCAGCATTTGCGCATAGGCATGGGCGTGATAACGGTCAACTAAACCGTTGAGTTGCGGGTCAGTACGGTTGATATGGCCAGGCAGATTGATCAGGCAACTCACGCGACGGAAGGACACATTCTCGTAAAAGGTAAAGCGTTGACCCGGCCATTGTTCGCTACTGGTATACAGGGTGAAGGAGTGACGGATATTAGACGACGCCACATCCGCTTCCCGGTTAGCTTTGTTCATGGACCAGTAGTATCCGGCACTGTCGGCAGAGTCGTATTTATTAATTGCGATATCAGTGCGCCAAACCACTATTTGCCTTGGCAGTTGCGTTTCCAATTCCTGCAATGGCTGATTGCTCCGTTGGGCATTAGCCTGCTGTTGTGCCAGCCTCAACCTGCGTTCCACATCAGCGTCAATTGCGCGGCCACGCCAGTGCCAATAGTTGAGGTAGTTGCTGGGATGGGTGAGTTGCAGGAAGCCTCGCCCTACCCAAGGTGCATACCAGTTGTTAGAGGCTCTTTCCTCCTCAGTTACTCGTAGCCAACCAGTTTCCTGTACGGAGTTACCGAAAAAGGCTGCCAAGCGCGCGGAAGTGTTGATGCCATATTTGCATAGCATGCGGTTGAGTTCAGTTGAGTGGGTCGGGACTAGTTGGCCAGCTTTAGGTAGCACCCTTTCATATACGATCTGAGCAGGAATACCGGCCCCGACCCCACGCAACGCCCGTGCCGGAACCATCTGCCTAAGCTCAGCAGGACTCAACCACCCACACTGCTTGAACACCTCAATAAACCGCAACGGATGA